>CAXUDF010000054.1:0-19403 GCA_964249695.1 uncultured Acidobacteriaceae bacterium
GCGACGCCATGCTCGCCGACATGGCCGGCGAACAGACCAACGCGCGCATCGGCAATGGCTCGCCTGACGCGCAGGCCTGGAACGACCTGGACTACTACGGCTCCTGGTACAGCGTGCCGGGGCAGGGCATGGCCTGGGCGCCGGACGGCGTCGACGCAAACTTTGACCCGTACGGCGCGGGCAGCTGGAACTATTACCCGGGGGTCGGTCCGACGTGGGTGTCGGCATATCCGTGGGGCTGGCTGCCGTATCACTGCGGCGCATGGAACTACTACGGCGGCTTTGGATGGGGCTGGCAGCCGGGCGGGGTCTGCGGAGGCTTTGGCGCGGTCGGCTGGTACCCGTACACAGGTTTGTACGGGGTGCCGCGCACGTACCACTTCCATGGGCCGCCTGTTTTCCCGGTTCCCCGCAGGCGTGTGCCGGGCGTGCCGATCGTGCCCAGAGTCCAGCCCAAGGTCGCCTCTCTAAGCGCCTCACCGGTGCCGAGGCAGCTCGCGGCGGCTCACCCGGAGCCTTACCCTTTCCGGCAGTTCGGCAGCGCTCGGCCCGCGGTACGGGCCTTTCCGCTTGCGGCTGAAAGCGCCGGCAGCGAAGCGGCGTTGGCTCCGCTGCTGCCCAGGCTTGCGACCCCCTACGTCGGCGCCCACGCGCTGCCGAGTTACGTCTTTGCGCCAAGCCCGGTACGCCCGGTGCAGAACGAGCACATTTTGGGCGGTCGCATACTCTACACCCCGCCTAGTGGAGGCTACGCTGCGCCGCGAATTGCGGCGCCGGCACCAGCTAGACCGGCAGCGCCGCGTTTCGCACCACCGCCGCCTGCTCCGCGCGCGGCACCGGCGCCGGCACCGGCAGGGCGCGTTCGCTAGCCGAGCGCGCGATACACCGCGGCGAGCCGTTCGGGAGCAAGTTCTTCCGCACGTTCCCGTCCGCTGCCGCCGGCTGTTTTCAGCGCCTGCACAATGCGTTCCGGCGCGTAGCCGGCTGCGCGGAGGTTGTTCACCAGTGTTTTGCGCTTTTGCGCAAAGCACCCCTGCAAAAAGCCGGTAAACGCTGCCTGCGGTACGGCAAGCTCAGCCCAGCGCGGCGCAAATCGCATGCGCACCACCGCCGAGTCGACCTCGGGCGGCGGCTGAAACGCGTGCGGCGGCAGCGTAAACAGCAGCTCCGCGCGGGTGTGGATCTGGCAGAGCACCGAGAGCAGGCCGTAGGCGCGGGTGCCCGGCACGGCGGTGATGCGTTCGGCTACCTCGCGCTGCACCATCACAACTGCCTGCGAAAGTACGGCCTCATGCTTGAACAGGTGCTGGAGGATGGGCGAAGTGATGTAGTAGGGCAGGTTGCCCAGGACCGCCAGCGAGCGTCCGGGGGTACGGGCCAGCGCCGACAGATCAACCGTAAGAACGTCCGCGTCGAGCACCTCCACGGACGGCGCGGAGCCGAACTGCGTCCGGAGCCGAGCGGCCAGCTCACCGTCCAGCTCGATCGCGACCAGGCGCGCGGCGCGGCCAGCCAGCAGCGCCGTGATCGCCGCCTTGCCGGGACCGATCTCCACCACGTCGCCGCGCGCCGCTTCGCCCAGCGCGGCTGCAATCGCGCGCTGTGCGTTCGTGTCGACGAGGAAGTGTTGACCGAGCTTCGTCTTCGAATGCATGCGACTCCCTGGAATGATCCTTTAGACTAAGCCTTTGCGGACGCCGGGCTCGCTGCCGCGGCCGATGGGGAGTTCCGACCGATGCACATTGCTTTTGCCGCCTCCGAATGTGTTCCGTTCGTCAAAACCGGCGGCCTGGCCGACGTGATTGGCGCGCTGCCGCCGGAGCTGGTACGCCAGGGGCACACGGTCACGGTGTACCTGCCCTTGTTTCGCGCGGTGGCTCCGCACCTGGGCAAGCGCCGGGTGCTGGTGCCCAGCATCACCGTCCCGTTTCTTGGCTATAACCGCTTCGTCTCCGTGGTGGACGGCGGCAAGCGCGACGGCGTGCAGTTTGCCTTTATCGACTGCCCGGAGCTGTTTGACCGCGAAGCCTTGTACGGCACAGCAGGGGGCGACTACCCCGACAACTGGGAGCGGTTTGCGCTGTTCAGCCGCGCGGTGCTGGAGGCGAGCAAGCAGATCGGTGTACCTGATATTTTCCACGCGCATGACTGGCAGGCCGCCATGCTGCCCGTGTACCTGCACACCATCTACGCGCAGGACCCGGCGCTTGAAGGCGTCGGTACTGTCTTCACTGTGCACAACGCCGGCTACCAGGGCTGGTTCCCGGCCAAAACGACCGAGCGCCTGCTGCTGCCGTGGGATGTATACCGCATGGATCGGCTGGAGCAGTACGACACCTTCAACTTCCTGAAGGGCGGGCTGGTCTACTCGGACGCTTTGACCACTGTCAGCAGGAAATATGCCGAGGAGATCCAGACTGCCGAGTTCGGCTACGGGCTTGAAGGCGTATTTCGCGGCAGGGCTGCGGATTTACATGGCATCCTGAACGGCGTGGATTACGACCACTGGGACCCGCTGCACGACCGCTTTATCGCGGCTCACTATGGGCCGGGCAACCTTGAGGGCAAAGCGGAGTGCCGCCGCGACCTGCTGCATGCCTTCGGCGCACCCGAAACGCCGCCAACCACGCCGATCCTGGGCATTGTGTCGCGTTTTGCTACGCAAAAAGGCTTCGACCTGCTCGCAGAGATTGCCGAGCGCCTGGCTGAGCGCGAAGTGCTGCTGGTGGCGCTTGGCACGGGCGAACCGTACTACGAAAACCTGCTGCGCTCGCTGGCGGAGCGCTTCCCGCATCGCTTTGCGGTGCGCGTGCAGTATGACAACACGCTCGCGCACAAGATCGAGGCCGGCGCCGACATGTTCCTGATGCCCTCGCGCTATGAGCCGTGCGGGCTGAACCAGATTTACAGCCTCCGCTATGGGACCGTGCCGGTAGTGCGCGCGACCGGGGGGTTGGAAGATACGGTGGAGGAGACGCCGGACCCGGCCGACGGCACCGGCTTCAAGTTTCACGGCTATGCTGCCGGCGATTTTCTGCACGCAATTGACCGAGCGATTGCCTGTTTCGGAGACAGAGCGGCGTGGGATGTGCTGATGCAGAACGGCATGCGCAAAAACTATAGCTGGGTGCGCCCGGCGGCGGAGTACGGCGCGCTGTACGAGGCGGTGGCGCGGCGACGCTCGTAGTTGGGGCGTGTCGAAAACGCAGCAGCTTACTGCGCGTTACCTTCTTTGGCCGCTGTAAGCTCGGCAACCTGAAGGCTTAAAGTCGCAAGCCGCAGTTAACATGAGCTTCTACCATTAGCGGGCGTGATCGCCTTCTTTGTTGACCTTTCAAAAAGCAGTAAAGCTCCATATACGAGGGCATAATCTAAGAACCCTATCGGTAAATAGGCGATGTAAGATCGCGATTTCTCGCCCCGATTAACGAATAGAACAAAAGGTATTTGGAGAGCTCCGCCGAGCGCGGCGATTATCCAGTATCCGATGCGGTTTCTGAGATTCCAGCGAGATCTCGCGGCTCCTAAAAGCAACCCCGTGCATATCCAAGCACCAATACCTTTGTTAATGCCTTCCAGGCGAGAACAGAGTATGGCGACTGGAGATGACACCACCATGAAGATAAACGCCCACTTCCTAGTGAAAGCGTATGGCGGTCCGCCACTTACTTCTTTCTCCACTTATCGCCTCAAGCGGGCGTTGACCTTGTATGAAGCAACATCGGTTCGCAGCGCGGCGATCTCCGCCTTGCTTTCCGAATGGCGTTCCGCGCTTCGTTTCTCGACAGTTTGGCCTTGCTCGTCGATGCGGAGACTCAGGGCTCGCGTTTGCTCATCCATGCGTAGGTTTAGGGCATCGATTTTCGCTCCGATCGCGCGCAACTCAAGGGCAATCAGATCCTGAACCAGTTCTCGCGCTTCTTTAACCCAGCTCATGGCTCTCGTCTGATCATTTTCGTCCAGTCTACCGGAGGGAGCCGATGCGTCACCGGTACAGCTTTTCCGCTGCCCAGTCGCTTGCGAAGGGTTGAAACCGGTCGCGGCACAGATAGATATATCGCTGCTCCCAGGGCATCTGGTAGGGACTGGTTTGCTTTTCGGCGGCCCGACAGCTGCGGTAGAAGTGCAGCATCTCCGGCAGTGAGTCGCTGGTGACCACGATCATCTCCCGACCCGTATAGCTTGCCGGCCCCCACATCCAGTAGTTCTGGTGCCTGCTGATCGCGGTTGGCAGACCCAGCGGCTTGCCCAGGATGTTGATGGCGCTGGCCTGCCCGTAATTGCCGGTCAGGATGCCGGTCTCCTTCTGCTCTGCTAGAGGCAGCGCGTGGTACGCGCGGCTGACGCCGTCCACCAGCCGCTGCCAGTCCAGGTGATCGGCGAAAAACTCCGGAAAGGCCACGCCGGGGTGCTGCTCACTGTCGATGGGCGCAAAATGCACCACCCGGGTGTAGCGCACAAAATCAGCCGGCGCCAGGACCGGCACGGCCAGCGGGGCGGCCAGGAGGGAATCAAAGGTCAGCAGCGCCGTCAGTCCCCAGACGGTGATGATCCGCCGCGGCAAGCGCGCCGACCACTGCAGCCAGAACACGGCTCCCGCGGCAAAGTAGACCGGATAGATGGGCGCCAGATAGTAATCCTTGGCGTGCAGCGAGAGCATGATGGCCAAAAAGAACAGGTAGAGCAGCCCCAGCCACCGCCATGCGCGCGCGCCTGGCGCCAGCAGCAGCCATAGCACCCCGGGCAGCCACAGAAACACGTGCAGCGGCGACAGCATGAGCACCTGTTCCAGCAGGAACTGCGGCGGCCGCAGCACGGCAACCTTGTCGCTGTGCGCTACGTCGCGCAGCCACTCGAGCGTAGGCCAGCCGTGCCGGATTTGCCAGAAGAGGTGGGGAGCGGCGAGCGCGACGGTGACGCAGCACGCGAGCAAAAACCCGCGTGTCCTGAGCAGCGCGCGGGCCGGGGTGGCCAGCAGGGCGAGCAGCAGGGAGGCTATCAGGAAAACGATGGAAACCTTGTTTTCGAGACCGAGACCCACGCTCGCCCCCAGCAGCAGCCACCAGCGCGTCCGCTGCGGCTGGCGCACCAGCAGCGCTACTGCCAGCAGCGCCGCGGTCCAGAAGACCGGCTCCCAGGCGTTCATGGAGAGGAAGCTTTGCGTTGCAAGAAACACCGGAACAGGGAGGATTGCCAGCATGGCCAGCGCCGCCGCCCTGCGCGTGCCGCCCAGCGCCACAGCCGCAGCGCCGGTAAGCGCGACCATGAGGGAGCCGGCGAGCGCAGGCAGCAGGCGGAACAACAGCAGGTTGTGGTAGCCGAACAGCAGCTCAGCGATGCGTGCCTGCAGGGCTACCAGCGGCGGCTGATCCACGTAGCCGAAGGCAAGCCGGTGACCGCACACCAGGTAATACAGCTCATCGCGAAAGATGCCGTAGCCGGCATGCACGGAGGCAACCGTGATGAGCAGCTGCAGCAGCAGTTTGGCGGCGGCGAAGAGCAGAAGCAGCGGCCATAGAGTACTCCACTGCGGAGGCGCTGCTGACGCTTGCTGCGCTGGCGCAGTGATCTGAGTGCGGGTACTCACCTGTTCAGGGTAACGGCTTGAGCAGCTTCGCGCCGCACTCATCTGCGTGCGTTCTCACCCGATCAGCTCCGCAGCACTGGCAGCAGTGGGTCTGTCTGCGGCGCCGGCGCGTCTTGGGGCTCAAGGTCCCGGCGGAAATGCGCGTAGATGCCCTCTGCCGTTGCCCGCGGAACGACCGCGGTCAGCGCCTCAATGCCGGCCTGCTCGATAGCGCGCACACTGCCGAAATGCTCCACCAGGCGAATGCGCGTGCGCGCGCCCACGCCCGCAATCTCCAGCAGCTCCGAGCTGCGGTCGCGGATCTGGCGGCGCTTGCGGTGGTAGGCGATGGCGAACCGGTGCGACTCATCGCGTATGCGCTGCACCAGGTGCAGCACCGGCGAGCGCCGCTCCAGCACGACCGGTTCGTCGTCGCGGCCGCTGCCTTGCGCGCCGCCATGCACATAGATCACCTCTTCGCGCTTGGCGATGGAGGCGAGCGGCTGGGTAACCAGCCCAAGCTCGTCGAGCGCGGCGGCGGCGGCGCGCAGCTGTCCCAGCCCGCCGTCGACCAGGATCAGGCTCGGCAGCGGCTTGTCTTCGTCTACCAGCCGCTTGTAGCGGCGCGTGATGACCTCGCGCATCGAGGCAAAATCGTCGACGCCCTCGACGGTCTTGATCTGGAACTTGCGGTAGTCGCTCTTCTTCATACCGCCCTGCTCCCACACCACCATGCTCGCAACGGTTTCCGCGCCCTGGATGTGCGAGATGTCGAAGCACTCGATGCGGGTCGGCGTTTCCGGCAGCCCCAGCGCGTCTTCCAGCGCCTCCGCGATCGCCGTTTCGCTCGGCTTGAGCACGCGGAAGCGCTGGTCATAGCTCTGTTTGGCGTTGGTGCCGGCCAGGTCGAGCATGGAGCGCTTTTCCCCGCGCTGCGGGACTTCAATGCACACGCGGCGCCCGCGTTTTGAGAGGGCGGCAGCCAGGGTGTCGCGATCTGCAAAGTCGACCGGCGTGTAGATGGAGCTCGGCACGTAGGGCTGATCGAGGTAAAGCTGCTTGAGCAGGGAAGAGAAGAAGGCGCAGGCGTCAAACTCGCGCGGTTGTGCCTCCGTGACGGGCGAGGACGCAGCATGCTCCGAGTCCTGGCTTAGCTCCAGCTCGCCCACATCCTCCCAGAAAAACTCGCGGCGGTCGACAATCTTGCCGGACCGCACATGAAACAGGTTTACCGCGAGCATGCCTTTCTCGTAGTGGTAGCCGAAAAGATCGGCATCGTCGTCCTCGGCCGAGGCCATGCGCTGCTTTTCCTGCAGCTGGTCGACCGTGCTCAGCAGGTCGCGGTACTTGGCGGCCAGCTCGTACAGCTCTTTCTCGGCGGCCTCCTGCATACGCGCCTCGATCCGCTTGCCCAGCTCCGCCCCGCGGCCTTCCAGAAACATCTGCGCGTCGCGCACGGTTTCGCCGTAGATCTCCGGCGTGGTGAGCCCCTCGACGCACGGCCCCTGGCAGCGCTTGATGTAGTACTGCAGGCACGGCCGGGGGTGGTAGCGGCTCAGGTCGACCTTGCAGGAGGGCAGCAGGAACGACCGGCGCAGCAGCTCGGCGATGCGGTAGGCCAGGTTGCCCGGAAAGTACGGGCCGTAGTACGCGCCGCCGTCCTTGCGCAGCCGGCGCGTGACAAACACCTTCGGGTGCCGGTCGGCCATGGTGAGCTTGACGTAGGGGTAGGTTTTGTCGTCGCGCAGGAGGATGTTGAAGCGCGGCTTCTTCTGCTTGATGAGGTTGTTTTCAAGCGCAAGCGCTTCCTGCTCATTGCCGACCAGGATGTAGTCAACATCGACCGCGGCGCGCATCAGCGAGCCGGTCTTGGCGTGCGCCTGCGAGGCTTCCAGCAGGTAGGACCGCACGCGCGAGCGCAGGTTCTTCGCCTTGCCCACGTAAATGACCGTGTCGTCCGCGTCCTTGTACAGGTACACGCCGGGCCCGGTCGGCAGCGTCCTGATTTTCGCTTCGAGGTCCATAGTGTTTTCCTGCGGGTATGTTCCTATGGTAACGCCGGGCTGCGCTCGCTCCAGAAGCGCCTGGATCATGCCGGGCGGCTGCGTGTGGATACGTTACGATCCGGTAACAACTACATGCCACGTACGCGCCGCAGCGGGTGCGCGCGAGGGTAGCCGTGAGTCCTAAGCTGCTCACTCTGTGTACTTTATTGCGACACCACCCTAGTGGCCCTCATCGTGCAGTGCAGGTCATGCATCACAGATTAGGAACCGCGCGCAAAGACGCCGGAATCGATGCCGACCACGCGAGAAGAACCGCGAAATGGATTTGCGAAAAGGATCCCAGATGAATACGTTGCCCCTGATGGAGACGGCATCACGCCGGTCCCCTGCTGTTGCCCTCGGCGCCGCCGCGTACGTGCTGGCGGCCGTTGCACTGCTTCCCGGCTGCTCGACCAAGAAGTATGTCCGCAACCAGACGGCTCCGGTGATCCAGCAGACGAATGAGCTCGACGACAAGACTGCCGCGAACAACCGCGCTCTCCAGGATCTGGACAAGCGCACCGGCACCGGCATCAACGGCGCCCAAACCAGCGCGAGCAACGCGCAACAGGCCGCGAATGGCGCTAATACCGCGGCCGGGCAGGCGCAGCAAAGCGCGCAGGACGCAGTACACCGCGCCGATACCCTCGGCAGCGTGGTCACCAACCTCGACACCTATAAAAAGGTCAATGACGTATCCGTCACCTTTGCGTTCAACAAGGCCGACCTGACGCAGGCATCGAAGGCGGAACTGGATGGCTTAGGCGCGCAGCTTGGGGCGCAGCGGTCGTACATCCTTTCGCTTACCGGCGGCACAGATTCAGTCGGCAGCGCATCCTACAACTACGAACTCAGCGACCGCCGTGCGCAGGCTGTTGTGCAATATCTGGCTTCGAAGTACAGCGTACCGGCGCATCGGTTCTACCTCATCGGGCTAGGCAAGGATCAAGCGGTTGCTTCCAACACCACCGCCAGTGGTCGAGCGCAGAACCGCCGGGTTGAGGTACAGCTGCTTAGCAATCAGCCGGTCGGTGGGGCAGGAACCGACGCTTCCCCGAGTCCCGCGCAAACGAGTGCTGCTGCAGGAGTAGCGCAGCCTCAATAGTCTCCCTCCCCCAGAGCGAGGCGCAGCTGCCTGTTTCCTCACACTAGAGGGGCAGCTGCGCAATATGAGCTTTTCTCACATCGTCTGCGGTAAACAAGCGCAGGAACGGCGGCCCGCCCAGGGCCGCCTCCACGTTGATGCGGCCCGCTTCGGAGCGCTCGACCAGGCAAGCCGCGGCGATGACGTCCAGGCCGGCTGCGCGCGCAACCTCGATCGCCTCAATGGTAGAGCCGCCAGTGGTGCATACGTCGTCGACGATGACCACCGGCGCTCCAGGCTGCTGGAAGCCTTCAATGCGGCGGCGCATGCCATGCGCTTTCTCGCCTTTGCGCACCAGAAAGCCATGAATCAGCGCGGAGCTTTCCCCGGCGAACGGGGCGTGCCTACGTTGTGCGCTCGCGATGCTGATGCTGCTCACGACGGGGTCAGCGCCCAGGGTAAGCCCGCCCACAGCCGCCGGGCGCAGGGCGTGCTCGTCAAAGAGCGCAAGCAGCGCGAGGCCGGTCAGCCGGGCGCCTTCGGCGTGCAGCGTCGTTACACGGCAGTCAATGTAGTAGTCGCTGACGGCTCCGGACGAGAGCTTGAACTCGCCCAGCTTGAACGAGAGCTGCGCAAGCAGGCGGAGCAGGGCGGTATGTGGTGGGTCGTGCGGTGCGGCGTGGGGCAACGGAGTCTCCTGCGCGAGTGCACGAGCTTGGCTGTTAATGGACAAGCTTATCCAGGTGGCGGAATCCATCGGTCTGCACCAGGATCCCGGCAAACAGGGTGAAGTTGTAGGTTGCATGGACGACCGTGCTGCTGGCGAGCGAGTTGAGCCGCAGGCGGACGATGCAAAGCACCACGGAGACAAGCCCGATGAGCAGCACCGGGGCCCAGGCGTGCGATACCTGCGGCGCATGCAGCAAGGCAAATGGCAGGCTGGTGAGCGCGACCGATACCAGGCCGCCCACCCACACGCTGACCCGGGCGGATAGATCGCCTTCCAGCGTGAGCCAGCGGAAAGCGTTGAGGCAGGCCGGCAGCAGAAAGCCGCGGAATACCATTTCCTCAAACAGTGGCGCGCCGGTAACGCCAAAGAGCAGCATCATCCAGGCCCCGAGCGGCGAGTGCATCATGTCGGCCATGATCGGTGGGTCTTTGGGCATGGGCAGAAAGCTGCCCAGAATGCCGATACCTACCCCACAGCTGACGCCAAGCAGCAGGAGCCGACCCAGGTAGTGCCCTGCGGTGCCGAGGTTCCAGTGCAGCCCCTGCGCAAAATTGCGATGCCAGATGCGGCGAAATAGCGGAATTGCGACCACAAGAACCAGCAGGTAGCCCAGAGCTTCAGCCGGTACTAGCCAGCGTGCGTCGTTTTGCAGCAGGAGCGCGTAGGCACGGACTGAGTGGCGGCCGAAAACGTGCAGCTGCCGAGCGAGCGATAGGGTGCCGAACTGGCCGATGAGCAGGCCGGCCGCGGAGAGGAGGAGCAGCAGCAGCAGATGGCCCAGGTTAGGGCCGATTGCGTCGATTCCTGGAACCGGCGGGCCGGCGAGCCTCGGGTTGAGTTCGAAAGCGGCGGGATGGTTCGCGGGGGTTTGCTGTCGGCCTGGTTCCAGACTTGCTTCGAAGTTTGGTTCCAAGCCTGGTTCGAGCCTCCGTAGCCGCGAAGGCTCTGTATCTCCGGGCCCGACTCCGGGGTCGACTTTCGGTTCAAAGGAGCTCACTGCACCAGCTCCTTCGCGGGCTTGCGACCCATGGCTCTGCGGCTGCCGCGCGGCTTGGCGGCAGGCGGCTCGGCAACGGACGGCTCAGCCAAGGACGCCACCGACGGCTCGCCCGTTTGCTCGGCCAGGTGGTAACGCTTCAGGAAGCCGCCGGTGTGGGATTCCTCGACCGCGGCCACCTGCGCGGGTGTGCCCTCGGCCAGAATGCGGCCGCCTTCCTCGCCGCCTTCCGGGCCCAGGTCGACAATCCAGTCCGCGTTGCGGATCACGTCGAGGTTGTGCTCGATGATCAAGACAGTGTTGCCGAGGTCGGTGAGCTTGTGCAGCACCTCCAGCAGCTTGCGCACGTCGTCGAAGTGCAGGCCGGTCGTCGGTTCGTCGAGCAGGTAGAGCGTGCGGCCAGTCTGCCGCTTGGAGAGCTCGCGCGCCAGCTTCATGCGCTGCGCTTCGCCGCCTGAAAGCGTGGTCGCGGATTGGCCGAGGTGGATGTAGCCGAGGCCGACGTCGACGAGCGTCTGCAGCTTGTTGCGTACCTGCGGAATGTCAGTGAGGATCGGCAGCGCGTCGGCGATCGAGAGCTCGAGCAGGTCGGCGATCGAGTAGCCGTTGAACTTGACCGAGAGCGTTTCCTGGTTGTAACGGCGGCCGTTGCAGATGTCGCAAAGCACGTACACGTCAGGCAGAAAGTTCATTTCGACGCGCTTTTGCCCGTCGCCCTGGCAGGCCTCGCAGCGCCCCCCGGACACGTTGAAGGAGAAGCGGCCGGCCTTGTAGCCGCGCTCGCGCGACTCGGGCAGCATGGCAAACAGCTCACGCATGTTGGCGAAGACGCCGGTGTAGGTCGCGGGGTTGGAGCGCGGGGTGCGGCCGATCGGTGACTGATCGATGCGGACGGCTTTGTCGATCTGGTCGAAGCCCTTGATGCGCGCGTAGCGGCCGGGCTCCTCGCGCGAGCCGTACAGCTCTTTCGCGAGCGCGCGGTAGAGCGTGTCGTTGACGAGCGTGCTTTTGCCCGAACCGGAAACGCCGGTGATGACCGACATGATGCCAAGTGGAATGCGCGCGGTTACATTTTGCAGGTTGTGCGCGCGCGCCCCTTCGACCGTGATCCACTTGCCGGTGAGCGGGCGCGGCGCCTCGCGGTGCATCACATCGGTCGCGCCCGAAAGGTAGCGGCCGGTAAGCGACTCGGGCGCGGCCATGATGTCTTGGGGGCTGCCCTGGGCCACGACATAGCCGCCCAGCTTGCCCGCGCCGGGGCCCAGGTCGAGCACGTAGTCGGCGCGGCGAATAGTGTCTTCGTCGTGCTCGACGACCAGCACTGTATTGCCGAGGTCACGCAGGGCTTCGAGCGCTGCGATCAGGCGCATGTTGTCGCGCTGGTGCAAACCGATCGACGGCTCATCGAGCACGTACAGCACGCCGCGCAGGCGCGAGCCGATCTGCGTTGCGAGCCGGATACGCTGGCCTTCGCCGCCGGACAGGGTGGCCGCGCTGCGGTTCATAGAGAGGTACGAGAGTCCGACGTCGTTGAGGAACTGAAGGCGCTCGACAACCTCGCGCCGGAGCCGTTCGGCAATGAGCGTGTCGCGCGCGGAGAAGGCGAGCGCGCGGGCGGCCGCAAGCGCGCGGCCGAGCGGCATCTCGGTGAACTCGGCGATGGACAGCTCGCCGACCTTGACCGCCAGCGACTCGGGGCGCAGCCGCCGGCCCTGGCATGTGGAGCAGTCCGTCGCTGACATGTAGCCGAGCATCCACTCGCGGTAGCTTTCCGAGCGCGATTCCCGAAGCGACTCGCGCAGCCAGGCCAGGATGCCGTGAAAGCCGGTGCGCGGACCGTCGTTTTTGTCGGGGCCATAGAGCAGCTGATCCTGCTGCTTCTTTGCAAGCTGCTCAAAGGGAAGCCGCAGGTCGATTTTGTAGCGCGTCGCGGCCAGCTGCACCAGCTTGATGAGGTACTGCGACGCGGAGCCCGGCCCGAGCGCGCCGTCGAGCAGCGGCTTGGTCCAGTCGGTGATGACCTTGGCCGGGTCAAAGTCGTAAATGGAACCGAGACCGTTGCATTTTGGGCAGGCGCCGTAGGTGCTGTTGAACGAGAACGAGCGCGGCTCGAGCTTTGGCACGTCAAGCCCGCAGTTTGGGCACGACATCGACGAGGAGTACAGCTGCTCCTGAGCATCCACTGCCCCGCCCGCACCCGATGCATGCACCTGGATCAGCACGAGTCCGTTGCTCATCTGCAGAGCCTTGGCCACCGACGCCTCAAGCCGCTTGCGGTCCATCTCCGGCTTCAGCACCAGGCGGTCGACGACTGCCTCGATGGTGTGGTTTTTCCGCCGTTCCAGCTGCACCGGCTCGGCAAGGTCGCGCATTTCGCCGTCGATGCGCGCGCGAAAGCCCTGCGAGTCGAGCGAGTCGAGCAGCTCCTTGAACTCGCCCTTGCGGCCGCGCACCACCGGCGCAAAGATGGTGACGCGCTCGCCCGGCGCAAGCGCGAGCACGCGGTCGGTGATCTGCTCAAGAGACTGGCGCGAGATGGCGAGACCGCAGTTGGGGCAGTGCGGCACGCCGACCGAGGCATACAGCAGCCGCAGGTAGTCGTAAATCTCCGTGATGGTGCCGACGGTCGAGCGCGGGCTGCGGTTGGTGGTCTTCTGCTCAATGGAGATCGCCGGGCTTAGGCCCTCGATCGAGTCCACATCCGGCCGCTCCAGCTGGTCTAAGAACTGGCGGGCGTACGCGGAAAGCGTTTCCACGTAGCGGCGCTGCCCTTCGGCATAAATGGTGTCAAAAGCGAGCGAGCTCTTGCCCGAACCGGACAGCCCGGTGACCACGGTCAGCGTGTTTCGCGGAATCCGCACGCTGATGTCACGAAGGTTATGTTGCCGTGCGCCGTGAACCGAGATATGGGTAATGGGCATGCGTCAGTTTTTGGGGCTCTTTAGATCTGCGACCAGCCGGAACCGCGGCCGCGGGTGACTGGGAAGGTACCTTTTCAGGGTAGCGGCAGAGTTGGGGCGGGTCAATGCGGCAAACTCTGCCAAGATTGAGTAGATAGATCCCCAAAGACCGGAAGATAAGGGCGCGATGAGACGCCCGGCAGCTTAGACAGCATCACATACTTAGGAGAGTGGGACATCACCATGCAGGACACGCTCAATCTCTTTCTACTGGCGTCGGCGATCGCGGCGTCGTTGGTTTTTGGTGTTTTCGCAGCACATGCGCTTTGCCGCACTGCTTTTACGATTCTTCGCCTTCACTCGACTTCGGTAGCCAACAGCAAGCTTGCGAAGCTCGAAGCAACCTCGTAAACGCTTCGCGTTAGAAGGTCAGCACTTAGAAACGCATAGGCTTGCCGTACTCCTCTGAGAACACAGTGCGCGCCTGGTCGAATCGGCCGCCGTTGTACTTGCGTAGGCCTTTCGCGTAGCCCATCGCCAGGAGCGCGACCGGCTCGTAGCTGAGCGGAAGCTTGAGCGCCGAACGCAGCTTTTCCGCGTCAAAGCCCTCCATCGGTGCGGTATCGATTCCGAGGGACTCGGCCGCCCACATCATGGTGGTCATGGCGAGCGTCACCTGCCGGTTGAGCCAGGCGCTCAGGTTCGGATGTTCACGCAGGTAGATCGGCACGTGGGTGCGCATCTGCTCCAGGAAGTTTTCGGGCATACCGCCTTCGCGCCCCATGCGCAGCATGTGATCCAGGTCGCCGTTACGCCAGCCGTCCGCGTCCCCGCAGGCCACAATGACTACCGGGGCTTCTTCCACTTTTGCCTGGTTGTAGCAGGCGACGCGAAGCCGCCGGCGACCCTCCGCGCTGCGCACGACGATGAAGCGCCACGGCTGCAGGTTATAGCTGCTGGGTGCCGAAAGAGCCGCTGCAAGAATCGCCTGCAGGTCTTCCTCGGACGGCGCTCTCTCGCTGAACGAGGAGGTCGCCCGGCGCTCGGCTACGATCTGCAGAAACGGCCTGTCTTCCGGGGCGTTCATAGATTAAGGTAGGGCACTCATCGGTTGTTCCACCGCGAAGGTCTGCCCGGCGGAAGTGCTTTCGTACACCCACAGGCCATGAAAGTTGGCCCGCAGGTCGGGGTGCTGCTTTAGCAGCGTGCTCATGAGAGTTAACGCGTTTTTGCGCGAGGCGACAGGGTCGGCGACCGAGTCGACGCGCGTGTCCACCCGCAGGTCCAGCGAGCCCAGAGTGCCGTCAGCACGCAGGCCGGTGACGGCAAAGCTTTGCTCGTCCGCGGGCACCATCATCGGCTTACTGCCCGGCAGTCCCTCCGGCTCCACGGCGGCTTCTTCGCGGCTTAGCTTGCCCAGGTTGTTGCTGGTGTACACGTCGGCGGGCCGAGCCAGGTAGGCGGCAGCCTCCTCGTAGAAAAAGGCGCTCCAGTTTTGCCCTTTGGTCTTAAGCGTGCGGCCTTCCTGCCAGAACCAGGCGCTGTCGTGGCCGTCCATGGTGAGCGGACGAGCAAAAAAGCCGGCCAGCTGCCACTGCGGCTTGCCGGTGGACCCCGTGTTTTGAAGGATGAGGGCAAACTGCTGCGGCGCTTTCACCCCGCTTGCATGCAGCACCTCAAGCGCGAACTCGCCTTTCGGCAGCTCGCTCAAGGTGACCGTCACCAGAAGCTGCGCACCCGGTACGCTGCAGAAAAACTGCACATCGTCTTCGGAGCCGGCGAGGTCCGTCGCGTTCAATGCGTACAGGTTGGTCGTCGTGATGGCGGCACCGCCAAGGCTGGGCGCGAGCGCGGTGACGGTGCCGGCGATGCCGTCGAAGTTCGCCGCGACAGAGGGCACAGTGGCGGACTTAAGCGCGGCGGTGTCGCCGCGCAGCACATCGCCCCCGAGCTGGCGTCCGGCCTCAAACAGCGCGGCGCGCTGGTCGCCCGGCAGCGACGCGCCGACCGTGCAGGACACGGCCCGCGCCTTCGCAGGCAGGAGAAAAAGCAAGGCCGCGGCGCTAAGAAGAACGGGAAGCCGGCGCATCTGGGAAAGCCTCAGGAAACGCGAGATAAGAACACCGAAGTCACTGGCCGGCGGCATGCTACCGTTTGCCGCCACTGCTAGTCTAGAACAGAAGCAAGCCGGCACCCGGCAGCGGAGGGCAGCATGCAAAAAGCGATGACGACGCCGACATGTATGCTGCTGCTCCTGTGCGTCGGTACGGTAGCCGCACTGCCTGCGCGCGCGCAGCTGCCGACCGCACCGGCCGTGGTGAACCCGACGGGCGGCTCCCTGCTGCAACAGCCTGCAAAACCTGCTTCCGTCACCTTTGTCGATGGAAAGCTAAGTATTGAGGCGATGAACAGCAGCCTGCGGGCTATCCTGAACGATCTGGAGCAGCGTACCGGGACCCGGGTAGAAGGCCTGAACAAGGACGAGCGCATCTTCGGCGTGTATGGACCCGGAGACCCTCAGGAAGTGCTGGCGGCCCTGCTCGACGACTCAGGCTACAACGTGCTGATCTCCGGGCAGCGCGCCGACGGCGCTCCGCGCGCCATTACGCTTAGTACCCGAACCGCATCGGCGGCAGGGCCTGGCGGCACGAAAACCCAGGCCTCGGACGAGGACGATGACGCGGAGGAAGCACCGGCGTTCGTGCAGCCTCCACCGGTGCCTCAGCCGCAGCCGGCGAATGCCGTGCCGGCCGGCAACGGACAGCCTCAGGTAAAAACACCGCAGCAATTGCTGGAAGAGCTGCAGAAGCTGCGCCTGGGTGCTGCGGGACAGGCGGCGCCGCAGCAGTAGCGGTCAGCGTCCGCGGTTGAAGATTATTCCGCCTTCCATTGGTACATGCCTGCCTGCGGCAGCCCCAGATGTGCAAGTACGCGAAACGCAAACTGCCGCGCCATCTCGGTCGAGTCAATGGGCTTGTTGTAGAACGCGGGGATGACGGGGAAGATGACGGCCCCGGCGTCAGCCGCGAGGCTCATGTTGCGCAAATGAATCTTGTTGAAGGGTGTTTCCCGGACGCAGAGCACCAGCGGACGCCGCTCCTTGAGGCAAACGTCGGCAGCGCGGGTGAGCAGCGATTGCGCGAGGCCGTTGGCGATGCCGGCAAGGGTTCCCATGCTGCAGGGCAGCACGATCATGCCGTCGGAAGGATAGCTGCCGCTGGCGATATTGGCGCCGATATCGGCGTCGGCGAGCTGGTCGATCTTCGACGACGGGCCCCCGAGCAGCTTTGGGATCAGCTCGCGGCGGCCGCTTAGCGCAAGCTCTTCACTCAAAACGCGCAGCGCGCTTTCACTCGCAACGCAGTGGACCTGGTCCACCCGGTCGTCGTTTTCAAGCGCAAGCAGCAGCTGCTGCGCGAAGATCGAGCCGCTTGCCCCGGTAATGCCGACCGTGACTCTCACGCGGATGTCGGCCCAAGCACCCGCGCCCCCAGCACTCGTTCAAAGATGGCGTCGACGTTGCCTAGCTGGCGCTGGAGATTGAATGTGTTCGCGAGCTTGTCGGCCGGCAGGCGGCTCGTGATTTGTTCATCCTCGGCAACGAGTTCGCGGAAGACCAGATCCTCGTTCCAGGCGCGCATCGCGTGCGCCTGCACCAACCGGTAGGCGTCCTCACGCAGCATCCCGGCTTCGGCCAGGTCGAGCAGCAGCTGGCCTGAAAAGATAAGTCCGCCCGTGCTCTCAAGGTTGCGCAGCATGCGCTGGGGATGCACCCGCAGCGTATCGATCAGCGCGGTGGTTTTCGCGAGTAGGTAGTCGGTCAGGATCGTGGAGTCAGGCAGGATGACGCGCTCCACAGAGGAGTGCGAGATGTCGCGCTCGTGCCACAGCGCGACGTTCTCATACGCGGCCTGCGCGTTCGCGCGCACCACGCGGGCGAGCCCTGAAATCTGCTCGGAGGTGATGGGATTGCGCTTGTGCGGCATCGCGGACGAACCCTTTTGCTTTTCCGAGAAAAACTCCTCGGCCTCGCGTACCTCGGTCCGCTGCAGGTGCCGGATTTCGGTCGCGATCTTGTCGAGGGTCGCCGTGATGATGGCCAGCGTGGAGAGGTAGTGCGCGTGCCGATCGCGCTGAATGACCTGCGTGGCGACCGGCGTGGGCGTGAGGCCAAGCTTGGCGCAGATGGCGTCCTCGTGCTCCGGCTTGAGATGGCCGAAGGTGCCGACCGCGCCGGACAGCTTGCCGACGCGCATGCCTTCAGCGGCTGCGTCAAAGCGCGCGAGGTTGCGCTCCGTTTCCGCATACCAGTTCAGCAGCTTGAGCCCGAACGTGGTGGGCTCGGCATGGATGCCGTGGGTGCGGCCGATCGACGGGGTGTGCTTGAACTCGAGCGCGCGCCGCTTAAGCACTGCCGCGAGGGCCAGCAGATCTTCGCGCAGCAGGGCAGAGGCAGCCTTGACCTGCAAGGCCTGCGCGGTGTCGACGATGTCGTTGGAGGTAAGCCCGTAGTGAAGCCAGCGCGAGGCGGGGCCAATCTTCTCCGCGACCGCGGTCGTAAAGGCGATCACATCGTGCTTGACCTCGGCCTCGATGGCCTCGATGCGGGCGAGATCGAAGTCGCCGCGATCGCGAATGGCCGCGGCTGCTTCAACGGGGACGATGCCGGCCTCGGCGAGCGTCTGGCTCGCGGCAGTTTCGACCGCGAGCCAGCAGCGGTACTTGTTTTCATCGGTCCAGATGCTGCCCATGGCAGGGCGTGTGTAGCGACGGATCAATGCTTCGGTTCCTTCCGGGCGCGGAGACTTAGCCCAAGCCCATTGTAGCGAGCCGGCCCGGCCGCATGGCTGCATCCAAGCGCCAGAGCATTCACGAAGGAGGAGTCAGACGATGGAAGAAGTTGTGACGGTGGGAGACTTTACCGAGCCGCTGGAAGCCGAGATGGCGCGCGGCCGGCTTGAATCAGCGGGGATCGAGGTCTACCTGGCGGGGGAACATGCACGCCTCCTGGAGCCGGGTCTTGCACCGCTGCGGCTGCAGGTGGCGGCGAAGGATGCGGACGATGCACGGGCGATCCTGGCGGATGCCGGGAACGAACTGGCAGAAGCAGATGCAGGCGTGGTGATCAAGCCGAGCGAACTGCCGTAACGTCGCGGTGAGTGCAAGCCTGCACTAGACTGACCGAGCCTTCCTTTCCCCGTGTGAGCGGCAAACCGGTTCGGGCGACCCTGGGTCGCTGAAACGACCCAGGAGCCGCGCCTTTACCGGTTCAGACGGAAAGGAGGACCGGCAGTATCAACCAGAACCGAGAGAAGTCTTCCTGGCTCCGGCTGCAGATCACAATCGTCATAGAGTGGCGATTGGTGGTCGCAGTGGTTCTATTGCTGTTAAGCGCGGCGTTGCGAAAGTAGCGCTCAACCTTCTCAGGGTGTACACCCACTCTGAGGAACTACAGCCGCATTAACTAATGGTGCTTCAAACGCGCGGTCGAAGCAAGCAGAAGCTGACTCGAAACGGTACAAACGCGCTTACTCGACAACGCCCAGGCGCTCACTCATTTCGTCGTAGAGAAAGCCCTCACCTGGCCGGTACGGCTGCACCCATTCGCCATCAATAACGAACTGCGGAATGGCGCGCTTGCCGACGTGACGGACCACCTCGTCCGCGGCACCAGGCACGCGCTCGATGTCAATTTCGGTGTACTCGATCTTGTGCTTCGCGAGGAAGCGCTTTGCCTCGCGGCAGTCGCGGCACCATACCGCTGTGTAAAGTTTCAGTTCCATACCGGCACATCATATACCGGCTTGGGCCCGGCTCACTGTCAGACCCTTACGGTTGGGACGGCGACACGCTCGTTTCGGTGCGAAACGCCTTCGCTTCGCGGCGGCGATCCTCGAAGAATGCCCGCAACATTTCGCTGCATGCCTCGGGCAGGATGTGCGAGGTAAGGACCAAACGATGGTTCAGCCGTGGATGGTTCAGCACGCTAAGGACCGACCCGGCCGCTCCGGCCTTAGGGTCTGCCGCTCCGAAAACAAGGCGTGCGATGCGCGCATGGATCATGGCTCCGGCGCACATGGC
>CAXUDF010000055.1:0-19255 GCA_964249695.1 uncultured Acidobacteriaceae bacterium
AGCGCTCTAACCAACTGAGCTACGCGCCTGCGTGTGTGCGGCCGGAGCTGCCGCTCGCTGAAGTATACCGCAACCGGCGCGCCTGTCCTGCAGCGGTCCGGCCTGATTTACGCCGCCTTGACTCTATCGAGACCACCCCAAACAAGCCTTGCGTACTCTCGCCCGCGCATGGCATCAATGAACGATATGCGGTCCTGGACCTACGGCATCTGGTTTGTCGGCGCGGCAGTGTGGCTTGTAGTCGCGGCGCTTTCCTTGCGCTTCCAGGTACCCAGCCGAACGCTGGAGGCGCTTGCGGTGGCAGTCGTCTTTTTTGCAGCCGGCATGTTCTTCGCGCGGCCCGGTAATCAGCCCCGGCAGCGCCGCTAGGCTATCTGCCAGGAATCTTGGCGAGGCCTGCAACGAACAAGGGCCGGAGCATGGCTCCAGCCCTTGTTTCTTCGCTCAGTGCGCAACCTGCTCAGTCATAGCGCCCTTAGTTGAAACGCTCTTAATCGTAGCGCTCAAAAATCACCTGCTTCTTCTCCCAGCCCATGCCCACCAGGCGATCCCGGCTTGCCGAGACCATTTCGTTCAGGCCGCAGATGTAGGCGTGGATGTCGAAAGGGCCGTTGGGCGCGGACTCTGGCGGTACATCGCCGGCACCGACCAGGACCCTCTGCTCCGCGCGCGTCGCTACCAGCCGCGCCACATGCTCCTGCACGTAGCCGCGCTGTCCCTGCCAGCTTTCCTGACCGCGGCTCAGGGTCGCGACATAGTGAAAATTGGAGTGCTTGGCGGCGAGCTGCTCAAAATAGTCCTGGTAATAGATGTCGCTCTCGTAGCGAGTGCCGTACACCAGGTAGAAGTCCTTGCCTTCGCTGCGATCCGGGCCGTCCTCAGGAAAGAGCCACTGCGCAAAGCCGCGCATCGGTGCAATGCCGGTGCCGGTTGCGATGAAAACGCCGTCGACGACCGGCTGACGCAGCGTAAACAGGCCGTGGGCCCCGTGGAACTGGACGGTGTCGCCTTCTTCCAGATCGCACAGCAGGTTTGAGAAAAAGCCGCCCTCAACGCGATTCACGCAGATGTCAAACATGTTTTCGCGAGCTGCGGACGCAATCGAATAAGCGCGGGTCTGCTGCTTGCCGGTGCTTGCGTCATCAGCAACACAGGATACGAATTGGCCGGGCTTGAACGGAAACGCCGGCAGCTCATCGACGGCGAACTCAAGGTGGAAGCACTGCGCAACATCGGAAAGCAGGAGCTTGCGCGCGAGGCGGGCGGTGTAGAGCTGTCTCAAGGGCTCGGTCACTCTCTTTTCTGAGATTGAAGGTAAGCCTTAGTGTATCGCGACTACCTGCTTCCGGAGCCGGCAAGGAGGCAGCAGCTTGACGGGATGGAGGGCGGCCTGCGTCTCGACCCGCAGCTCTGCCGCGTCAACCGGCGCTAGCCTCCGACGTCGTCACTGGCTCGCGTAGGCGTTGTAGACCTTGTTAATCCCAACCCACACGGAGTTCTGCAGTGCAGTGCTGACATTGGAAAGGCCCGCGACAGCAGCCAGGCCGATGAGGCAGGCCACCAAGGCGTACTCGATCAGGCTTGCGCCCGAGTCCTCACAAAGAAATTGTCGAACGAGTTCGCGGTCTCCGCCCGGACACCCCTTCGCGTTCACACTTGTCCCCCGATCCGCTCGCAAGACTCTTATCGGCAGAAGTTCGACCGAGAACAGGGGGCAAAAGCAGAATCAACGCAGCTGTTTCCAGTCGCGAGCCTTCGCACGCCCGCGGCAATCATCAGAAACCGCTACTTCCCAGGTAGAGAAAGCCGTTCCAGTGTGGCCGAATCACCCACGCCGTCGAAAAATCTCGCAAGCGCCTCGGAAAAAAGCAGTCTTTCCGGCGCGGCCTGATGGAAGAGCGTGAGCGAGGAACGAAACTTCAGGACATCCGGGAAACCGAAGATCTGCTCCGCCGACCTGCCCTCTCCATGCATCACGGCCTCAGTACAGGTGCGAAGACGTGAGCCAAGCAGCGGATGTTCAAGATAGGCGACTGCCTCATCCAAGGACGCGATCCCATAGCGAGCGGCCATCGCACTGGTACCCAGCCCGGCAAGCTGAGGAAAGACGAACCACATCCAGTGGCTGCGTTTTGCGCCGGCGGCCAGCTCCGCCAAAGCCTGCTCATACACACCGGACTGGGCGCGGACGAATCGGTCCAGCCCATAAGGGTCACTTTGCATGGATCTCCTTCCAGGCACACTCTGCGGCCCGCGAACCCTCGCGGCAGCAATCCCGGCGGGCAGTCGCTTTCGACAGGCGCCATCCCGAAACGCTAGTCTAAGCAAAAAGAGAGGGTCCATTGCCGAGCACGCCAACGCCGGGAAGCAGCAAAGCCTCCCCTGACTCTCCTCACGCGCCGGACACCCCGGGAACGGCGGACGCCGCTCCCGCCGATCTCCTCTGTTTCAGCCATCTGCGCTGGCACTTCGTGACCCAGCGTCCGCAGCATTTGCTTACGCGGGCAGCCCGCGAGATGCGGGTCTTTTTCTGGGAAGAGCCTTTGTATGACGCCGCGGGCGAGCCCAGCCTGGAGGTTCTGGAAGAGCCAAGCCAGAAGCACGCCAGCGCGGAAGGGCGGGTCACAGTCCTGCGGCCGCACCTGCTGCCGGGCAGTGACGCTGACGCGGTGCAGCGCGTGCTCCTGGCCGACCTGCTGCGTGAGCGCCAGATCACCCGGTATGTCGCCTGGTACTACACGCCCATGGCACTCGGCTTTACCGCGGAGCTGCAGCCGGAGGCAACCGTGTACGACTGCATGGACGAGCTGTCCGGCTTTCTTCACGCGCCGCGCGAGCTGCGTGATCGCGAGCAGGCGCTCTTTCGGGCCGCCGACGTGGTCTTTACCGGCGGCATGAGTCTGTATGAGAGCAAGCGCCGCCAGCACGGCAATGTGCACGCGTTTCCCAGTTCGATCGACGTGGCCCATTTTCGCGGTGCGCCGGGCGAGAGCCCCGACCCTGCAGACCAGACCGCGATCCCGCACCCGCGCGCAGGCTTCTACGGCGTGCTCGATGAGCGCTTCGACGTCGCACTGCTCGCCGAGGTCGCACGGCTGCGCCCTCAGATCCACTTTGTGCTGATCGGGCCAGTCGTCAAGATCGATCCGGCAATGCTGCCGGCCGGCCGCAACCTGCACTATCTCGGCCCGAAGAAATACGCCGAGCTGCCGGCCTATCTGGCCGGCTGGGATATCGCGACCATGCCGTTCGCGCTCAATGACTCCACCCGATTTATCTCGCCGACCAAGACGCCGGAGTACCTGGCGGCCGGCAAGCCGATTGTGTCCACACCGATCCATGACGTGGTGCGCGGCTATGGCGATGAAGGCCTGGTCGCTATTGCCGCGACCGCTGCGGAGTTTGCCGAGGCGCTCGACCAGGCCCTGATCCCGCCTGACGCCGCATGGCGGGAGGCAGTTGAGGCAAAACTTGCCACCAACTCGTGGGACAAGACTTGGGCAGCAATGTGGGGGGAGATCGAGCGGGTGCGCACAACCCGGCTTAAGCCTGCTTAGGCCTGGCTGTGCTCGTCGAGCGAGCAAAACAGCTGCTCGAGCTCAACATGGATGGAGGTGCCGGCGACTGTAAGCGTACCGGCGGCCGTCCAACTGTCGCCCGAACAAACCTGACCGGTCCGAGTTTTCGGGTCGATGATCCAGACCGTCTCGACTCCAATGCGCTGGTAGTCGCTGACCCGCTAGCGAAGGCCGGAAAACGTGTCAGCCGGAGAGAGAATCTCGACAATGAGCACCGGGTGGTCGGCCAGCACATCGGGCTGGCGCCCGGCGCGCACCAGAAATAGATCGGGAACGCGGACCCGAGTCTGCGCTACTTGGGTTCGCTGCTCAGTCGAGACCAGCACACCCCACTCCTTCTCGTGAGTCAAGAACCAGCCAGTCAATAGCGCTTGTAGCCGAGCATCTTCCCACTTGCCCACGTTTCTCTCCATGACTTCGCCATCGATGTACTCGCGGTCCGGTCTATAGCTGGTGTTGAGGTACTCGTCGAGAGAGATGTGTGCTTGGGTCGCCATGCGGGCCTCACGGTGCGGCTAGTTTAGCAGCGCATGCGGCTGCTGCTGACGAGTTGATTTGCATTGATAGGTAATTACATCTCCTGCGTTGGTCAATACAACGGCGTTTAGCGGGACTTATGCGATAGAACGCTTCAAACAAGGGAGCAGAGAGCATCGAACCGATTCCGGCCCGTTACCGTTTGCTGTGAACTCTTGTGCGGCTCCCCTTGCGCGATGGGGCCGACATCTCATCCCGGGTGTTTGCGACCTCGCGGTTGTTCGGCTGACGCAATGCTGCCGTGATGGCGTGCGCAATCTCAGCATCCGACGTGTCTCGTCCATCGCTACGCATTCTCGCCGTTAACTCCGCAAAGATTCGGTGAATCCTTATTGCAAGTGCTGCGAGTGGGCCTGGCTGCTTCGGCACGCTGCCTAGGGGAAACAGTTCTCGGTTCCTTATTAGAAAGGTCGCCGCGTCCTTAAGGATTTCCTGTTCCGCCTCGCTCTCCTCACCCTCATAAGAGAAGGTCCAGAACGCGACCCGTTCCGCTATGTCCTTTTGGGTTTGCTCGTCAATCGCAATGCCTGTCGCCGCGAAAATCCTGCAATCATATTCGCGACAGGTCCGGGGGCGATCTTCATAGATCGAGCACTTGTTGTCGATCAGCATGGGGCAGTGCCCCTTGTCGTTGTACCCCATCACTAAGTGCCCCTTGGGAAGACCAGGAGCGGGGAATAGCAGCTTACGAGGGATTCGGCGTAATGTCTGGATTTCTTCTGGCCTGATATGCACGAACATTGAGGAGCGGCAACACGCGGTACAGGTTTCGCAAGGAACGTTCGATGCGCCGGGCTCTGAACGGAGAGAAGCCTCTGCGTTACGCAGCCATTCTTTAAATCCGCCAGCAAGCTTGCTTACCTGGCCGATGTTGATCTGAACAAGCCGGGAGTGAGTAAGCTGGGTAGCAGCTTCGCGAACTTCTGCCGTTTTCCTTGCTTTCTCGCCGTTCATACCCTGATCCCCGTCAGAACTATTTGAGCAGGTCTAAGCAGGTTGATCAAAGGAGGACGCGGGACCTGATTGCTTAAGTCAGTCCCTACAAGTCGCATTAGCGGCAGTGATCTGCATCCGCTATCTCGCGAGAAACCCAATCGCGAGCTCGCCTGTTGATGCAAACTGACGCGCGACCCGGCCGCCGGAGCCGTCTTGCCAGTTCAGTCATGCGCCCTATAATCAGGCATGGCGCCCGCGCAAAGCCTCCCAGCGCAACCGGATTCGACCAGACGCGTGCCGCTCGCGCCTGCGAAAAAGTCTGCCCCGGCGGTCACGCCGGAGTCGCTGGCCCGCTATGACGTTGAGACTGCTGCCGTTACCGGCCCCCGCTACCAGCTGCTGATCGACACAGTCCACCGCAACCGCCCGTCCGACGATGCAGAGATCATCCGCAAAGCGTGGGAGTTCTGCCTGCGCCACCATCGCGGCCAGCTGCGCGCCTCGGGCGAGCCCTACGTGCTGCACCCGCTTGAGACCGCGCTCGTGCTCGCGGAGATGAAGCTGGACTCGACCGCGATTGCCGCCGGCCTGCTGCACGACGCGGTCGAAGACACGCCGGTGACCACGCCCGAGATCACCGCGCTGTTCGGTGAGCAGGTCGCGCACATCGTCGAGGGCGTCACCAAGCTCGACAAAATCCAGTTCGCCAACCGCGAAGACCGACAGGCGGAGAGCGTACGCAAGATGCTGCTCGCCATGGTCACCGACGTGCGCGTCGTGCTGATCAAGCTCGCCGACCGGCTGCACAACATGCGCACGCTGGAGCACCTGAAGCCCGAGCGGCAGGTCTCCATCGCGCGGGAAACTCTCGATATCTACGCGCCGCTCGCGCACCGGCTCGGCATGGGCAAGGTGCGCGGTGAGCTCGAAGATCTCGCCTTCCGCTACGTCGACCGGCCTGCCTACGACAAGCTGCACGCCGCCATTGAGGCGCGCCGCACCGAGGGCGAGCAGTTCCTGATCGGCGTGGAAGCGCTGCTATCGGAGAAGTTGGCCGAAAACACCATCAAGGCGCGCGTGGAGTGGCGCATCAAGCGTTTGTACTCCATCCATCAGAAGCTCCAGGAAAGCAAAACCGGCGTCGACCAGGTGTGGGACCTGCTGGCGCTGCGGGTCATTGTTCCCTCGGTGGGCGACTGCTACGCGGTGCTTGGCCTGATTCACTCGCTGTTTCGCCCGGTGCCGAACCGCATCAAGGACTTCATCGCGATGCCCCGGCCAAATCTGTATCAGTCCCTGCACACGACCGTGATGGGCGAGACCGGGCACCAGTTCGAGGTGCAGATTCGCACGGAGGAGATGCACCGCATCGCGGAAGAAGGCATCGCGGCGCACTGGAAGTACAAGGCGGGCGGCTCGCCCGTATCGGCACGCGATGAGCAGCGCCTGGCCTGGGTGCGGCAGCTGGTGGAGTGGCAGCGCGAGATAACCGACCCCAACGAGTTCATCTCGACGCTCAAAATCGATCTGTACCCGGAGGAGGTCTACACCTTTACGCCCAAGGGCAAGGTCGTGGTGCTGCCGAAGGATGCGAGCCCGCTGGACTTTGCCTATGCCGTACACACCGAGGTCGGCCACTCCTGCGTATCGGCCAAGGTAAACGGGCGCATTGTGCCGCTGCGGGCGAAGCTGCGCAACGGCGACATCGTCGAGGTGGTCACGCAGACCGGTCACACGCCTTCACGCGATTGGCTTACCTTTGTTAAAAGCTCGCGAGCCCGCAACAAAATCAAGCACTGGATTAACGAGCACCAGCGCGAGCGTGCCATTGAGATCGGCCAGAAGCTGCTGGAGCGCGAAGCTCGCAAGTACAAGATCGCGCTCTCGAAGTTTGAAGAGTCTGATTATGCCCGCCTGGCCGCGGAGTACTCGGTCGCGACGCCGAATGACATGCTGGCTGCCATCGGGTTCGGCAAGTACTCCGCCCGGCAGGTGCTCAACCGGCTTGCACCGGGCATTTTGCACCAGCAGGCCACACCCGATGAGCCGGCGCTGCCCACCGGGGCGTCCTTACTTGAAACCGATGCCAAGCGGCTGCAGCTGCAGGCCAACGCGGCCTCGGACACACTGGAAGTGGAAGGCTCAAACGAGCTGCTCGTCTACCGTGCGCGGTGCTGCAATCCAATTCGCGGCGAGGAGATCGTGGGCTATGTGACCCGCGGCAAAGGCGTTGCCGTGCACGGCCGCAGCTGCCCCAACGTGCAGAACCTGCTCTATGAGTCGGACCGGCGCATCGCGGTCGAGTGGGCGCGCGAGGGCCGCGTTGAAGCCGGCGCGGCCGTCCGCCGCGCTACCTATCCGGTGAAATTGACGGTCATCTGCGACGACCGCCCCGGCATGCTCAAAGAAATTACCGCGACGGCAAGCGAGGAAAACACCAACATCCGCTCTATGGACACGCGCTCCGGTTCAAGCGGCGAAGCGTGGATCGAGCTGACCCTCGATGCCCAGGACCTGCGCCACCTGGAGCGGCTGCAGCAAGGGCTGCGCCGGATCCCGGGTGTGCGCGACGTGCAGCGCTCGTCGAAGTTGTAGCGCGTCTCGCCACCCCGGCTGTGTGCCTGCGCCTTGCTGAAGGATGTCGCGCAGGGCCGTACGAGGTTAATTCCTGCCCTTCAATTTCGAAGCGTTATCCTGGGCGCACATCCTGTCGGAGACGAGAGCTATTTGCAGGGCGGCAGCGTGTCCGGACCACGGTGCCAGACTTCTGTACGCCCCAGCAGGGACACACCGATGAACCCGCGCAGCTTCAGAGTATTTCCGGACTCCTGCATCTGTGCGGAATACGTTTTGCCGGATTTTGGGTCGTAGATTTTTCCGCCTTTGGCTGTGTCCGGACCGTTCGGCGTAAAGCCGGTGCCAATTTCCAGGCCGCACAGGGGGCGGGTCCGCAGCGACGGATCTGTGTTCAGGGCGTCTACCCGCGGAACGTCCTTGAGTGCGATCGTCGCAATGCGAACGCACAGGTGGTCGCCCCCGCAGCTGTGTACCTGCACGAGCGATTTGTCGGGCGTGACCCAGTTGCCAACCATCGGCGAAGCAGAGTCAGGGGATGAGCTAAGGACAGCGAGCAAGAGCAGGAAGGTCACAAGCCACAGCCTTTCACGGAAAGCTGCTCACTCGGATGCAGGTCGATCCATCTGCGCTGCTGAAATCTCTCGTCCTCGCTGCTTGCCGGCAGAACTGCTGCGAGACAACGGCCGACGGACCGGGGCACAATGGGATTATGAGCGAGATTCACAAACAAGCCGTGCATGCCCCCGGAGCACCCCCGGCGATCGGCCCCTATAGCCCTGCTGTCGTGATCGATGCGCTTGTATACACATCAGGCCAGGTCGGCTTTGACCCGGCAAGCGGCCTGCTCGTGGCAGGCGGCATCGTGGAACAGACCGAGCAGGTGCTGCGGAACCTGGACGCGCTGCTCCGTGCAGCGGGATGCACGCTTGCCGACGTGGTTAAGACGACCGTGTTCCTGAAGGACATGAATGACTTCGCCGCGATGAACGAGATATATGCACGCTTTCTCGCCCCTGAAGGTACGGTGCCGCCGGCTCGCTCGACGGTCGAGGTGGCCCGGCTGCCGCGGGATGCCCGCGTCGAGATCGAGGCAATCGCACGACGTCCCTAGCGAGCAAAGCGACCTTCGCGCGGGCAGATCATCTAATGGAACGAGGACACAATGGCGATTACAGAGACGAAGGAAAAGGTTCAGCGGACAGACGAGGAGTGGAAACAGCTGCTCACCCCTGAGCAGTTTTACGTGACCCGGCAAAAGGGTACGGAGCCGGCATTCAGCGGCGCGCTTTACCGCAACCATGAGGATGGGGTCTACCAGTGCGTCGCCTGCAAGGCACCGCTATTCCGCTCGGATGAGAAGTTCGAGTCCGGCAGCGGCTGGCCGTCGTTCTGGACGCCGGTTACCGCAGACGCGATTACCTCGCACGAGGACACCAGCTACGGCATGCGCCGCGTTGAAGTGACCTGTGCCCGCTGCGACGCACACCTGGGGCACGTGTTCCCGGACGGGCCGAAGCCGACTGGACAGCGCTACTGTATCAACTCCGCTTCGCTCGACTTCCAGAAGAAGTAAGGTTGCGAGCGGTCAAGACAAAGCGCCCGGCTTGGATGCGGGCGCTTTTTCTGTGTCAGCCAGGCAGGCGGGATGCTATGCCTTGACGACTTTGCCGCTCTTGATGCACGAAGTACATACGCGAAGCTTGCGGGCACTCGACGGGCCTGTCTTGGCCTTGACCGGGCGTAAATTCACGTTCCAGCGCCGGCGTGTGACATTGTGAGCATGCGAGATGTTGTTGCCGAACTGCGGACCTTTTTTACAGATTGCGCAAACCTGTGCCATGAGACTGCTCCGGAGATTAGATTCTGGGTAGATCGACGGGATCGCAGAGCGGCCGGAGTGCATGGACGGCATAAGGTCTGCGAAGGCCGAACCTTTAGCCTACCTGAGTCCCTGCGGCTGGACAAGGCTTGCACCCTATTAGGGGCGGATAAGTCCCGCAAAAGAAGGGCGGCTGATCAGCCGCCCTTCTCTAACTCCGCGCGCTTTTCTTGTTATTATTCAGGTTCCACGAGGCCGCGGGCGCTTAACGAGCGCCGACGGTGCTCTCCTCATTGGCGCCAAGCTCGGTCAAACGCTTGGCGAGCAGCTGCTCCAGATGCTCCAGCGCATCGGAGAAGCCGTCGATGCCTTCCTTCAGTTTGTCGTGCGCCATACGGTCTTTCGCGTGCATATCCTCAAAGGTCTGCTCATCCATCGTGATTTTCTCGATCGGATGATCGTTCGCGTGCGACGGATCAAGCTTACGCGGCAGTTCCCCCTGCTTTTCGTCAAGCTCCCCGAGCAGCTTGGGTGAGATCGTGAGCAGGTCACATCCGGCCAGCTCCTGAATCTCGCCCATATTGCGGAAGCTTGCACCCATGACCTGCGTCTTGTAGCCGAACTTCTTGTAGTAGTTGTAGATCGTCGTTACGGATTGCACACCAGGGTCGTCCGCGCCCTCGTAGTCCTTGCCCGTGTCCTTTTTGTACCAGTCCAAAATGCGTCCGACAAATGGCGAGATCAGTGTGACTTTGGCTTCAGCGCAGGCAACGGCCTGATGGAGGCCGAACAGCAGCGTCAGGTTGCAGTGGATGCCCTCCTGCTCAAGCTTTTCGGCAGCCTTGATGCCCGGCCAGGTCGACGCGATCTTGATAAGGATCCGCTCGCGGCCGATGCCGTCGTCCTCGTACATCTTGATAATTTCGTGCGCCTGCTCAAGCGTCTTTTCGGTATCAAAGCTCAAGCGCGCGTCTACCTCGGTTGAGACACGCCCCGGAACAATGGCCAGAATCTTCTTCCCGAATGCAACGGCAAGGTGCTTGAACGCCTCATTCGCCACATCCTTGTCGCTGGCGTCATCGCCAAGCTTCTTCTTGGCCTCAAGCAGCACGTCATCCACGATCTTGCTGTAGGCGGGCATACCCGCTGCAGCCGTGATCAGCGAGGGGTTGGTCGTCGCATCCTGCGGCTTAACCTTCTCGATCGCCTGAATATCTCCTGTATCGGCTACCACGGTCGTCATCGTTCGCAGTTGTTCCAGCAGTGTTTGAGCCATTAACTCACTCTCCTTCGTTGCGCCGGCGCGCCTTCACTTTCTTAGATGCGGCTCGCGGGTACAGGTTCCAGGCCCGCCAAAGATGCGAATGGCCTCATTATGGCACGCTCTCCGAGGCAGGATCCCCCTTCTTTCCGGGAACGCAGAACGCGCTTCGGGAACCGGGAACAGGTTCTATTCCGGTAAAGCTTCCGTTACTTCAGGGGATCGGGCGCTTTCGTTGCCGCTTGCGTCCACGGCTGACACGGAGTAGCTGTAGCGCACGCCATCGGCGGCATGCGCGTCGCGCCAGCTCGGGTTCGGCAGCGGATCTCGCCCGCTGACGCGCTCCGGCAGCCCGGACGAGCCGGCTCGCCGGCTATAGACGAAGTACCCGGCCACGTCAGGGTCCGCATCCGCCGACCAGGACAGGTCAATCGTGTGCTCCTGGGCATTTGCCACCGCGGAAAGCTCCGCCGGCACGGAGGGCGGGTAGATATCGCGAGCCGCCAGAACCCCCGTGTATGCCGGCAGTCCGCTGACCTCAACCGTATGGCCGCCGAGCGTCTCCTGCTGCACCAGCTGCACCGCGTAGCGGTAGCTCCGGTTCGACCGTGCGTCTGCGTCCACGGTGTGGTCGGGCTGCCATGGGTCGCCGGTGTGCGCGGGGGCTCGCTCCTCTGTTTCGAGCAGCTGTTGCGGCGGCGGGGGAACGCCCGCCGCGGCTTCGTCGCGTGTAGGTTTCTCGCTTTCGCCAGGCGCAAGCACGCGGTCCCGTACGAGCCGCACCAGCAGCCGGGCGTGCTCTTCAGACGCTGGAGCAGAGGCGTCTGCTGGAGCCTGCCAGCGCACCTCGACGCCGTGCGCGGACATCGCGGCTTCCACGGCCCGCACAGGCGGAGGCGCAGGCCCGGCAGCGGCAAAGGCTGGGTTCGACACGCCGGCATCGCGGCCTGCCTTGTTGTCGAGGCGCACCTCGTAGCGCAGCAGGCGCGGCTGCCCCGTCCGCAGCGCGGCCGGCAGCGAATCCGTGACCGTGGCAGGCGCGGCAGGCTGCAGCAGGCGCTCCCCAATCCGCTCACAGGGCCCCGCGTCCACGGCTCGGCACACGGCCGCCCGCTGGTCACCCTGGAGCAGAAGCCGGTCCGTGCTGCGGCGCGGCATCGTCCAGTGCAGCGTCACCATGTCGCCAAGGCGGTCTGCATGCAGGTCGACGACAGGGTCAGGCAGCTTGAGCGAGGGTGGCAGCGGGGAGCCCGGATTGCCGCAGGCGCAAAGCAGAACGGGAGCAAGGGCGAGCGCCGCGAGGCGGAAGAGCGTCATGGCAAGCCCAGCCTAGCAGAGCGGCAAGACCGGACTAGGCGTCACCCGGCCTGGCGAGAAGCGCCGCAAGCGCTCCGCCAATCTCAGGCGCCTTCCATTGGAAGCCGCTCGCCTGGAGCCGTCCCGGCAACACTCGGCAGCTGGTGAGCAGGGCTTCGTCCGCCATTTGGCCAAAAGCCAGACGGAGCGCAAAGGCGGGCGCAGGCAGCACCGCCGGTCGATGTAGTGCAGCGCCAAGCACCTTGGTGAACTCGAGGTTGCGTACGGGATTGGGCGCAACGATATTAATGGGGCCGCCCAGGCTGTCGTTTTCGAGCACGTGGAACACGGCCTGCAGTAGGTCCTCGAGCGTGATCCAGCTGGTCCACTGCTTGCCGCTGCCGAGCGGGCCGCCCACGCCCATGCGGAACAGCGGGAGCATCTGCTTGAGCGCGCCGCCAAACGGGGTGAGCACGACGCCGAAACGCAGGTGTGAGACCCGCAAGCCGGCTGACACTGCCGGTGCGGTCGCGTTCTCCCAGGCCGCGCACACGTCACTTAGAAAGCCGCTGCCTTTGGCCGAGTCTTCAGTGAGCACCTCGTCTTCGCGCGAGCCGTAATAGCCGGTGGCTGAAGCGGAGAGCAGCACCCTGGGCGGCGACTTGAGGCGCGCCAGTGTGAGAGCAAGGGCGCCCGTTGGCTGCGTCCGGCTGTCCAGGATCGCTTTCTTGTACTCGGGCGTCCAGCGTTTCGCGGCCAGGTTGGCGCCGGACAGGTGCACCACCGCGTCGAAGCCCTCAAGCCGCTCCAGGTCCGCAAAGGGATGGGTCGCCTGCGGCTCCCAGAGGATGGTTTCCGGGCCGGCGGGTGCCTGCCCCGCACCGTTTCCGCGAAGCGGACGCTGCACCGGAACAGCTTCAACACCGCGTACGGCGGCAGCGGCTCGCAGTGCGTGGCCGATCATGCCGTTCGCGCCGGTAATCAGGAGGCGGTGGACCTTTACAGACTGGGACGGCAAGGAAGGCGACTGCTGAGGGGCGTTAGACGTCGACATGCAAATCCTTCTATATGCGGTCAGCAATGAGATGTGGGGGATCAGGAGATCAGGTCAGGCTGTGGTATGCGGGCATGAAGAGACACTGAGTGTTGTATACCGTCTTTCATACATCTACTTGTGCCCACATTCGCAATACGATGCCCGCGAGCGCCCGCTCGTCATGCGCAATTTGCGCAAGCCGTTGATGTTTTTGGCACTGGCAAATGACGGTGAAGGCGTTTACTGGAGCGAGGCACGAGAGGGAGCGCAGCGAAAGGAAGCGGAGGCGAAGATAAGGAGAAACAAAGAAATATAATCAATCAGCTCTCGTGAGAGAGCATCCTAACTGTACGCAAACATCTGCAAGTAAGGTCCGGGAGGACCGCCCATGTCAGGAAGCAAGGTTAAGCCGGAAACGTCCGATCAGGAGTTGGTACCCGCATTGTTGGGTGCCGGCGAGGAGAAGGGTTCCATCGATCAAGCGAGTGCGGAGGCGTTCATCGCTGAGAAACGCATCGGCGAACGGATAAAACGTCTGCGCTTGAAACGCTCCATGGGCCTTGTCGAACTCGGCCGCCAGACCGGTCTTTCCGCAAGCTTTCTGTCGCAGCTTGAAACCGGACGCGTGGTGCCCACCTTGCGCAACCTGGCCCGCGTCGCCATGGTTTTCGGCAAGGACCTGAATTATTTCTTTGAAGCGGAACCCCAGCCCATGTTCCGAATTCACCGTAAGAAGGAGCGGATGCGCCTTCCGCAGAGCGGCGTTGAGGATCCTTCGTACTATTTCGAGAGCCTGGGGTATATGGTTCCCGACCGGCAGTTGGATCCCTATATTGCGGAGTTTCTGCCGCTGCGGAAGGCCAGCGACGTACGGCCCCATGTGCACGCCGGCTTTGAGTTTCTCTATGTGCTTGAAGGCGAACTGGAAGTCCGGCACGCCGACAAGATTCACATCGTGGAGCCCGGGGACGGTGCCTACTTCGATGCGAGCACGCCGCACTCATACCGCTGCAATGGTGTAAGCCCGACGCAGGTCATCATCGTAACCATGCACCAGCAGCAGGCCCAGCATGCGCAAAACACGCTTCGGCCCATCACTACGGCTCGCCCAACTGCCGCCCCGGCTGCGGCAGCGAGCGGGTTCAGCATGAAACAAGCGGGGCCTCAGGCGGTTGCGCAAGCCGCTCGCCCGAACGGCAGCGACGCCGCCCTCTAGCAACCCGGAGGCAGCACGGAAACGGCAGCGGGAGTTTTTCTCCCGCTGCCGTTTTTCTTGCGCTTTGGGAACGGAGCCCTGTAGGTACACTGTGGTTCATAGAACGATTCCTCCTGGAGTTCAATGAACCCCGTTTGCAAGACTTTCCTCTCCGTACTGCCCCTTCTTCCCTGTCTCACAGCTGCTGCCGGCTTCGCGCAAGTTCCTGGTTCGACGCCGACGCCATGGACCATTCGAGACATCTGGGCCCCCGCTCAAGCGAAAGGCCCCTCCCAGCCGGCGGAGACCGAGTGGTCGCCAGATGGCACGCGGCTCTGCTCGCGTGCCGCGGACGGCACCCTTCTTGCCGATACGGTTGCCGATCATACGCGGCAGGTGTTGACCCCTGGAGCGAAGCTCCGCAGCATCGCGGCGCGGCCATTAAACGAGAAAGACAAAGACCACCGCGCGCGCTACAGCCAGAAAGGCTATTTCTGGTCGCCGGACGGCTCACAAATCCTGTGGGATGAGGACGGCACCCTGTGGCTCGACACGCTGCGGACGCAGGAGGTGAAGCAGGTGGGAGATACCGGACAAGGCTCCGGGGATGACGTGAAGTTTTCGCCAGACGGCCGCTTGATCTCCTACGTACACAACCACAATCTGTACGCGCAGCGGCCCGGGACATCGCCGGTAGCGTTGACGGCAACGACCGATGCGAACCTGCTGAACGGCGAAGTGGACTGGGTGTACCTCGAAGAGCTGAAGGTGCGCACGAACTACTCGTGGTCGCCGGATTCGGCGCACATTGCGTACGTGCAGATGGATGAAACCCGTGTGCCGACCTATCCCATCGCCGACTGGATTCCGACGCACGCGGACGTCGATGAGCAAAAGTATCCGCAGGCCGGGGATCCGAACCCGGCGGTGCGGGTCGGCGTAGTGGCGGCGACCGGCGGGTCTACGCGCTGGATCAACCTGCCGGAGGTGCGCCCGAACGAGGATTACATTCCGCGATCGGGCTGGGTGGACGCCAACACGGTCTGGATCGAAACGCTGCGCCGCGACCACAAGCACCTGGACCTGTGGTTTGCGAACGCGACCACCGGCGAAACGACGCGGGCGCTTGCGCTGACTGACGACAAGTATTTCGGCGAGAATTACGACGTGTTCTTTCCGCAGCCGGGCGATGTGCTGCTGCGCTCGTGGCACTCGGGCCACCTGCACATGGAGCACTACACGTACGACATCGCAACCCCGATGCGCCATGGACTGACCCTCGCCGGAGCGGTCGAGAACGGCCCGTACGAAGTACTGGATCTTCTCTCGGTGATGCCCGGCGGCAAGGGCCGCGGCACTATTTTCTACGCCAGCACTGAAGGCGAGCCGAACGGCCAGCAGGTGTGGTCTGTGCAAATGGACGGCTCGGGCAAGCACCAGCTCACCGCGGGCGCCGGGGTACACAAGGCGACCTTTGCGAACGGGCATGGCAGCTTTACCGACTCCCACTCTGACCTGCGGACGCCGCCTGCTCTCGACCTTTGCTCCACGGATGGGGCGGCTGCCCCGCGATGCGCAAATGTGTGGAAAGAGCAGGTGCCGGCCGGCCACGCCGTGCACGCGCCGGAGATCCTGGCGCTGAAAGCGGCTGACGGCACCACCACCATGTACGCGACGCTGCTGATGCCTGAGCACACGGGCGCGGCCGCGAGTGTGCCGCTCATCACCAACCCGTACGGCGGCCCGGGCAGTGCGAACGTGCAGGATAGCTGGGGCGGCAAGAACCTCTACTTCGACCAGCTCTTGACCGAGCACGGCTTCGCTGTGCTGCACGTGGATAATCGAGGGATGGGCGGACGCGGGCGCGCCTTTGAACAGGCGGCTTACCGCGACTTTGGCAAGGTGCAGCTTGCCGACCAGTTGGCAGCCATTGACCAGGTACTGGCCCGCTACCCGCAGCTGGATGCGCGGCGCCTGGGCTGGTGGGGCTGGAGCTGGGGCGGTACGTTTACGCTCAACGCACTCACCCACTCCGACCGGTTCCGAGCGGGCATTTCAGTCGCCCCGGTCACGGACTTCCGCAACTACGACTCCATCTACACCGAGCGCTATCTTGGCCTGCCGGGTGCTGAGGCTTCGGTATATAACGCGGCGGCCGTGCTGCCGGATGCCGCGAAGCTCCACGGGCACCTGCTGATTGCGCACGGCACCGGCGACGATAACGTGCACATAGAAAATACTGTGCAGTTTGTGCAGAAGTTGATCGACGCCGACAAGCCCTATGACCTGCAGATCTACCCGCGCAAAACGCATTCCATTGCCGGAAGCGACGCGCGCACCCAGCTGTATGACCGCATCCTCGCGCACTGGGAGCAGTATCTGCTGCCAATCGACGCCAAAGACGCGCAGCTGCAGGGCCAATAGCTGCTTGCAGCCCGGGCACATCGGTGAGGTGGCAAGCCTGTGGCGCTACCCGGTCAAAAGCATGGCCGGGGAGCCGCTGCGGGCGGTCCGCCTGCACGCCGCGGGCATTTTTGGGGACCGCCTGCTGGCGCTGGAAAGCGCGGGTGCCGCGCTGGGCAAGCCGCTGTTGGCCGGTGCCGAGCGCACCGCGATCCTGCTGTGCCGCGCAGCGCTTGATCCGGCGGTTCCCGAGATCATCTGGCGCGATGGTGACGCGCTTGCGCCCTCGGTCTCGGTCACCGTTCCGGGGATGGGTCGGTATGGGGCAAGTGATCCCGAGCTGATCGGGGTTCTCCAGCGATACCTCGGTACACCGCATGAACTATGGCTCAAGACCAGTCCGCAGCCGATGACCGACTGCCGGCCGCTGGGACTTATGTCCACCGGGACGGTGCGGCAGCTCTCAGAAGAGCTTGGGCTCCCGATCGACGGGCAGCGCTTCCGCGCGAACCTCATCCTGCGCTTCGCAGACGAGCGGGGCTTCATTGAGGACGAAGTGGCAGGCCGCCGCATTCGCATCGGGACCGACGCCGTGGTCCGCATCACCGAGCGCGACCCGCGCTGCCGCATCATCACGCTCGATCCCGGCACGGGCGAGGCTATGCCCGCGCTGATGCGCCACGTGGCGCGGGTGCATGACGGTAAAGTCGGTGTCTACGGGGTGACCGAGAGGCCGGGGCCGCTTGCCGTCGGGGACCCCGTGCTGCTGCTCCCTGACGAGCGGAGCTAGCGAACCAGCGTAGCGTCCGCCATGACCGGGGTCGCGTGGACAAGAGGGTCCCCGCTGATCGGCACAAACTCCTGCCTGCGCGCGTCGTATACGCTTACGCTGCCGAGGCCGATGTCATACACCCATCCGTGGAGCCGGAGTTGCTTGCGTTCGAGCGCCTCGGCGACCGCGGGGTGGGTGGCGATGTTATCCAGCTGGGCAAGAACGTTTTCGCGAATCAGCGCGGTCAGCTGCTCGTCAAATGATTTGTCGGCGCAGCTGGCCAGCACGGCGTCGCGCGCGGCGTCGGCATAGTGCAGCCAGCGGGCCACCGCGGGCAGGCGCTCCAACTGGGGGCCGCTGCGTAAAATGGCCGTCATGGCGCCGCAGCCCGAGTGGCCGCAGATGACGATATCGGGGATGCCGAGCACGGCGACCGCGTACTCGATGCTGGCGGTGACGCCGCCGGGGATAGGCGAGTGCGGCGGGACGATGTTGCCGGCATTGCGGACCGTAAACAGCGAACCCGGGCCCTGCTGCGTCAGCACCTCCGGCACAATGCGCGAGTCAGAGCAGCCGATAAACATGGCCGACGGCGACTGGCCGAGCGACAATTCCTGAAACAGCGACTCACTGTCCGGGTGTACCTCGCGCTGAAAGCGCAAGACTCCGTCGATGATGTTGTCCATGCGCTTAAGCTAGCATCTTCAGCGACCAGGCAGCCCTAGAAGCTGAAGCGCGCCTGGAGGTTCACTGTGCGGGAAGAAAGACCTTTCTGTGCCTGTCCAAAGTTCGGGAGAAGATAGTTGGTCACCAGGGTGCTCGAGTCCAGATTGGTTAGATTGAGTAAGTTGAAAGCATCGGCACGGATCTCGATCCGTGCGCTCTCGCCGATGACCCTGGCGTTCGGAAGACCGAAGGACTTGCTCACAGTACCGTCCAGGTCCTGGTAACCCGGTCCGTCGAAGGAGTTTCGGCTCACGCCGGGGAGCGACGGTAGACCCGCGGCAAAGCCGTTGCTGCCTGCGATCGGAGCCGCCGGGTTCGCAAAGTAGGGCGATGCGACAGAGGTTGCGGTGAGCGCCTGGTTGAGGGGGAAGTTGACGTTTGGCCGGCCGTTTTCAAAGGCGTGATTACTGCTGTTGCGGCCCGCGCGGACTCCCAGGGCCGCAGGCCGCAGCGTGTTGTAGTTACTGGAGGCGTAGTACAGGTTGCCGCCGGGGACGTCGTATGTCGGCGTGTATGGGTAGCCGGTATGCACGTTGTAGATGCCGCTGAAGGAGAAGCCGTCTGCCAGCTTGGAAGCGAAGTTATGGCCATGGAAGAATACCGGCTGCCACAGACCGTATAACTTGAACGCCTTGCCGAAATTAAAGTCGGAACGCCCATAGGCCAGGCTCGGCTGGTAGGGGTACGGGTCCTCATAGTAGGGAAAGGAGCCGTTGTCCATGGTCTTCGCGTAATTAAACTCCGCGTCAAACATGATGCCGTGGGTCATCTGGTGCTTCAGGCCGAGTAAGAGAGAGTTGTTATTGGAACTGCCGGTATTTCCGTAAAAATCAACGTTTTGCACCAGCGGGTTTTGTGCCTGGCCGAATGCGAATGCATTGACATAGGCCTGGTCCTGCAGGATCAGGTGGCGTGAGAGGCTGCCCTGGTACGCGGCACTTGCGACCAGCCCGGAACCAAGATTTACCTGGGTGTCGAGCGAGAAATGCTGCGTGTAAATCGTTGGCTGGTTGGCCTGAAAGCCAGTGACGGTCGCGCCGCCTGCAATGGGCAGGTTGTTCGCATTAAAGCCGCCGATGGCATTCGGGTTCGCCGGGTAGCCGAACAGGGATCGTGGAT
>CAXUDF010000056.1:0-19220 GCA_964249695.1 uncultured Acidobacteriaceae bacterium
GTCAACACTAGGCTGGGATTAAATCTCCAGATCCTCTTAGCTCTGGCATTCTTTCTTTTCTATTTCCTAGGTGCCAATGGAGTGCGGCAGGCAAGCTTCGCTGCTGCTGCGGCTATGCTCGCGGCTTACTTTCTTGATATTGTCTTCCTTTTCTGGCTATCTCCTTTTCACTTCAACTTCTTCCGCCTGATCGGGCTCGCCTTGTTACTGACAAACCTGAGAGCAGCCTTTGTGATCCGGCGATGGCGGACCAATGCGCTGCGGCAGGAGGATCTGCAATATGCGCCGGGCCGTCAGAACGAGACCTGGCGCGACAAGCTTGTCGACCAGATGCCCATGCGAGTGTGGCCGTGGGGTAAAGCAATCTTTTACGCCCTTACTTTAGTCCTGATTCCATTGGACGCCTTCGGCATAGTGCAGCTCCTGCGACGGCTATCCTAGTTTCTCGAGAGCATATAGCTACACCAACCCCATCCCCCACAGCGCGTGCAGGTGCAGCACCCCTTCCACCGACTTGCCGTTCTCCGTCACCACGAGCGAGGTGATCCGGTGCGCTTCCATCATCGCGAGCGCGCTCGCGGCGAGCTCGCTCGGTGCGATCGTCCAGGGTTCGCGATGCATCGCGTCGGCCGCCGACATGGCAAGTGCGCCCTCGCCGTGCGCGACCAGCAAGCGCCGCAGGTCGCCGTCGCTGACCACGCCGGCGAGCTGGTCCCGGGCATCGAGAACCACCGCCATGCCAAGGCTCTTGCGGGTCATCTCGTCCATCACGCCGTTCATCGAGGTGTGCACGTACACGCACGGAATGCGGTCGCCCGTGTGCATCAGCGCACGCACCGGGGCCAGCTGTTTGCCGAGCCGCCCGCCCGGGTGCAGCCGCGCAAAGTCTTCAGCCCGAAAGCCCTTGCGCTCGGCAAGCGCGAGCGCGAGCGCGTCGCCAAGCGCAAGCATGGTGGTCGTCGACGCAGTGGGCGCAAGGCCCAGCCCGCACGCGGGGCTTTCGGGCGAAAGCCCGAGCGACGGCCGAGGGACCGAGCAGTCCAGCACCACGTCGCTCGCACAGGCAAGGGTCGAGTGCAGGTCGCAGCAGAACGTAATCAGTGCGTCGCCGACGCGCTTGATGGTCGCGAGCAGCCGCAGCAGTTCTTCGGTCTCGCCGCTCGCGGAGAGCGCGACCACCACATCGCCCGGCGCCAGCATGCCGATGTCGCCATGCACCGCCTCCGCCGGATGCATGAAGAGCGCCGGGCTGCCAGTGGAGGAAAGCGTGGCCGCAATCTTTTGCGCGATGATGCCGCTTTTGCCCATGCCGGTCACCACGACGCGTCCCCGCACGTTTCCGCAGCCGACCAGCAGCGTCACCGCTTGCTCAAATGACTCAGCCATCGGCCCTTCAAGCCGATCGGCGAGCGCAGACAGCGCGGCAGCTTCTGTGCGGACCAGTTCAGACGGCGTCACGGGACTCATGCTGTTCCCCATCAAAACACCCGTTGCAGGCCGCCGCAAGTTCTAGAATCAGAGAGTCTCCTTTGTTCCAGCAATCTTGTTCCCTCGCCGTGTCGATGGCGTCTAATTGAAAAAGGAGCAGCTTTGATTCGCAGAACCCTGGTGATCCTCGTCGTCTTTATCGCGTTCGGCCTGATTGTCTGGTCGGGCGTCCGCAACTACCATGTGCGCCAGATGAAGCGGGTTGCGGCGATCACGCCTCCCGGCCAGCAACTGGTGCTGGCGCCGGATGGAGCGGCGACTCCGTCGGCGGAAGGCACCGGGGCGCTTCCGGGCGAGAGCGCGAAGGAGCCGCCAAGCCCGCTGCTGGGTAAAGCCGCGCCGCAGTTTGTGCTGCGCGACACCGCGGGCAAGCAGGTGTCGCTCGCGAGCTACCGAGGGCGGCCGGTGCTGATCAATTTCTGGGCGACCTGGTGCGGACCCTGCAAGTACGAGATTCCATGGCTGACCGTGCTTAAGACCAAGTACGCCGGTCAGGGTTTTGAAATCCTCGGCGTGTCGTCGGACCAGCTTGATTCGAGCGAAAAGAGCCGGGCAGCGGAGCAGAAAGCCGCGGTGGTTCTGGCTGCGACCAAGCTCCACGTCAACTACCCGGTGCTATTCGGCGGCGACTCGCTTGCTGACCAGTACGGCGGCGTCGACTTGCTGCCGCAGTCGTTCTATGTCGATCGCACGGGCAAAATCGTGGCTGTCATCACGGGCGCTGGCTCGAAAAACGAAGCCGAAGCGGACATCCAGAAAGCGATCGGCAGTGGCGCGTAAGGGTATTGCTTTCTCGTGCGCCCTTCTACCCGCGCTCGCCGCAGGTGCCGGGCAGTTCTCTCCGCAGGCGGCTCCCGCGCCGTTCGGTGCTGCTGCATTTGTGCAATTTGAGCCTGTGGGGCCGGTGCAGCTCACCGCCGGCAGGCCGGGCGAAGTGGAGTTGCGCTTTCACATCCGCGACGGGCTGCATATCAACTCGCACAAGCCGCTCGACAAGAGTTTTATCCGCACGGATCTGGTCGTGGCCGAGCCGTCCAACGTGAATGTCCAGGCCGTTACGTTTCCCGACGGAGCCGAGTACAGTTCGAAAGCATTTCCGGAAGAAAAGCTGAGCGTCTATACGGGAGAGCTGGTGCTGCATGCGCGGCTTGTAGCAGGCAAACCCGGCTCGCAGCAGCTCACCGCGGCGCTGCGCTACCAGGCCTGCGATGCGGAGCGGTGCTTCCCTCCGAAAAATGCGGCGGTAACGCTGGACCTTGCCGTGCGCTAAAGCGCAGCCTGCTCGATGACTGGAACCGGAATCGCGGGAGCGGCCATCAGCCGTTCTACCGTGCGCTCGCGCCCCAGCGCCGCCATCACGGCGAACAAGCTGGGCGCGACACCTTGCCCGGTCAGCGCAACGCGCGCCCCGTTGATCAGCACGCCTGCCTTGAGCCCGCGCTCCTCGGCAAACGCACGCAGCATTGCCTCCGTGGAAGCTTCGGTGAACTCCGCGCCGCTGTTCAGGCGGCTGCCAAGCTCAGCCAGCAGAACTACGGTTGCCGGATCTTTCAGGAATTTCGCTACTGCCGCCGGATCGAACTCGAACCGGTCAGAAAAGTAGGCGCGGAAAGCGCCCGAGAAGTCCTTGAGCGAGCGCGCCCGGGTTTGCAGCAGTGCAATGGTGGCCAGCAACTCCTCGCGCGAGCGCTCAATCAGCAGACCGGCCGTGGCCCATTCCGCATCAATCAGCGGCAGCAGCTCAGCGGGCGGGTAGGCGCGGATGTACTCGGTGTTAAACCAGGCGAGCTTGTCGTTGTCGAACACCGAGTTTGACTTCGTGATGCCGTCAAGGGTGAACAGACGGATCAGCTCGGCTGAAGGAAACACCTCGCGGGCTTTTCCGTGTTCATCCAGGCCGGATGCACCAGGCGTCCAGCCCAGAAGTGCGAGAAAGTTCCGAAAGGCTTCGGGCACAATCCCGAGCTCCTTGTACGAGATCACGCTGGTAGCACCGTGGCGCTTCGAGAGCCGTGTCTTATCCGGCCCGAGAATCAGCGGCACGTGCGCAAACACCGGCAGCGCCGCGCCCAGCGCCCGGTACTGCAGCACCTGCTTGGGCGTGTTCGAGAGGTGGTCCGCGCCGCGAATGATGTGCGTGAGGCGCATGTCGATGTCATCCGCGACGACGCTCAGGTGGTAAGTCGGGATGCCGTCGGAGCGGAGCAGTACAAAATCTTCGAGCTCGCTATTTGAAAACGACACGGTGCCAAATACCGCGTCTTCAAAGCTGGTTGCGCCGTCCTCTGGCACGGCAAAGCGCACGGCCGCCGGCTCGCCGCGCTCGACGCGCCCGCGGGCGACAGCGGGGTCCAGCGAGCGGTCACGCCGGTCATACATTGGCGGCCGGCCGGCAGCGGCGGCCTGCGCGCGCCGCGCTTCCAGTTCTTCCTTTGTGTCGAACGCATAGTAGGCGTGGCCGCTCGCGAGCAGCCTGTCCGCGGTCGCACGATAGAGCGGCAGGCGCTCCGACTGGTAGAACGGTCCCTCGTCCCAGTCCATGCCGAGCCACTGCATCCCGTCGAGAATGCCTTGCACAAACGGCTGCGCAGAGCGGCCGAAGTCGGTGTCCTCAATGCGAAGGATGAGCGTGCCGCCAAAGTGCCGCGCGAACAGCCAGTTGAACAGCGCCGTGCGCGCCCCGCCAACGTGCAGGTAGCCGGTGGGAGAAGGGGCAAAGCGGACGCGCGGAGCTTGTTCAGGCATGGGTAAATGCTAGCAAAGCAAGACCCCCTACGCGGGAGGCCGCGAGCCGCGCAGGCGGTTTACTGCGTCAGCGGCAAGCCCGTCAAGCTCTGCAGCCGCCCGACCGGGTACAGCCCGACGTGATTGGCGGCGTACCAGGGTGAGCGTCTGTAGAAGAAGTCGAGCCGCGCCTGCGGATTGGCGACAAAGGCCGCGTCGGTTTCCAGACGGCTCTCAAACTCGGCGCGCAGCAGCGCGTCCTTGGCCAGCATGTCCTTGGCCAGCTTTTCCAGAACGTACGGCTCGCCCGACTCTTTCTGCTCGAAGATCGAGTCGAAAAATCCCCAGGCCATGGCGGAGTCCGGCGCGGAGGGCTCAAGCCACTGGATGGCAACCTTGCTCAACCGCTGATCGAGCGTGACGACTGCCGAGCCGGCCGGGTAGGTGTAGGTTTGCTGCACGGCCTTGCAGCTGCCATACTTGCCGCCGAGCGCGGGCGGCGCTTCACCGGCAAACAAGGGGTGTTTGCCCTCAAACGGCGGCCGCTGCCACACCATGTTGCTGCACTGGTACTGCTCCACTGAGCCGGTCCACGGGGCCGTCAGCTTCTGCATCGCAACTCCGTGCGTTGCAAGGACATCAATGACCGTGCTCCACTGCGCCGGCACGATATACGCAAAGGGCGGCATGACCTGCACATTCGGTAAAGCGCTGCTCTGCCGCGACAGCATGTAGTCCTGCGGTGTGTGCGAGTAGGTAACCATCTGCGCGCCGGAGATTGTGCTTTTCGCGAGCGTGTAGTTGTAGCCGTGGAAGCGAAACGGGGTCGTGTTGCCGTCCCACTGCAGCGAGAGCGGGAATGGCCCAGCGCCCTGGCCCAGCTGCTTCGCCCGCGCATCGGCCGCAGCGTTCATCGCAATCAGCTTGTCGGCATCGCGGTTGACCACATGCAGCAGCGACTTGAGCACGGCATAGTTGCCGGTAACGCGCGTCCGGTAGTCCTTGAGCATGTGCATTTCCACCAGCATGCCCGGCCGATTTTCCAGGATCATTGCGCCGCAGGAGTAGCGCGGCGGGTCGGCAAAGTAGCCCAGGCCTTTGCCCGGGTCGTTCTCGTCCACCAGCTCGATGTAGGTCGGCGAAGCAAGGTGGCCTTTTGTTTCGTCCCGGGTTTCGTCCACGCCGCGCACCAGATCCGGTGTGACCGTGTCGTTGACCCAGGCGGCAATGGCGGGGTCCACGTCCGGGCCGCCGTCGATGGTGAAGGTTACGTCGTACTGGAAGTCCGCGCCATCGGTCACATGGTCGTCGACGAAAAAGTCCGGCAGCCAATGCTCAAACATCTTCCAGAAAGCGCGCGCTTCCAGCGTTTGCGCCTTCATGTAATCGCGGTTCAGGTTCAGGTTGGTGCCGTTGGCGCGCCAGCCCATCAGCTCCGGGCCGTTCTGATTAATGCGATTGTAGGGCGACAGGTCCGCAAAGCCATCGGCGTTGTAGATCGGGATGAAGACGAAAACGGCACGGTCGAGCAGCCCGGCCTCTGTCTTAGTGATCACCATGTCGCGCAGCAGCGCCATGGAGGCATCCTTGCCGTCCATTTCGCCCGCATGGATAGCATTCTGCACCAGCACAATCGGCCGGTGCGCCGCATGCAGCACTGCCGGGTCAAAGACGCCGTCGCGCGAGGCAATTACCAGGTCGAGCTCTCGCCCCTCGCCGGTGGTGCCGAACGGCTCGATCCTGACCTGCCCCGGTGCCGCTGCCGCAACCCTTCGCAGGTAGCGCATGGTCGCGTCATAATCGGGCGTGGTGCGGTAGGCGCTGGCCTCGGTGGGCGTCGCCCATTCCGACGAGTGTTGAGCGTGTGCGGCGAGCGGGAGCAGCAGGGAAGCGAGCGCGAGCGAGCGGAAGAGCATGGCGCGAGTGTATCGCGCTGGAAGCGGGCGCCCACGAAGCGATTGTCCGAGCCGTCTCTTACGCGGCGTTCTTCGACTGCTTGCTGAGCGCAAAGCCCAGCCCGACAAGGCTAGCAAGGATGAGTGTCCAGGAAAGGCCGCTCCCCGAGGACTCCCCTTTTTCGTCGCGCGCCCTCGATTTCGCGATGATCCCGTTCGCAAGCGAGGTGTACTTGCTGTCGAGGGTGCTGATCTCATTCAGCGTCTTGGTCAGCAAGCTGACGGCCTCCCGGTTGCCAAGCGCTTTCGCATAGTTGCGCAGCGTGCCGTAGCCTGCGAGATAGTAGTGAAAGGCCAGCTGCCCGTAAGCGATGTTGAGCAGGTCGCGCTCGATTTCATCGTGGGTCGCGGCGATCCGCGCCTTATTCGCTTCGATAATGCCCTGCATAGCCGCGTCAGGTTTGCCTTTCGGCGCCAGGCCCGCTGCCTTGAACACGTTTTCGAGGCGCTTCGCCTGCATCCCGCTTTGCTTTGCTCCTGCCTTGCAAGCCTTCTTCAGCACGGGCGAGGAAGAGTTTGTAGCGGCGTCCTGGGCCTGCGTGGCGCCCTGCTGGTGAGCCGAGTAAAGCAGCTGCAGTCCATTGGAGAGAAGTTGTGTCAGTTCCGGCGTGGGCATTGAGCCTCCTGGTGAACTCTTTGGATCCCCTTTGCGGGTCAGCCTTTCGGGGGCTATGCGCCATAGGACGCAGAGGAAGCCGAAAGCGCTGCCGCGCCGGTTCAGCTCGGCATGGACGGGTGATCGGGTAGGACCTTAAGGCTTATTTTGCGACGGCGCACCTGGCGCAGCCTCAAACTCAACCTTTTTTCCTGTACGCACCGCAATCGAATCAATAAGCGGCTGGATTGCATCTTTTCCGACCTCGAAAGCGACCATCTGGTTCTGACCCTTGTCGTCTGTGTAGTCCACAGTCAGGTAGTGGGTGTGGCTTTTGGAGAGCAGCAGAAGCAAACCTCCAGCGCCGGCCAGCGCAGTCAGGGCTATCGTCTCGCCAACACGCAGATGCTTGGTATCCCCGTATGTAACCCTGCTCATGCTGGCGAACGCGATCTCGAAAGTCCCGTTTGGGAACTTTCCTAACTCGGCATCTTTGCCCGCCCTGAACCTGAAGTTGAGCCGTTCTTGATCTTTGACATCCAGAAAGCCTACAGCTCCATCCGGAGGTGCTTGGGTGGTGCTTGCGACAGCCTTTGCCTGCTGCCCGCTAACGCCTGCGAAGACAGGCTGAAGACTTATGGAAAGAATGAGGAACAGCACCAGAAGTATGCGCATGATCACGGTGAGAATATCGCGGGCACCGCTACTCCGCACTCAGGCTCCAGGTTGTTCGGTGCATGTATCCGCTCTGCGATGTTGCAAAATCGGACAAGCGCGCATCCAGAAGGAAAGCCGATGAGGACCGCACTCCTGGCAGTCGCCGGCCAGAAGAGCCGCAGCCGTTGCGATCCCGAACAGCGGTACCGTGCCGACAAAGCGAGCCTGCGTCCTGGCTCCGCCCCTACGTGATGTCGTCCGTGTCGAACACCGGCACCACGGTCCGCTTGCTCTGCTCCTTGCGCACACCCTCGGTGACCAGCTCATCCAATTCGTCGTCCAGGGTGACGCCGAGCGCCATCTCATCCGGCACCTCGACTGATTCGGTCATCACGGCGCGGCCGCTCGTGTCTTCCACCCGCTCCAGCAGCACCACGGCGTATGCCTGCGCCGTGTGGTCCAGGCCCAGGCCTTCCGGCGTTTTTGCCTTGATGCTGACCAGGTTCGGCAAGATGTCGAGCAGGATGGCGAGGCGCTCACGCAGCTCGCCCGCAAGGGGCGCAATTTTTGGAGCGGCCAGCACCAGCGTTGTGTCCACATTCACAATGCGGTAGCCGGCGTGCTGGATCTCTTCAAGCGCCAGATTCAGAAAAATGGACGATTCGGCGTCTTTCCAGCGTGGGTCGCTCGGCGGGAAAAACGTGCCGATGTCGCCGGCTGCGACCGCGCCCAGCAGTGCGTCTGTCAGCGCGTGGAGCAGAACGTCACCGTCCGAGTGGCCGGCCAGGCCTTCGGGGTGCTCAATCGCCAAACCCCCAATGCGCAGCGGCACACCAGCCTTAAAGGAGTGCGAGTCATACCCCTGCCCTATGCGCATGCTCATCGTGTGCTCTCCTCGTCATTGGTTTTGCGGATCGCGTTTTGTCGAGCGTCCTGGCGAGACAGATACCACTCTGCCAGCGGCAGGTCGCTCGCCTGCGTGATTTTGAGATTGCTTGCCGACCCCAGCACCACTGCAACAGCAATGCCTGCACGCTCCAGCAGGCTGGCCTCGTCGGTGCCGGCAAACTCGTCTGCGGCGGCCTCGCGCACGGCACGCCGCAGCAGCGCCGCGCGCGCGCCCTGCGGCGTTTGCGCCTGCACGATGTTCTCACGCGGAATGGTTGCGGTAATCAGGGCGCCCTGCGCCGTGCGCTCCACCTGCTTGATGGTGTCAGTCGCGGGCACCGCTACGATCGCCGCACCATGCCGCTCAATCGCGGCAACCACGCGGTCAATCGCCGCAGGCTCGACGAGCGGCCGCACCGCATCGTGCACCAGCAGCACGGCATCGTCCTCGCAGGCGATGGCTGCCACTGCTGCCGCGACGCTCTCCTGCCGCGTGTCGCCCCCGGTGACAATCTGGATCAAAGGTGCAGCAAGGAAATACGCTGCGTACTCGGTGAGCAGCGCTTGCAGGCGCTCTTCTTCGCTGGCGCGAACCGCTACGAAAATGGCGCGCAGCCCGGCCGTGGCCGCAAGAGTAAGCAGGGTATGAATCAGGATGGGTTTGCCGGCGAGAAGCAGAAACTGCTTGGGCGCGCCTCCGGAACTGGTCATCATGCGCGTGCCCAGCCCGGCTGCGGGCACGATCGCGTAAACGGCTGCCATAAGCGACCCAGTATATCGCGCGGCACTTCGCGGGGATTTTCAAAATGGAGGTGTGGACCCGCATCGAAGCACCATATGCTGGACGCGAGAGAGGAGGACCGACGCCGCATGCTTGACTCAGCCCGCGCACACCTCGCGGCCCTACTGCTCCTGCTGCCGCTTTTGCTGGTGCTGCCCGCGCATGCCGCGCGCCCTGACAAAGCTGTCAACACCCTGGCCGCGACGCCGCCGCTCGGCTGGAACAGCTGGGACTCCTACGGGCTTTCCGTCACGGCCGACGAGTGGAAGCGCAACGTGGACTGGCTGCACCAGCACCTTGAGCCTGCCGGCTGGCGCTATGTGGTCGTGGATGAAGGCTGGTACCTCCAGCACCCGGAAAACGCCGGCGGCGGTGTCGGCAACAAGGCCGACCAGGGCTACGTTCTGGACGCTAACGGCCGCTACACGGCCGCGTCCGGGCGCTTCCCGGACGGCATGGCCGGTCTCGCTGATTACGCCCACTCGCTCGGGCTCCAGTTCGGCATCCACATCATCCGCGGCATTCCCAAACAGGCCGTCACGCAGAATCTGCCGATCGCCGACAGCAGCTTCCACGCCGCTGACGCCGCCGACACGACGGACACCTGCCAGTGGAACCCGGACAACTTCGGCGTGAAAGCAAACGCCGCCGGCCAGGCGTATTACGACTCGCTCCTGAAGCTTTATGCCGGTTGGGGCGTCGACTTCCTTAAGGTCGACTGCATCGCGAAGCCCTACCACGCCGACGAAATCCACATGATTGACGCGGCCATCGCGAAGGCCGGCCGCCCGATCGTGCTGAGCCTTTCGCCCGGGCCCACGCCGCTTGCTGACGGCCCGGACGTGGAAAAGTCTGCGCAGATGTGGCGGATCTCGGACGATCTGTGGGACATCTGGAGCGACCCGGCCATCGAGGGCACGTTTCCGCAGACGGTGCGCAACCAGTTTGGCGTGCTGGCCAACTGGATGCAGTTCCAACAGGTCGGCCACTGGCCCGATGCGGACATGCTGCCGATCGGCTACCTGGGGCCGCGCCCTGGGTGGGGGCAGCCGCGGCTCTCGCGGCTCAACTACGACGAGACCCGTACGCTGCTGACGCTATGGTCCATTGCTCGAGCGCCCCTGATCCTCGGCGCGAACCTGCCTGAGGTGGACTCGTTTACCGAGGCTTTGCTGACCAACCGGGAGGTGCTCGCAGTCGACCAGCAGTCCAGCGGAAACCGCGAGCTGCTGGTGGACGGCGGCCTGGTGGTATGGCGTGCAGATGCGCCGAAAGAGAAGGGGAAGGGCAAAGGAGTCGACTACGCGGTCTTCAACCTGGGCAATACGCCGAGCGCCTTCCACTTCACCTGGAAGCAGTTGGGATTGCACGGCGGGGAACATCGGGTGAGGGACTTGTGGCAGTCGCAGGAGATCGGCCGTGTGCGGGAGCTTGCCGGGACGCTGCCGATGCACGGGGCGGCGCTGTTTCGAGTGGAGTAGGTCGTCGCATGGAGCGTTCTCAGTCTGACCCTGACGTGTGTATGACACCTTCGAATGAGCAAACAACGTCATCCTAAGCGGCTGTGTGAGAGAAGGTTCCAGGAAGCAAAACAGCATTATCCTGAGCGCAGCGAAGGACCCGCTGTTATCCGCGAGGCGGCGAACAGCAGGCCCTTCCTCGCTCCGCGCCCTCAGGATGACGCTTCCCTGGAGCCTGATATTGCGCGTCAGGCCTCGCGCACCGGGATGCCGAGCGCCCGCATCTTGCGATACAGATGGCTGCGTTCCAGCCCCAACGCTTCGGCCGCGCGGCTCATGTTGCCGTGGCATTCGTCCACTTTCTTCAGGATGAAGTCACGCTCATAGGCCTCACGTGCCTGCTGCAGCGACGCAAACTCTTCGCTGCCGCCCGCGGGCCGGGACGGGGTGCGCAGCATCAGCGCAGGCAGATGCTTGCGCTCAAGCCGCTGCGCGTGCGGGTTCAGAATCAGCATGCGCTCGACGATATTCTTGAGCTCCCGCACATTCCCGGGCCAGCTGTACCCCTTCATCCCATCCAGCGCGTCGGCGGCAATTTCCACGTGCGGCCGCCCGTACTCGCGGCCGATCTCATTCAGGAAGCCAGCGACCAGCGGGGGTACATCCTCGCGCCGCTCGCGCAGCGGCGGCACAAAAAACGGGATGACATTCAGCCGGTAGAACAGGTCTTCGCGAAAGTTGCCATGCGCGATCTCTTCTTCCAGGTTCTTGTTCGTCGTCGCGATCACGCGAACGTCCACATGCAGCGGCTCGCGCCCGCCGAGCGGGGTAAAGCTCTGCTCGTCGAGTGCGCGCAGCACCTTGGCCTGAGTTTTCAGGCTCATATCGCCCACTTCGTCCAGCAGCAGCGTGCCGCCGTCGGCGCGCTCAAAAATGCCGCGCTTCTCAGGCGGCGCGCCCGCAACGGCGCCGTTGCGGTGCCCGAACAGCTCACTCTCGATGTAGTCTTCCGGAATTGCGGCGCACTTGAGCTCCAGAAAGATGCGCTCGCTCCGCAGACTTTCCGCGTGCATGGCGCGCGCAATCAGCTCCTTGCCGGTGCCGGACTCGCCGAAGATCAGCACGCGCCCGTTGGTGGGTGCCATCAGGCGAATCTGCTGCCGCAGCGCTTTCGCCGAAACGCTGTTGCCTGTAATGGAGGTGCCCCCGGTCAGCTGCTGCTTCAGTTCGCGATTGTCGGCGCGCAGCTGCCGCTTCTCGACGGCGTTCTTGATGGTGATCAGCGTGCGCTCAAGCGAGAGCGGCTTTTCCAGAAAGTCAAAGGCGCCGAGCTTGGTCGCGCGCACCGCGGTCTCAATGGTGCCGTGGCCCGAAATCATGATGACCTCCGGCCGGCCGTCACTTCCAAACGTGCCGATCTCGCCGAGCACGTCGAGCCCATCGCGGTCGGGCATCCATACATCCAGCAGCAGCACGTCGTAGTGCGCATCGCGCAGCAGCAGCAGGGCTTCCGCTGCAGTCGCGGAGCTCGCTACGGCATAGCCCTCCTCCCGCAGGATGTCGGACAACGTGTCGCGGATGGGAGCTTCGTCGTCCGCAATCAGGATGTGCGTCACGCCGGCACATTCTCCGCCAGCGGCGCGGCATCGAGTGCGCGGGCGAGCGGCAGCTCAACAAAGAAGCAGGCGCCCGAGGCGCCGCACTGCTCGGCGCGAATAGTCCCGTGATGGTCCTGCACGATCTTGGAGGTGATGGCGAGGCCGAGGCCGGTGCCGCGCTGCTTGGTCGAGAAGTAGGGTAAAAACAGGCGCTCGCGCACCTCCGCGCTCAGGCCAGGGCCGGTGTCGGCAACGGTCAGCATCGCCATGCCGGTGCGCTCGCTCAGGCAGGTCTGGAGGCGCAGAACCCGGTGGAAGCTCGCCGTCATCGCTTCCGCCGCGTTGTCGATCAGGTTGGCCACAGCGCGTTTCAGCGCTTCAGGGTCGGCCAGCACCGGCGGCAGCTCCGGCGCAAACGCCGTCTCAATGCGGATTCCTTCGAGGCGCCCCTGGAACAGCGCCAGCGCGTTCTCCGCAATCTCGTTCAAGGAGGCCGCGCGGGGCCGCGCCGCGGGAAACTCCGCCAGCGCGCCGAACTGGTCCACCAGCAGCCGCAGCGTTTCGACCGAGGACAGAATGACCTCGCCGGATTTGCGGATCACCGCCGTCGACTCGCCGTGGAATCGGTCGAAATCGCCTCGATGAAGGTGGCGCAGGATTCGCTCGGCCGAGAGAGAGATCGGCGTTAGAGGATTCTTGATTTCGTGCGCAACCCGCTGCGCGACCTCCTTCCAGGCGACCTCCCGCTGCGCCTGCAGCACGTGCGACACGTCATCGACCACCAGCACGGAACCTCGGCGCTCAAACCCTTCCGGATTGCGGCCCAGGTTCAGCACCGCGATCGTGACCGAAAGGCTGGTGGCTGAGGTGCCGGAGGCATGGCTGCCCGGCGCGTCGGCGGTACCGAGCTCAAGCTCCACCCCGGCGACTCCCATGCGCTGCGCCCGGCGCTCCAGCCTCACTACATCGTCCAGGATGCTCGGCGGCAGAAGATCGTCGAGCCGAAGTCCTGCGGGCAGCGCTGCGCCGGGCTCAAGAGCCAGCAAGCGGTCGTGAGACGGGAGGGTGGCCGTCAGCAAGTCGAGAAAGGCCCGGTTTACCTGGAGCACTCCCCGTGCGCCGTCAAGCACGACGACCCCGCTCGGAATGGTCTCCAGGATGAGCTCAAGCTCGTGCTGGCGTTCGCGGAGCCTGCGGTTGGCCTGCTCGATCTGCGCGCTTGAGCTGTCGGCAATGGAGCGGCTTTGCTCCAGGTCGGTGGCCATCTGGTTAAACGAGCCGATCAGCTCGCTCAGCTCCTCGGACGCAGACACCGTGATGCGCTGGCGGTAGTCGCCTTCCGCTATGGCGTCCATGGCATCGGCAAGCGCCTCGACCGGCTGGGTAATTTGCTTGGAAAGAAACAGGGCGAGCCAGCTGGACGCGAAGAAGGCGAGCGTGGTGACCAGCGTCAGCAGCAGAAGAAAGGTACTGCGGACTGCGCGGCGCTGCCGGTACACGGCCCAGTACTCGCGTGCGCCGTCCGCGATGCTGCCGGTGGTGCGGCCCAGGCCGTTCGGCAGCGGCAGCGCCACCACGACTACGCCGCCCTCATGCAGAGAGGCCATGCCGAGAGCGAAATCGCTGTCCGGGCTAAGCGAGAGCACGGGACCGTCCGGGCTTTGTGCTCCGCGCAGGGCGACAGACGACAGGGCGGATGCCTCGCCCGGCGAGGTGACGGGCATGTGCGGATGCACGGCTGATGTGGCAGGGAGGGTCGGCTGGCCGCCTGCCTCGATCGTGGTTTCGGGCCCGTCCGTCGAACTTTCTGGCCACTGATGCAGGGTCGCTGCGGCCGCGGAAGCGGGTACCTGGTAGCTCGCAATCGGCTGCCCGTCGCGATACACAAAGGCGAAGCCGCCCTCAAGCGTGATGCGGTGCTTGCGCATCTCTGCGGCAAGCTGCTCCCCGTCGCTCAGGCTGTCAAAGCCGGGAGAGCGCGCAAGGCTTTCTGCTTCAACACGGGCATTGCCGGTCACGTAGCGCGTCAGCTGCAAGGCAAGCTGCAGGGACTGGTCGCGCAACGCCGCAACCGGCTGCGAGAACCATCGGTCGAGCGAACGGTTCATCAGCAGGAAGGAGAACAAGGCCATGAACACGATGGGCGCAAACGAAAGCAGGAGCGCGCCGAGCAGCATGCGCGACCGAAGCCGCGAGCCGAGCACGCGCGAGCGGCCGTCGCCGTACATCTTGAGAATGTTGCGCGCTAGCAGCAGCAGCAGCAGGAGCAGCAGCAGGAAGAGCACAACCGTAATGGCCGTGAACAGAAACAGCGCCATGGGGCTGGCCCGATAGGGCGGGACAGAGTGGAATGCGTTGAGCGCGCTCATGCCGACCAGCAAAAGCAGGAGACCGCCGCCCAGGAGAAAAAGGCTGAGCCGCCGTTTTGAGGAAGCCTGCTGCGTCGCTTGTTCCATGTGCGCCTTTCCGTAGCTGGAAGGTGCGTCCTACCCTGGGATGATGCAGACCAAGAATACCAGCGGGGTTCCGTTTCCTTACGGGAGGGGGAGGCATGCGAAAACAGGCTGGGAAGGAAACTGTGTCGGGTGACTGACGCATCCCAAAAGCTGCTATGCAAACAAGACACAGTGCTTCCGCTTCTGTTTCCCTAGCCTTCGCGGCCCTGACGCTGTTCTCCGGATGCAGCAAGCAGGCTCCCCAGCAGGCAAGTACCCCTCAGACCGCTCCACAGCCGACGCAGATTGCTCCGAACGCGGCGGCGCAACAGGCTGTCAATCCGGAAGCGGCGCCTGTGCAGCCGGCCGCGCCGCCCCTGCAGGCACCCAGCAGGTCGGCAGCAGGCGGCTTCGCCGCAGAGCCCCGACCGGTGCAGCCTGTTTCCTACACAATCCCCGCGGGTACCCATGTCACAGTGCGGCTCGGGGAGGAGCTCAGTTCCAAAACAAGCCAGGCAGGCCAGAGCTTTTCAGCGACCGTGTCCAGTCCCATCATCGTTCACGGAGTAACGCTAGTTCGCGCCGGCTCCACGGCTACTGGAACCGTCGTCGCCTCGAAAGCGCAGGGCCATTTCAAGGGCTCGGGTGAGCTTGATATCCGTCTGGACAGCATCCATGCCGAAGGCCGGACGGTACAGGTAGAGACCAGTGCCATTGACCAGGAGAACAAAGGCAAGGGCAAGCGGACTGCAGGCTTTATCGGCGGCGGCGCCGGCGGCGGCGCTTTGATCGGCGGGCTGGCCGGCGGCGGCAAGGGCGCGCTGCTCGGCGGGCTGCTGGGTGCCGGCGCGGGTACGGCGGGCGCGGTCTTCACCGGAAACAAGCCGGTCATCATCCCCGCGGAGACCCCTCTGACCTTTCGCCTCGAGCGAGCGATTACGCTCGATCGCTAGGGTGCAGGCGCGGGTGATCGAGAAAGGGAGCGCCTGCGCGCTCCCTTTTTACTTCACGGCTACTGGTTGTAGAAGCTGCTGCACCGGATGCCACTCGCGATGCTGCGAGACAGCGACGGGTTCGCAGCATAGAACGCCGTCGTGTGTGTTAACCCCGTCGGCCAAGCCTTCGTCCGCGAGCAGCGCTGCCTTTACGCCCTCAGCGAGCCGCTGAACGTACGGGAAGGTTGCGTTTGTCAGCCCCAGCGTAGAGGTATTTGGCACCGCGGCCGGCATATTGGTGACGCAGTAGTGCACCACGCCATCCACCTCGTAGGAGGGGTCGCTGTGCGTCGTTGGGCGCGCAGTCTCGATGCAGCCGCCCTGGTCGATCGCGACATCCACGATGACCGCGCCCTTCTTCATGCCGCTGACCATCTGCGCGGTCACGATCTTCGGTGCCGCCGCTCCCGGTATCAGCACGCCGCCGATCACCAGGTCAGCCGTGCGCACGGCTTCGGTCACATTGTGCAGGTTTGAGGCCAGCGTAAAGACCCGCCCGGCGAAGATGTCGTCGAGCTCCCGCAGGCGATGAAGGTTGCGGTCGACGATGGTGACCCTGGCACCCATGCCGAGCGCAATCTTCGCCGCATTGGTCCCCACGATGCCGCCGCCGATGATGCAGACATCCGCTGGAGGCACTCCAGGGATGCCGCCGAGCAGCAATCCTCGGCCGCCTTTACCTTTTTCGAGATAAGCCGCGCCGACCTGCACGCTCATGCGCCCGGCTACCTCGGACATGGGCGTCAGCAGCGGCAAGGTTCCCAGCGTGTCACGAATCGTTTCGTACGCAATCCCGGTGACCTTGCGGCTGAGTAGGTGCTGGGTCAACTCCGGAAGCGGTGCGAGATGGAGATAGGTGAATAAGGTAAGCCCGGGACGAAAAAACAGGTACTCCCGCTCAGTCGGCTCCTTGACCTTGACGATCATTTCCGCATGCGCCCACACGTCAGCCGCTGCGCCAACGATTTCAGCGCCGGCTGCCTGGTACTCATCGTCTGAAAACGCGGACAGCTCGCCCGCATGCTGCTCAACCAGCAGCACGTGCCCGGCTGCTTTCAGCTCCTTTACGCCGGCCGGGGTAAGCGCGACGCGGGTTTCGTGGTCTTTTACTTCTTTGGGGACACCGATAATCATGCCCACATCATATCGTGCGAGCAAGGGCCGGAAGCGCCTCCGTCCCGCGCGCGCCGGGTACCGACACCGCGTGTCGGCCTGGCAGGGAAGCGGAAGCAAATCGCTCCAGCTGCGGCTTCGCGAACAGATAACCCTGGTAGAACTCGATGCCGAGATCCTCGAGCACCTCGAACTCGGCTCGCGTCTCAATCCCTTCGGCGATGAGACGGATCGAGAGCTCACGGCACAGGGAGACGACAGCGCGCACGATCGCGCGGCTTGCCGGCTTTTTATCGATGTCTCGAATCAGCACCATATCCAGCTTGAGGATGTCGGGCTGGAACTCCGCCAGCAGATCAAGACCGGCAAAACCGGCGCCAAAGTCGTCTATTGCGGTCTGCAGACCATGTTTGCGGTACTCCCGGAAGATGTTAAGCAGGTGCTTTCGATCCGTTACCCGCTCGCCTTCCGTGACCTCAAAGATGATGTTGGAGAGCGCCATGCCGACGCGCTCGGCAGTCTCGAGCGTCTTGCGGATACACGTTTCCGGACGGTACACCGCACCGGGGATGAAGTTGATAGAGACCCTCTGGGGAGTGCCGGCGCCAAGCTGCGCGGCCAGCTCGATGGCTCGCACCCGGCATGCCTGGTCGAAGGCATACATATTGTCCCTATTGACTTGAGAGAGGATGCTGCCGGCCGACTCGCCCAGCGGCCCGCGGACCAGAGCCTCATAAGCGAACACTCCTGATGTGTGCACGATAGGCTGAAAAGCCATCGTGAAGGGAAAAGGTGCTGCACTGTCTGTGCGACAGGCACCACAGCCCGCCGATGAGCTGTCTTGATGATTCAGGATGTGCAACGTGCCTCCTGTTGGGGGATTCACTGACCACGCCCCTCGTAACCCGCTTAACGGCAGGGTCAGCGAAAACGTTCTCGCGAATGACGAGCCCAGCGGCAGAAATCAGGGTGGGCGTTCCATTTCGGGAATCCCGTCCTTAGAAACGGGAGAGACGTGATTACCTTTGAGGCTCGCATGCGGCTGCTGGCGCAGATTGGGACAGTGAAGGCGCTACAATGAGGCTTACTCCAGGGGAAACTGTACCCGCTTCATGCCAGCCAACGGTTTTCAGTCGCGTTCGTCGCGATCGCACGGGATGCGGTCGTTGTTTAGTGTATTTTCCAGCGACCTTGCCATCGACCTGGGGACAGCCAACACGCTCGTTTATGCCCGGGGCAAGGGCATCGTCGTGAATGAGCCTTCTATCGTCGCCATTAACAAGAACACCGGCGAGGTCGAGGCGGTCGGCAAGGAAGCCAAAGAGATGCTGGGGCGCACGCCCGGCAACATCGTCGCGATCCGGCCGATGAAGGACGGCGTCATTGCTGACTTCAAAATCACCGAGAAGATGCTGAACTACTTCATCCAGAAGGCGCACAACCGCAAGATGATGGTGCACCCGCGCATCGTCATCGGGGTGCCGTCGGAGATTACGCAGGTAGAAAAGCGTGCGGTCGAGGACTCGGCCTATCGTGCCAAGGCCAGCGAGGTGTTTCTGGTCGAGCAGGCTATGGTAGCGGCCATCGGAGCAGGCCTGCCGATCACGGAACCTCAAGGCAACATGGTCGTCGACATCGGCGGCGGTACGACCGATATCGCAGTGATTTCGCTGTCCGGCATTGTCTACTCGCGCTCGGTGCGCATGGCCGGCAATCAGATGGACGAGCAGATCATGAACTATCTGAAGCGCAAATATAACCTGCTGATCGGCGAGCGTACGGCGGAACAGATCAAGATCGAGCTCGGCTCGGCCTACCCGCTCGACAAGCCTATGCAGATGGAGATTAAGGGACGCAATCTCATTGAGGGCGTACCGAAGACTATCGTCATCGAAGATTCAGAAATTCGCGAAGCCCTCGCCGAGTCAATTTCGACCATCATGAATGCGATTCGCGTAGCGCTCGAACGCACGCCGCCCGAGCTTTCCGCCGACATCTCAGACCGGGGCATTGTGCTGACTGGTGGAGGCGCGCTGATCAAGAACCTGGACAAACGGATTCGCGAAGAGACTGGCTTGCCGGTTTCTGTCGCCGATGACCCGCTTGCTTCCGTAGTGCTGGGCACGGGCAAAATGCTTTCCGACTTCCGACTGCTGCGCAAGATCAAGATCGACTAGAACCGGACTTTCGGCCCTGCCCAAGGACGCGCACTGATGGAATCCTTCTTTACCCGCTACAAGAACAGCCTGGTGCTCGCACTGGTACTGATGGTGCAGTTTGTACTGCTGGCCGTGCAGGTGCGCCCCCGCCTGCCTGGAGCCGCAGCGGCAGACCAGGCAGGGGTGAAGGTGCTGCGAATGGGCGTGAACACGGTGGTGACACCGCCCGAAAAAGTCCTCCATCGCAGCGGGCTTACCTTTCGTGAGATCTGGTCGAGCTATGTCAACTTAGTCGGAGTGAAGGAGCAGAACCAGCAGCTGCAGGAGGAAAACCAGCGCCTGCAGCTGGAACAGGCGGCGCTGGCCGAGGAT
>CAXUDF010000057.1:0-18761 GCA_964249695.1 uncultured Acidobacteriaceae bacterium
ACCGAACTTTGCCGATGGATGCGCGCTCCGCCTCGATCAGACCGACCCGAGCGAGCGCAGGCGCCCGGCTTGCGGAAATCGACTCGCCGCGGTAGAGGCTCTTGATAGTTGCTAAGAACAATATCGAGAAGCTTTCTCCGGCGCGGAGAGGGCTGGCTTGCGAGGCACCCGGAGCGGGACCTGATTGTCTCGCGCGGCCTCAAGCGGCAGCGCCACCTGATGCGCGAGGCGCTGGAACAGCTGCTCTCCTGGAAGCCGATAAGGGAGCTGACAAGAGAGCCGACTGGCGGACCGCGCCTGCAAGCGCATCACGGCCGCGATTACGGCAGCGAAGATAACGGAGAACGCACCCGGCGTTCCTATCAAGGCGCTGCTGGACTCCTACAATCCTGAGGGCTCGACCGGTATGTGAGCTTGACTACCTCCAGGACCACCCGCTGGAAGACTGATGCGCGGTGGTCGCACATCAACTGGGTCATTCTCAACGCGGACCGGGAGGCGGAGTTCTGCCGGGTTGCGGAGGCGCATCCGCGTATGCCCGCGTGTGCGAAGTTCACGTCGGGGTACGCGATGGAGGCCGAGTTTATCCGCGAGGTCGAGGCGCGGTTCAACAGTATGATCGCAAGTGTGGAAGGAGCCTGATGCCGCCGAAAGTCGATGGAGCCAAGCAGCCCCAAATGGAGGTAGCTGCCTTCGTCCACGAGGACGCGAAGTGTCCGAGCGAGAAGGGCTGCGTGGAACCAAGACCGCCTTCGCGGCTTGCGGACATTTCGTGGCGGGTGGCTTTCTTGAGTGGACACGCCGCGACGTGGCCGCCTCCTGCGCAGGGGGTCTGAGGTCCATATGCCACCAGTAACCGTAGCCGGCGTGGATTTTGGGACATTGAGCGTGCGGGTGAGCTTGCTCCACTCGGAGCGCGGCCGGCTCGGCACGGCTTCGGCGGCGTACCCGCTTCATCGCAGGCGCAGCGACCCGGACTACGCCACGCAGTCGCATGCGGACCAGATGAACGCGCTTGCGGAGGCCACGCGAGCAGTGCTGGCCGAAACCGGCGTTGCGGGCGACACGATCGCCGCGATTGCGCTCGACACGACCGGCTCAAGCGTTGTGGTGGTTGGGCGCGATATGCAGCCGCTTGGCGAGTACTACCTGTGGTGCGACCACCGCGCCAAGCTGGAAGCGCGGCAGATCACCGCGCTCGCGCATGCGGAGCAGCTGGAAGCAATCCAGTGGTGCGGCGGCGTGTACTCGCACGAGTGGGGCTGGGCCAAGCTGCTGCACTGGCTGCGCCACAACCCGGAGCGCCGGGCAGAGTTCTGGACGGCTTTTGAGCATTGCGATATGGTTGCGGCGACGCTCGCCGGGGTCCACGACCCGCGCGAGGCAAAGCGCAGCGTTTGCGCGATGGGCCACAAGTGGCTGTGGAACCCGCGGTGGGGCGGGCTGCCGCCTGAAAGCTTCTTCGCAAAGCTCGATCCGCTGCTGAAAGGCGTGCGTGCGCGCTTCGACGGCGACTACGCGACCTCTGACGCGCTTGCGGGCCGGCTTGCGCCCGAGTGGGCAGAGCGCCTGGGCTTGCGGGCCGGGATCCCCATCCCGGTTGGTGCGTTTGACGCCCATTGGGACGCGATTGGAGCAGGGTGCCGCGAAGGCGACGTGGTCAACGTGGTCGGCACCTCCACCTGCATCATTGCGATGGAGCGAAAAACGACGCTGGTACCCGGGGTGTGCGGCGTGGTGCCGGGCAGTGTGCACCCCGGCTTTACCGGCGTGGAGGCGGGTCTTTCGGCGACCGGCGACATCTTTGAGGCCATCGCACGGCGAGCCGGAACCTCGGTGCGCGATCTGTCACAAAACCTGGCACAGTACCGCGCGGGGCAAACAGGGCTGCTGCGGCTGAGTTGGGACAACGGCGACCGTACGGTGCTCGTGAATGCGGAACTGGGCGGGGTCACCCTCGGCTGGAACCTGCTGCACACGGCCGAGGATGAGCTCTTCGCGGCGATTGAGGGTACGGCCTTCCACACGCGCATCATCCTTGAGCGCATGGCAGAGCATGGTGTGCCGGTCGAGCGAGTGATCCATGCGGGCGGCATCCCGCAGCACAATCCAACGCTCAACCAGGTATATGCCAACGTGCTGGGCAAGCCGGTGCTTGTGCCGGACGGCATCCCGACCAGCGTGGGCTCAGGCATCTTCGCGATGCTGGCCGCCGGTGCGTTTCCGTCTATTGAGTCGGCGCAGCAGGCGCTGTGTCTGCCGTTCCGCACCTATGCGCCTGAAGCGGCTGCGCACGCGACGTATAACCGCTTGTTTGCGCTGTACCAGGCCGTGTACTTTGGGCTCGGCAGCCGCGACGCGGCGCCGGTCTCGCTGGGGCGTGTGCTGCCGGAGTTGCAGACCATTGCTGCCGAGGCGCGCGTTTAGCCGGCTCCCCGGCGTGACGCATACATTACGGGATGAGCACTGAGCCGTCAAAGACACGCGCGCTTGATCCATCGCGATACCGGAAAGGCACCATGATGCGAGCACCCTTGACTCTCCCGAGGTTCACAATCGGCGTCGGCGACCGTTTCTCACATCAGGCAAAGCCGCAGCTGGCTGCGTGCGTACGCGCCTTGGACGCGGGCGTGCTGGTAGCGCCAGTGTGGAACAAGAGCAATCGGGAGCACACCATCATCCACTCCGACCCGCGAACCACGCGCGAGGCCGCCGACGCCGCGGTACGCGCTGCCGGGTGGGACCAGCCATATTTCTGCGACGCGGACCACATCAACCTCTCCACCGTGGATCGCTTTCTTGCGCCATGCGACTTCTTCACGCTCGATGTGGCCGACAGGATCGGCAAGCCGGCAGCGAGCTCGTCGATCGACAGCTTCCTAGCCCGGCATCCTGAGCTGGCCGGGACGCTTGACCTGCCCGGCGTGGAATCGCTTACCATCTCGCCTGATTTTCTAAAGGCGAGCGCCGCTAAGTACCTGTCGGCAGTTGAGGCGGCAGCTGCTATCTATCGCGGGATAAGGGACAAGAAAACAGAAGGTGCCTTTGTCACAGAAATATCAATGGACGAGACAGATACTCCGCAGACCCCTGCCGAGTTACTGATCATCCTGGCCGCGGTCGCGGACTGCCGCATACCCATCCAGACGATTGCACCCAAGTTTACCGGGCGCTTCAACAAGGGTGTGGACTATCTAGGCGACTTAGACCAGTTTGCCCGCGAGTTCCGAGAGGATATCGCCGTGCTGGCCTATGCGCGCGAGCTATACGGGCTTCCTCGAGAGCTGAAGCTGAGCATTCACTCCGGCTCTGACAAGTTCTCGTTGTACGAGCCGATTCGCGAAGCGCTCCGCGCCTCCGGTGCGGGCGTTCACATTAAAACCGCAGGCACAACCTGGCTTGAGGAGCTTACCGGCCTGGCGGAGTCAGGAGGCGCGGGACTCGCTGCGGCAAAGGAGATCTATGCGGAAGCCTACCGCCGGCGAGAGGAGCTTTGTGCGCCGTACGCGGCAGTAATTGATATAGAGCCGGCCGCGCTGCCATCACCGGAGGAGGTTGGAGGATGGACACCGGAGGAGTTTGCCGAAGCCTTGCGCCACGACCAGGCTTCACCCGCATACAACCGCTCGCTGCGGCAGTTACTGCACGTCGGCTTTAAAGTCGCGGCACTGATGGGGCAACGCTATCTCGATCTATTGAAAGAGAACGAGTCAGTGATCGCGGAAAACGTCACCCGCAATCTGTATGAACGACATATTTACCCGCTCTTCCTGGCAGGTTAATGCGGGGTGTAAGTGCCCGTAACCAGCTTCGGCACAGGCTGGACCCTCCAGGGCACAGCACCAAACGGCGGCGCTCCAGGCGCGGCGTACCGCCCGATGTCGGCTTCAGACCTGGCGCCGCACAGACCAGGGCTGCGGCGGTCAATGTGTCAACGACAAACCCCTCTGCGCCCCGCATTCGACGATCGCGGTTGCAAAGCCGCGAGAGTCTAAGGCACATTGGTGATGTCGCGGACCGCGATTGCTTCCACCAGTACAGCAAGCCGGAGATCCCATGCACCCCTCGCTTTTTCGGCTCGCAGCCGCGGCCGCACTCGGCGCGCTTGCGCTGACCACACGGCCCACACTGGCCGCACCTTCGCCCACGGGCACGGTGGAATATGCACACGACGGAACGCACCTTGTCGTGTGTGCCTTGCGGGACGACGTGCTTGCGCTCCATTACTGGCATGGCGCCACGCCGCCCGAAAGTGGGAGCTGGGCTGTTCTGCCCGCTGCACAGCAAAGCCGCGTCGGCATCACGCCGCTCAGCCAGGGTTCAGGCTTCACGACAACGATGCTTCGCGTGGAAGTGGACCCGGCGACGCTCGAGGTGAAGATTTACGACAAAGCCGGTACGCTGCTCGAGCAGGACGCCGCGCCGGTCAAGTTCCGCGGCTCCGGCTTTGCGCTCGCGCGCGCCATGCCGGTCGACGCTCACTACTTCGGCCTGGGCGACAAGGTCGGCCCCTTCGACCGCCGCGGCGAGAGTTTTACGCTGTGGAACACCGACGCCTATGCCTGGCAGGAGTCGACCGATCCGCTCTACAAAGCGATTCCTTTCTTTCTGACCTTTGACCGCGGTGTCACCTCCGGAACGCTGCTCGACACCACCTGGCGCAGCCGCTTCGACTTTGGCCACATCGAGCCCAGCACGCTCGCCATGAGCGCCGATGGCGGGCCGGTGGACCTGTACTTCCTGTACGGGCCTTCGCCGAAACAGGTGCTGGCCGACTACGCCTGGCTTACCGGCCCCACGCCGCTGCCGCCTCGCTGGTCGCTCGGCTTTCAGCAGTCGCGCTTCAGCTACACGCCGCAGGCCCAGGTGGAGCAGCTTGCGCAGCGCTTCCGCGCCGATCACGTTCCGGCTGACGCGATCTATCTCGATGTCGACTTCCAGGACCGCTACCGGCCCTTCACCGTCGATGCGAAGACCTTTCCAGACCTGCCGGGCCTGGTCCGCACGCTGCATAGTGAGCAGTTTCATGTGGTCGCCATCACCGACCTGCACATCGCAAAGGCGCCGAACCAGGGCTACACGCCGTACGATAGCGGCACCGCGCAGGATCGCTTTGTCCACATGCCGGACGGCTCGGTTTTCTCAGGCATCGTGTGGCCGGGTTTGTCGGTCTTTCCTGACTTCACGGAGCAGCAAACGCGGGCATGGTGGGGCTCGCTGTACACCGACTTTGTGCACATCGGCCTCGACGGCTTCTGGAACGACATGAACGAGCCGTCGGTCTTCAAAGTTGCGTCGAGGACCATGCCGCTCAACGTGCAGCACCGCATCGACGAACCGGGCTTTGCGAAGCGCACGGCGACCCATGCCGAAATCCACAATGTGTACGGCATGGAAAATGCGCGCGCGACCGAGGAAGGGCTGCTGAAGCTCGAGCCGGACGAGCGGCCGTTTGTGCTGACACGCGCCGCCTATGCCGGGACGCAGCGCTACGCGGCCACCTGGACCGGCGACAACTCGGCCACCTGGAACCACCTTCGCCTGACCACCTCCATGCTCAAAAACCTGGGCCTCAGCGGCTTTAGCATGGCAGGCGCCGACGGCGGCGGCTACGCCGGCACCCCATCGCCGGAGCTGCTGACCAAGTGGCTCGAGATCAGCGCCTTCCAGCCGATTGACCGCGACCACGCGGAAAAGGGCACTGGCCCGCACGAGGTGTGGGCCAACGGACCCGGGCCCGAAGCCGTGCGCCGGCGCTACATCGAGGAGCGTTACAAGCTGATGCCCTACCTGTACACCGCCGCGGACGAAGCTTCGCACAGCGGCCTGCCGATCCTGCGGCCGCTGTTTGTGGAGTTTCCAGACGCGATGGCGGATAAGCACCCGATGGACGCGGACCCGGACACCGCCAATGAATTCCTGTTCGGCCCGGACTTGCTGATTGCCGCGCCCATGAACCTGGAACAGACGGCAGACTACTCGGTCCGCTTCCCCAGCGACGGCTGGTACAACTACTGGACCGGGGCACGAGTCGCGTATACCTCCGGCTCGTCTGCGGCAGCCGGCGTGCAACCGGAGAGCGGCGCGGTCGTGAAAACGTTTGCCCTGCGAGTAACGCCAAAGCTTGAAGAACTGCCGGTGTTTGTGCGCCCGGGCAGCATTGTGCCCTCAATGCCCTTGACGCAAAGCACCGAGGAGAAGCCTGCCGGCCCGCTCACTTTGCGCGTCTACCCTGGCCCGGACTGCCACGGCGCTGTGTACTGGGACGACGGGCACAGCTTTGCCTACCGACAGGGCGCGTTTGCGCGCATGGCGTTCCGCTGCGAAAGCATGCCGGACGGCTCGCTCCAGCTGCACCTTGGCGCGCGCGAAGGCAGCTACCAGCCCTGGTGGTCAGAGCTGGAGGTGCAGGTCTTTGGCCTGGCCGGTCAAGCGCCGCAGGTGACAGAAAACGGCAAGACGGTTCCGGCTTCCAGCGCCGGCGAGGCAGTCCGCTTCGCTGCCGCGGATACCGGGCAGGCGCGGGACTTTGTCATTCGCTAGTCGTTGACCTTGCTGCGGTTACTCGCTGCGCAGAACCTCGGCAGGGTCGAGACGCGAGGCGCGCCAGGCGGGCGCGCCGCAGGCGGCTGCCGCGGTAAGCAGCAGCAGGGCGCTTACGCCCGCATACACCAGCGGGTCCAGCGGCTGCGCGCCGTGCAGGAGCGAGGCGATGAAGCGCGTAAGCGCGGCGCTCGCGAGCAGCCCGGCAGCGACGCCGGCGAGTGCGGGGCGGAGGCCGTCGTAGAGAACCAGGCTGAGGATCTGCCGCTGCGGCGCGCCCAGCGCGAGCCGGATGCCGAGCTCGCCGGTGCGCGTGGCGACCACGTACGAGAGCACGCCAAAGAGCCCGGCGACCGCGAGTGCCAGCGAAAGCACCGCGAAGGCGGCAAGCACGCTGGCCTGGAAGCTGGTATCGGCCGTCGAGCTCAGCAGAACGTCCTGGAACGGGAGCACGTCAGCGACAGCGAGGGTCGGGTCGATGTCGGCAACGACCTTCTGGATGGGCAGGCTCCAGGCGAGCGGGTCACCCTCGGTGCGTACGATGAGCGAAGCATCCCCTTGAATGCCGCCGTAGAGCGGGTAGTAGATGGTCGGCCGAGGTTCGGCTGCGGCGGTGGAGCGCACATCGCCAACGACGCCGATGATCTCGTTGCTCGGGTTCGTCGCAGCCGGGTAGCTGCTTGCTTCGTTATTTTCGTCGTCGACGTGTCTGCCGATCGGGTCGCGTCCGGCAAAGACCGTTCGCGCGAGCGAAGCACTGATGAGCGCGTAGTGGCGGCGGTCCCCGCGTTCCTGCGGCAGGAAAGTGCGGCCGCGCAGCAGCGGGATGCGCAGCGCGGCAAAGTAGCCGGGATCGACCCAGCGAACGTCCGCATCGAGCCCCTGCCCTTTGGCGAGCGGCGGGTCTTCGTGGATGGCGTAGGCGTCGTCCTCATACTGGCCCTGGCCGGGGAGCGTCGTGCTCAGGTTGGCGGTACGGACGCCGGGCAGCGCGCGGACGCGGGTCAGCAGCTGGTCAAAGAACTGGATGCGCGATGCCGGAGTGGCATACCGGGCGTCCGGCAGCGAGAGACCCAGGGTCAGCGCGTTGCGCGGGTCGCAGCCGAAGTCGACCGCGCGCAGATGGCTGTAGCTTTTGAGCAGCAGACCTGCGCCCACCAGAAGCACGACTGTCACGGCAACTTCAGCGCCGATAAGCGCTTTACGCAGATGCAGCGCAGGCTTGCCGCCGGAGTGCGAGCCTGCGCCCTCGCGCAGAGCGCCGAGCAAGGAGCGGTCGCTGGTGGCGAGCACCGGGACGACGCCGGCCAGCAAGCCGCTGCAGCACGCGACCGCCAAGGCGACGGCGAGAGCGAGTGGATCAAGATGAATGTTTTCCGAGCGAGGCAGGTCAGCCCGGGCGTAGCGCAGCCAGGCGACGCCGAAGTACGCAAGCAGCACGCCAAGGAGGCCGCCGGCTAGCGAAAGCAGAAGTGTTTCAGCCAGCTGCGCCCGCAGCCGTGCGAGAAGGCCGCCGCCGAGCGCCGCGCGAATCGCAGACTCGCGGCGGCCGGAAGCCGAGCGGGCGAGCAGGAGATTGGTGACGTTGAGGCAGGCGATCAGCAGCAGGCAGCCGGTGGCGCCGAGCAGGGCGTAGAGACCGGTCCGCAGCTCGCCTACCTGCGCATCCAGCAGAGGCACGACGTGCGCCGAGTCGTTGATCCAGGCTGTCTCGGTATGGCGAGCGTAGCTCCCGGATAGGCCGGCGAGCTCCGTCTGTGCCTGCCCGAGGCTTACGCCGGGCTTGAGGCGCCCAAACACTCTGAAGTTGTGCGCGTCATGCGAGGCCAGTACGGACCCGGAGGCGGGTTCGATCCCCGGCAGGAGCGGCGTCCAAAGCTGAGTTTTCGCATCGGGGTAGTGGAACCAGCGCGGCAGCACGCCGATGACCGTGTAGGGCTTCGCGTCCAGGGTAAGCGTGGTGCCCAGCGCGGAGGGATTCGCGCTATAGCGGCGCCCGAAGAACTGCCAGGTAAGCACGACCGTTTCCGGCGCACCGATTCGGTCATCCGCTGAGGTAAAGAAGCGTCCCACCGCGGGCTGGACGCCGAGCGTGGCGAGCAGATTGCCAGTACCGACCTCGACGCGAACCCGCTCGGGCAACTGGCCTCCCGCGCCGGTCAGGTTCTCTTCCAGCTGGCTGTTATAGGAGAGCGCCAGCTGCTCAAAGCTGTGGCTGCCCTCCCGCCACATCTGGAAAGTACCACCGGCGACGGGACTCTGTTCGGTATGGCGCCGGCCATCGGCCTCGTAAATCTGCACCAGGCGGTCCTGCGCGGCAAACGGCAGCGGCTGCAGCAGCACGGCATGCACGACCGTAAAGAGCGCGGCGACCGCACCCACGCCCAGCCCGAGAATGAGCACAACCGAAAGCGAGAAGCCGGGGCTGCGGCCGAGCCGGCGCACGCCCTGGCGCAGATCGCGCATGCACTGCTCCAGCGCCTGCCACGGCCAGGCTGCGCGGGCCTGCTCGCGCAGGAGCAGCGGGTTGCCGAAGAGCCGCAGCGCCGCGGCGCGAGCTTCCTCGGGCGGCATGCCGGCGGCGAGGTTTTCGCGCGTCTGCTCTTCGAGGTGAAACGCAAGCTCCTCGCGCAAACGCTCGGTTTCGCGGCTGCGCCGCAGCAGCAGGCTCAGTCGCAAGCCCAGCTTCGCCATGCGCTTCTCCCCGTTCTCTATGCCGTTTTCACTACGAGGTCGATCGCCTGCGAAAGGCGCTGCCAGCTCGCGGTTTCGGCCTCGAGCTGCCGCTTGCCCGCGGCGGTGAGCGCGTAGAACTTTGCCTGGCGGCCGGTTTCGGTCTCGGCCCACTTCGCCCGCAGCCATCCCTGCTGCTCCAGCCGGTGCAGTGCCGGGTAGAGCGACCCCTGCTGCACCTGCAGCACCTCCCCCGAGAGCTGCTGAATCCGCTTGGCAATGCCCCAGCCGTGGCGCGGCTCGGCAAGAAGTGTTTTGAGGATGAGCAAGTCGAGCGTGCCCTGGACCAGATCGCTTGGCTTTCCCATACCTTGATTATCTACAAGAAGGTGCTGTAGACCGTCAAGGTGTCAGCTGAAACGGCAAGGCCTCCGGGTCAAGGCTGCACGGCAACAACCTTGCGCAAACGAACATCATCGGAGGCCGCGGCAACTCGCACTTCCACCTTGTCGCGCTCCAGCGTCCATTGGTGTTGAGCCACATTCCAGTAGCGCAGATCATCGGCATGCAACGGGATCGCCACGGGAACGGTCTGGCCGGCGGCGATGTGCACGCGTGCAAATCCCTTGAGCTCTTCCATTGGCCGCGCGACGGCCGAGCCCTGGTGCGCCACGTAAAGCTGCACCACATCATCGCCGTCGCGCGTGCCTGTATTGGTAACATCAATCGTTACAGAAGCCTCGCCGCCTGCGTGCAGCGTGTCCCGACTCACCTGTAAATGGTCGTAGCGGAATGTGGTGTAGCTAAGGCCATAGCCGAAGGCGTACAGCGGCTTGCTCTTGAAGTACATATACGTGCGTCCATCGCGGATGTTGTAATCCAGCATCGACGGCAGTTGATCGATCGACATCGGCCATGTGGTGACGAGGTGTCCGCCGGGGTTGTAGTCGCCAAAGAGTACCTTCGCAATCGCGGTCCCTTCATCCTCTGAGGCGTGCGCCATGTGAAGGATCGCAGGCACGTGCTCCTGGCTCCACTGGATGGTGTAAGGAAAGCTGGAGACAAGCACGACAATCGTCTTTGGGTTGACCGCGTAAACCTGCTTGACGAGCTGCTCCTGTTCCAACGTAAGCGACTCACGGTCGCGGCCCTCGCGGCCATCACTCGGCACGGTGCAGGCGAGCGTGCCGCCGCCGTCGACTGTGTCGTGCCAGTCTCTGGCCATATCCGGGCCGCAGGTGGGGTCGTTGCCCACGACCACCACGGCCGCGTCAGAGTTCTTTGCCGCGGTGATCGCTGCCTGGCCGAGTTCCGCGGCCGCGTAGTTCACCGTGACGCCAGGCCCTACGGCGGCCTTGATCCCTTCAAGCGGCGTGACGGCATGCGGAGCATACCCGCCGTACCAATCCCAGTGGACAACATCCGCCAGCGGGCCGATGACCGCGATGGACTTGAGCGTCGATTTGTTGAGCGGAAGAGCATTGTTCTGGTTCTTCAGCAGCACCACCGATTCGAGCGCCATCTTCTCGGAGATCGCTCGATCCTTTTCGCCGTTCCATGGCTCGGATACATCAGCCGACGGCGCCGGGGCAGGCGTCGGGTCAAGCAGCCCGAGCTTCAGCGAGATGACAAACTTGCGCCGCAGCAGACCGTCGATTTCCGCCTCGCTTACAGAGCCTTCCTTGACGGCCGTCGCGGTTTCATCCTTGTAGGTGTCGAGAAACTGGTTGATCCCGGCGTGCAAACAAGCAATTACCGCGGATTTCTGATCGGGGAACTTCTTGTGGTCAGTCCAGAGCAGCTTCACCGCGCCGCCGTCGCTTGAAAGGACGTCCGCGCCCCACCGGTCTTCCACGATGCTTTTCAGGATGGGATTGACCGCCATCGGCGTACCGTTCCACGCGTTGTAGCTGGCCATCACGCCCTTGGCACCGCCCTCAAGAAAACCCATGCGGAAAGGCACGGAGTAGTACTCCCAGAACAGCCGCTCATCGAACACCGAGTTGGAGCTGGTGCGGTGATCTTCGTTGCTGTTGGCGAGGAAATGCTTCATCAGCGAAGCCGCCTGCCAGTGGTTTGGGTCGTCGCCCTGCAGGCCGTGGATGAAGTTGACGACCATGGTGCCGTTAAAGAAAGGGTCTTCGCCGTAGACCTCTTCGCTGCGGCCCCAGCGCGGGTCGCGCGCAAGGTCCGCCTGCGGCCCCCACAGCATCAGGATCTGCCGGTCGTACTTCGGCGTGTCCGAGATATAGCGCGCCTCGGCTCCTTCGACGGCAGCCGCCTGCCGCACCAGCGCGGGGTCCCAGGTTTCCCCCATGCCGGGCGGCTGCGGAAACTGGGTCGTCATGATGGCGGGGCGGTGCCGCTTCTCCTCGTCGCGCTGCACCACGCCATGGATGCCCTCGGAGCTGCCAAAGCTCTTGACTCCCAGGCGGGCAATGGCGGTATCGGTGCTGAGGCAGTCGATCTTTTCGGCCAGGGTCATGCGCGCAACAAGATCCGCAATCCTCGCCTCAGGCGAAAGCTGCGGGTTGCGAAAGGGAGGTACGTCCTGGCCAAGTACCTGCAGTCCAAGCGCCTGCGAGGCAACACAAAGAAGGCCGACAGCCGCGAAAGCACGGAGCCAGCCGCGGCTTCTGAGGAGTGCGGCTGCAGCCGGGAAAAATGCATTGCTCATCATGATGGGACGGGTCTCCAGGACTCTTGGGGTTCTCGCTACAGCCAAAATGAGCCTCTTTTGGAGAGGTACTCCTTGTCAAGCAGCGCCTCGGTTCCCGGCGGAGGCAGGCGCCGTGCGAGCATGCTTTGAGAGCAAGCCGGGGTGACCGGCCGTCGCCGCGGAACTCCGTAGCGGAGACCTTGCTCTGCACAATCCTGTAAGGAGCGACATGAACCTGCGGACACTTCTGCTTCCCTGCTTGCTCTCGACGGCTGTATGCCTGGCTGCGCAGACGCCGGCTGACCCCTCCATGCCCCACATCGACCGTACCGGGGTGCATCCCGCGCTGATCGTGGACGGCAAGCCGTTTTTGATGCTTTCCGCGCAAATGAATAACTCCTCCGCCTGGCTGGCCGCCCTGCCTGCGGTCTGGCCCGTGATGGACAAACTCGGCGTCAACACAGTGGAGGCCCCGGTGTACTGGGAGACGCTGGAACCGGCGGAGAACTCCTTCGACTTTGCGCAGGTCGACGCGCTTCTTGAAGGTGCGCGCGCACACGGCAAGCGCCTGGTGCTGCTCTGGTTCGGCACGTGGAAGAACGGCAGCCCGGGATATGCACCGGAGTGGGTCAAGCGCGATCGAGCGCGCTTTCCTCTGGCGGTCAAGGCCGATGGTACGCCGCTGTTTTCGCTTTCTCCCTTTGGCGACCAGACCCTGCATGCCGATGAGCACGCGTTCGCTACGCTGATGCAGCACCTGAAGAGCGCCGACCCTCGGCATACGGTGGTGATGGTGCAGGTGGAGAACGAAGCCGGCGTTTGGGGCGGTGCGCGCGATTATTCTCTGGCTGCTGATCGCCTTTTCGCTGGGCCGGTCCCGCCGCAGGTGCTTGCCGCCATGGAGAAGGGCGGGCAGCATGGCAGTTGGGCTGAGGTTTTCGGGCCCGATGCGGATGAAACCTTCTATGCCTGGGCCATTGCTCGATATATCGAACAGGTCGCGGAGGCCGGTAAGCGCGTTTTCCCCTTGCCGCTGTACGCCAACGCCGCACTGCGTGACCCTTTGCCGCCGGGCGCTCCCGGCACCTTTGAAAGCGGCGGCCCCACGTTCGATGTGCTTCCCCTTTGGCACGCGCTGGCTCCGACGCTCGACGGCATCGGTCCGGATATCTACATGCCCGAGGCCGACAAATATAGCGCTGTGCTGGGGCAGTACGCCTTGCCCTGGAATGCGTTCTTTGTGCCGGAAACCGGCAACCGAACGGACTATGCTCGGTACTTCTTTGCTGCGCTCGGGCATGGTGCCTTCGGCTGGTCGCCCTTTGGCATGGATGCGACCGGCTATGTGAACTACCCGCTCGGCGCCGCTCGCATCGACGACGAAACCGTCGCGCCCTTCGCACTCAATTACCGCATCGCCGAGCCTATGAGCCGGGAGCTCGCGTTATGGAATCAGCAGGGGCGCGTACGCGGTGCGGCCGAGGACCCAAAGGTCCACACGCAGCAGGTCGAGCTGCCTGCGGTGAACGACACGCCCGCGCGCTGGTCCGCCACGGTGTCCTACGGCCAGCCGGCCTTTTACTCGAACAAGCCTGCGCCCGGCAACAGCGAGCCCAAAGGCGAAGCCCTCATCGTTGCTCTGGGTCCCGACGAGTTCCTTGTCGCGGGCGTCCAGTGCAGGGTGGACTTCCGTCCTCTTGCAGGCGCAGACGCAAAGAAGCAGCGCATGTGGCTCTCCGTAGAAGAAGGCACGTACGAAGGCGGGGCCTGGAAACCCTCTCGTCTGTGGAACGGAGACCAGACAGACTACGGACTCAACTTCACCAGCGTTCCGCAGGTACTGCGCGTTCGGCTGCTCGCCTTTTAAGAGCGTGTTGTTGAGAAGCCGGCACGCCTGGTTCGAGCCTTTTACCCCTGACCTTTCGATCGAGGTAGACAGGGTCAGACCACCGCGCCTATGCTTCGTCGGCCAGGCAAACCGACCCAAAATCTGCTCACTGGCACGAGGCTTATGTACCCCCGAAACGATGTCACAGAGCTCCCGCCACTCTCCCGCCGCAGTCGTTACCTCACCGTTTCCCTTCTCGCCGGCAGCCTCGCAGGCTTGTTCGTCGGCACAGCATCTGCACAGGGCCTCGCCGGCGCGGTTCCATTCAACTACACCAACGTCCGCATCGTAGCCGGCGGCTTCATCACCGGCATTGTCGGCAGCGCGGTCAACGGCGACATTCGCTACGCGCGCACGGACATTGGAGGCACCTACCGCTGGGAACCGTCTACAAAGACCTGGACGCCCCTGCTCGACTTCCTCAACGATTCGCAGTTCAACTACATCGGTACGGAGGCCATCGGACTGGATCCGAACGACCCCGAGCGGCTTTACCTTGCTGCCGGAACCTACACCGAATCCTTCGAAGGAAACGGAGCCATTCTCGTCTCGAATGACCGGGGACGCACGTTCACGATTGTTCCCCTGCCGATCAAACTCGGCTCCAATGACGCCGGCCGCTTCGCCGGAGAGCGGCTGCTGGTCGATCCAAACAATGGGGCGCATGTCTATTTCTTCTCGCGGTTGAATGGGGTGTACGGCAGTCTCGACTATGGCCAGCACTGGCAGCCTGTTCCCAGCTTCCCGGTCAGTGGTCCTACGGGCACAGCCGCTGACCCCGGCGTCGGAGTCATCTTCGGCTACTTTGACAAGACCAGCGGCACGACGACGGACGACTTTACGAAAGTGGCCTATGTCGGCGTCTCCGATCCCGAGGTCGGCCTTTACGTCACCCAGGATGGCGGCAAGACCTTCGCTGCTGTGGCAGGGCAGCCGACGGGCTTTTACCCAAACTCGATGACGACTGATCCGAGCGGCAACCTCTACATCGCCTACGGAAAGAGTCTTTACGGCAACAGCGTGGGCCCGTACTCGCTGAGCTCCGGCGCTATCTGGAAGTACGCTCCCGCAACCGGCGCATGGACCGACATCACTCCGCCCAACCCGAACAAGGAAAGCTACGGCTTCGGCTCTGTCGCGGTTGACCCCGCCAACGCAAACACCATCATGGTGTCGACCATGGACCGCTACTATCCGCCGCCGCAGGATGATCTGTTCCGATCGCTCGACGGCGGCAAGACCTGGGAGAGCATTCAGACAAAAGCCGTGCGCGATGTGTCGCTTTCCCCCTGGGTCACCTTCGGCGCGCCCGCAGCAGAGGCCGGTAACTGGATCAACCACATCTATTTCAATCCGTCCGATCACAATCAGGTGCTCTATGGCGATGGGCAGACTATCTGGGCAACCGATAACATCGCCGCTGCCGATGGCGTAGCAACTAACACAGGCACGATCACAGTCGGCAATGCCTCTGATTGGTACGTGGACGCGCTCGGCATAGAAGAGACAGCCGTCAACGCCCTCATCAGCCCACCATCCGGACCCGCGCACCTCATCAGCGGCATGGGTGACCTGGGCGGCTTCACACACACCAACCTGCGCGTGTCGCCCGTCAACGGCGCGAACATCCATCCGAATATCGGCAACATCGGCAGCATCGACTTTGCGCAAGGCAAGCCGCTCGTGATCGCACAAAGCGGCAGTGCTGCTCCCTTCGGCTCGTTCTCTACCGATGGCGGCCTTACCTTCGCGCAGTTTGCCTCGACACCCATCCCTCTCACGAGCGGCGGTGGAACCGTAGCGCTTACGGCCAACGGTGCCACTCTGCTCTGGGCGCCTTCCGACGCGGGAGCGCAGACGTACTACTCCACCAACAACGGGGCCACGTGGGCAGTTTCCGCCGGAACGCCGCCTACAGTCTCCGGGCAGGCGTCTATCGCGGTCGTGAGTGACCGCCTGGACGCCAAAACAGCCTACGAGTACAACCCTGCTACCGGGGCGCTCCTGCGCAGCACCGATGGCGGCCGCACCTTCGCCCAGGCGCAAACTCTTGCCACCTACGGCACGCTGTATGCGTCGCCTTTGGCAAAGGGGGATGTATGGTTTACCGGCGGCGGCGCACTGCTGCACTCCACCGATGCGGGAGCGAGCTTCACCGCTCTCAGCGGCGTCTCCTCGGCATTGAACCTCGGCTTTGGCAAAGCCGCGCCCGGCTCGGCTGTTCCGACGCTCTACCTGCGCGGCGCAATTGGCGGAGTTCCGGGCGGCTTTGACGCTTTTTTCGGGTCGATCGACTACGGTCAGCACTGGTTTCTTCTCAACGATCCACAACATCAGTACGGCAATACGACACTGCTCATCGGCGACTCTCGTGTGTACGGCCGCTACTACATCGCCACCAATGGCCGCGGCATTATTGAAGGAGATATAGCGAAGTAGCCGCCGCCTGTTCGTTCGCCGGGGGGCGTCCACAGCTCCCTCCGGCGCTTTCGCAGTTCTGGGGTACTGCACCAGTCTCCTGCGCGTCGCGTACTGGGCATCCGCTGCGCGACGCCTGGCCGGCTCCAAGCTGAGCCGGGTTCTCCGGTGACGCGATCCGCCGGAGCGTATCCACCCGCAGCGGCTGCCGGTAGCCTGGTCAACTCGCCGTGAAGGCAACACGCTCTAACTTCCTGCGTGGTCGCAGCCAATAAGTTCGCATCTGATCGAAGCAGGAACGGTAGAAAGCTACCCGAGAGTTACTCGACCTTACGCTCACAGTTCAACTTCGCGGCACTAGCCCCTCTGTGCCGGCTTAGATGAGCAGCGACCAACGCTACTAGAGACATCCTGGTTTGATAGGCGGATCACCTATGCCCACCGTTGCTACCGATCTATTCCAGCCGTTCTCTACTCGTGCCGGCCAGGATGCAGTAAGAACTTACCCGCCGCTTGGGCCGGATGTGAAGGTCCTCATGGTGTGGCCGCGCTTCCCGCCGTCTTTTTGGGGCTTTGAGGGAGTCCTGGAGATCATTCCCGAGCGTTCGATGATTCCGCCTCTTGGGCTGGTAACGGTGGCGGCGCTTTGTCCGCCAACATGGCACATCCGCCTCCTGGATCTTTCTTTCCATGATCTGCGGGATGAGGACCTGCTCGATGCCGACCTCGTTATGGTGAGCGCCATGCATGCGCAGCGAGTCAGCACGCTGTCCGTGCTCGAACGTGCTCGCGCGCTGGGCCAAAGGACGTTCATCGGCGGGCCCTGGGCCAGCAGCGAGCCGGAGTTCCTGCTCGGCAAGGCCGACCACGTGATGGTCGGCGAAGCGGAAGAGGTGATGACCGGCATCTGCCTGGCTCTCGAAGATGGCACGGCGCATGCGCTGTACCGGGTCATCGACAAGCCGGCGCTGACTGAAAGCCCCATTCCGCGCTTCGATCTGCTTGAGATGGGCAACTACACATCCATGCCGGTGCAGTTTTCCCGCGGCTGCCCTTTCCAGTGTGAGTTCTGCGACATCATCACGATCTACGGGCGAAAGCCGAGGGCGAAAACCCCTGCGCAGATGATTGCTGAGCTCGAAACGCTGCAAAAGCTCGGCTGGCGCAATGACGTGTTCATCGTGGATGACAACTTCATCGGCAACAGCAAGCTTGCCTTACAGCTGACGCGCGAGCTTGCCGCCTGGCAGAAAGGCAACAAGCTTCCAGTCCCCTTCTACACGGAAGCATCGATCGATCTTGCGGACCGGCCCGAGCTGCTCGCTTCCATGGTCGAGGCGAATTTCCTGTCTGTGTTCATTGGAATCGAAACGCCATCGTCTGAAGCTCTGAAAGGGTCGTCGAAGTTTCAAAACCTTCGCGGCGACCTGGTTAGTAACGTCAGCAAGATCAGGGAAAGCGGTTTGTGGGTGCTTGCCGGATTTATCGTCGGCTTCGACTCGGACGACGAAACCATCTTTGAACGGCAGCTGCAGTTTATCGAGAAGACCGCGATTACCTGGGCGATGGCGGGCGTACTCCAGGCTCCCCCTACGACGGCCCTCTTCGATCGTATGAAGCGTGAAGGCAGGCTCATCGAGGATAGCCAGGCGACATCAAACTTCAGCCCGCCCAACTTCCGCACGGCGTTGGCATTGCCCGTCCTGCTGAAGGGATTGAGTGGTTTGCTAAGCGACCTGTACACGCCGGACGCTTACTTTGGACGCGCCGCTCGCTCCATCGACTCCTGGCAGCCCCGCGCCACCCAGCGGCCGCCCGAGATGCCCCTGCTTTACAATCTCCGCGTGCTGTTCGCCTCCATGTGGCGCCAGGGTGTTCGATCCACGTACCCGCTGGCCTACTGGCGCTTTTTACTGCTGATTCTGCGGAAATGGTCCCGCCAGCCGGCTAAGGTGTGGCTGGGCTTTATGGTGCTCCTCACCGCACACCACTTTGTCAATTACTCGAAGGAGGTCGCCGACGAGCTTGCGCAGCATTGTCGCGACCTGGATTGCATGGCTCTTGCAGAGAGCTCTACCCTGCTCTCTGAACCAGCCATGACGGTGAGCCCGGACTGACTTCTCCGCAGCAAGAGTACCTTCGTGAGACCTCCATTTCCCCTTGCAACGAGGCGGCTTACCGTCGAGCGCCGGGTATTCTGGGATCGGCAAAGTCGCAGCCCAGGGACACGCACGAGACAGTTTTCTCGTCACAGCTCATCCCTGAGTCGGAGGTAGTATGTCCAAACATTTCGCACGATCTCTCCTCTCCCTGTGTGCCCTTTCACTCGTGTTCGCATCGGCGTCTCCCGCGCAGACCAGGGGTGCGCTCGAAACCACGTCGCTTCTGGGACAAAAGCTTTACGCCCAGACGGAGGACGCGAGCATCGTCGCTGCGAAAAGCAGGCTTGCCAGCAGCTCCGGTGCCCCCGCTGACGCTCTTGCGCTGTCAAAAGCTGAAGCCGGCCGGCGCCAGTACCAGGAGGCGGTGAAGACCGACACCGATGCACTCGCTCGCTTCCCCGAAAATGCTGATCTCCTC
>CAXUDF010000058.1:0-18598 GCA_964249695.1 uncultured Acidobacteriaceae bacterium
ACTCACGACCATGCGCATGAGCAGCCACAAGGTCCGGCGCTGAACCCGGAATGCACCCGTGATGTCACGGTCGAGATCCCCGCGGACGAGGTTTCGGGCGCGTTTCGGCGCGTCATCAAGAACTACACCCGCCAGGCGCGCATCCCTGGTTTTCGCGCGGGAAAGGTGCCGCCAAGCCTGATCCGTTCGCGCTTTCAAGAGCAGATTCAACAGGACGTGGTCGAGCAGCTGCTGCCGCAGCACTTCCGCGCAGCGATTGAGGCAGCTGGCGTCCAGCCGATCTCGCAGCCGCAGGTGACAGAACTGCACCTGGAAGACGGCGAACCGCTGCGCTTCAAGGCCCTGTTCGAGGTGCTGCCGGAGATCTCGCTTGACGGCTACCAGGACATCAAGGTGGAGCGTGAGGCGGCCGAGCTGACCGATGCTGAGTGGGACGCCGAAATGGAGCGGGTGCGCGACTCGCGCTCCACGATGGAGACGGTGGAGGAAGACCGCGAGCTGCGGGACGGCGATTACGCACAGATCACCTTTAAGGGTGAGCTTGCCGGTGACAACGCGGATCTTGCTCCCCTGGACGAGCCGATTGCCGGTCAGGACGTACAGCTCGAAGTCGGAGGCAAGAACACGCTGCCGGCCTTTAACGATGCACTGCGCGGGGCAAAGCCCGGGCAGGAGCTCAAGTTTGAAGTGGCCTATCCGGCGGACTTCGGCGAGCCGCGGCTGGCTGGCCGCACCATTGCGTACGAGGTTGAGATCAAGGGCATCAAGCACAAGAGTTCGCCCGAGATGGATGATGACTTTGCCCGCTCGCTTGGCAGCTACGAGACCATGGACGAGTTCAAGGAAAAGCTGCGTGAGCACCTGTCGGCGGACAAGAAACGGCAGGCCGAAGCCGCGACGAAGGACAAGGTCCTGGAAGCGCTGGCCGACCGGTATACGTTCCCCATTCCGGAAACGCTGGTGCAGCAGCAGATTGAAGCTCGGCTCGACCGCGGCCTGCGCGCGCTGGCACAACAGGGTATGACGCAGGAGCAGATGCGCGGGCTCGACTTTGGGCGTTTGCGCATTGCGCAGCGGGATGCGGCCCTCGGCGAGGTGCAGGGCACGATGCTGCTGGACCGGATTGCACAGCTGGAAGGCATCGAGGTTACGGACGCGGAGCTGGACCGCGAGCTGGAAGTGTTGTCGGTCCAGATGCAGGAGCCGCTAGTAACCATGCGGGAGCGCCTGACCAAAGACGGCTCGGTTGTCCGGATCCGGGAGCAGATTCGCCGCGAGAAAACCGGCGCACAGCTGTATGAGCGACTCGAAGCCTCCGTCGAGCGATAATGAAGCAGGGCGGCGCGGCTGCCCTACGATTTCCGAACAGAAGCGTTAAATAGAGATAAGGGCGGGTTATGGCACTGGTACCTATGGTGGTTGAGCAGACGAGCCGGGGCGAACGCGCCTACGACATCTATTCTCGTCTGCTGCGCGACAATATTATCTTTCTGGGAACGCCGATTGACGACCAGATCGCGAACCTCATCATCGCGCAGATGCTGTTTCTCTCGGGCGAGGACCCTGAAAAGGATTTGCAGCTCTACATCAACTCGCCTGGCGGCTCGATTACGGCCGGCTTGGCCATTTACGACACGATGCAGTTCATCAAGAACGATGTGGTGACCTACTGCATCGGGCAGGCCGCTTCCATGGGCGCGTTTCTGCTGCAGGCCGGCACGGCGGGCAAGCGCTTCGCGCTGCCAAACTCCCGCATTCTGATTCACCAGCCATCGATGGGCGGGCTCAGCGGTCAGGCTACCGACATCGATATCCACGCACGAGAGATCCTCCGGATTCGCGAAATCACCAACAAGCTGATGTCCAAACACACCGGCCAGCCGCTCGACCGGATCGAGCGGGATGTCGAGCGCGACTTCATCATGAACGCGCCGCAGGCCAAAGAATACGGCATTATCGACGAGATCATTGACCGGCCGCGCACGTAAAGATTCAGGCCGGGGAGTTCCGAGGAGCATTGCACCATGAAAACGCGCACGGGATCGGACGACACGCTACGCTGCTCGTTCTGCCATAAATCGCAGGATGCCGTCGCAAAACTTATCTCTTCGCCAAGCGATTACCCTCGCGCGTACATCTGCGACGAATGTGTCGCGGTGTGCAATTCCATTCTTGAGGATGACCGGAGCGAAACCCCAGCAGGAACCGCACCGACACACCTGCCGAAGCCGCTGGAAGTCAAGGCGTTCCTGGACGAGTACGTCATCGGGCAGGACCAGACCAAGAAGAAGCTCGCGGTGGCCGTCTACAACCACTACAAGCGCATTCAGATGAACCGGGTGCGGGGCAATGATGTCGAGCTCTCGAAATCAAACATCCTGCTTGTGGGACCGACCGGCTCGGGCAAGACGCTGCTCGCGCACACCTTGGCGAAGATGCTCGACGTGCCGTTTGCCATCGTCGACGCGACCACGCTCACCGAAGCCGGTTACGTCGGCGAAGACGTAGAGAACATCATCCTGAAGCTGCTGCAGGCAGCGGACGGCGATGTGGCGCGTGCGCAGACCGGCATCATCTACATCGACGAGATCGACAAAATCGGCCGCAAGGACGAGAACCCGTCCATCACGCGCGATGTGTCGGGCGAGGGCGTACAGCAGGCGCTGCTGAAGATTCTTGAAGGTACCGTTGCCAATGTGCCGCCGCAGGGCGGCCGCAAGCACCCCCACCAGGAGTTCACCCCGGTGGATACGACCAATATTCTGTTCATCTGCGGGGGCGCATTTGTCGGCCTCGAGCGGGTGGTCGGGCGCCGGGTCGGCAAAAAGGCGTTGGGCTTCAAGGCTTTGACCGAAAAGCAGATGGCGGAAGGGCTCGTAGACGCGCGCCACCAGCGTGATACGGAGCTGCTGCGCCAGGCCGAGCCGCAGGATCTGATCAAGTTCGGGCTGATCCCCGAGTTTGTGGGCCGCCTGCCGGTCATCGGCATTCTCGATGAGCTCGACGAGGTAGCACTGGTCGAGATCCTGACCAAGCCGCGCAACGCGATCCTGAAGCAGTACCAGAAGCTGTTCGAGTATGAGGGCGTGCACCTGCGCTTCTCCGAGGAGGCAGCACGGTCGGTGGCGCAGGAAGCGCTCTCCCGGAAAGTCGGCGCGCGCGGTTTGCGGATGATCCTTGAGGAGCTGATGCTCGACCTGATGTACCACCTGCCCGGCAACAAGAAGATCAAGGAGATGGAGATCACTGCGGAGATGGTCAAGAAGCGGGATCTATCGTTCAGCCTGCTGGAAAAGGCCGGCTGAACCCTCCCCCATTCGAGAGAAAGGCCCGCGGATAATCGCGGGCCTTTTTCTTTGGCCGCCGGGCAGCTGTATGTACTCAAGTGGTGCAGCGTCAAGCCCCCTCAGGCCCAAGCATTACAATCGAGTCAACACCCGCCGGGCTGAGCCAAGCGAGACGGCGCATCCGATCCCACCGTTGCACGTCTAATCCTTCTAAAGAGGACCGAATGACCGAACCCAAAGGAAACAAAGGCGATACACGCAAGCTACCCATGATGCCCATTCGGGACATGGTGATCTTTCCTCACATGATGACCCCGTTTGTGGTGGGCCGTGAGTCGAGCGTGCGTGCGCTGGAAGAGGCCTTGACCGGCGATCGCAAGATTTTCCTTGCCACCCAGCATGATGCCCGCGTGGATGAGCCGCGTGCCGACGACATCTACATGGTCGGCACCATCGGCAACATCGTCCAAAGCGTGAAGATGCCGGACGGCAACATCAAGGTGCTGGTCGAGGGTTTGGAGCGCGGCCGCGCGATCGAGATGACTGACGCGGACGGCTTTTTCGTAGCGACCGTGCGCACCGGCAAGCAGCAGCTTGAGGTAACGCCGCAGGTGGAGCAGCTGGCGCAGAAGGTGACGACGCTGTTTGAGCAGTACGTCAAGCTGCAGCAGTCGCTCAATCTTGAGTCGACCATGGCTGCACTGCGCGTCGATGAGCCGGCCAAGCTGGCCGATACGATCGCCGCGAATTTGCAGCTCGAAATCGCGGAGAAGCAGGAGATCCTGGACGTTTTCGATCCAGTCGACCGTCTGACGCGCATCGCGGGCGTGCTCGATGTGGAGATCGAGAAGCTCAACATGGAGCGGTCGATCCAGTCGCGCGTGAAGCGGCAGATGGAGCGCGCGCAGAAAGAGTACTACCTCAACGAGAAGATCAAGGCCATCCAGAAGGAACTGGGCCGCGGCGAAAAGAGCGAGTGGGATGAGCTCAAGAAAAAGATCGAGCTCGCCGGGATGCCGAAGGACGTGTTCGATAAGGCGATCCAGGAGCTGAAGAAGCTTGAGGCGATGCCGCCGATGTCGGCCGAGTCGACTGTTTCGCGCAACTACCTGGACTGGCTGCTCGCCGTGCCGTGGAAGAAGAAGTCGAAGGAAACGCGCTCGATCGAGCACGCCGAGAAAGTCCTGAACGAGGATCACTACGGGCTGGAAAAGATCAAGGACCGCATTCTTGAGTTCCTGGCTGTACGCCAGTTGGTGAAGAACCCGAAGGGCTCGATCCTCTGCTTCGTCGGACCTCCGGGCGTCGGCAAGACCTCGCTCGGCATGTCGATCGCGAAGGCGACCGGCCGCAAGTTCGTCCGCATGTCCGTGGGCGGTGTGCGCGACGAGGCTGAGATCCGTGGGCATCGCCGGACCTATATCGGCGCGCTCCCAGGCCAGATCATCCAGTCGATGAAGAAGGCCGGTACCAAGAACCCGGTCTTCCTGCTCGACGAGGTCGACAAGATGGCCTCCGACTTCCGCGGCGACCCGTCCTCGGCGCTGCTCGAGGTGCTGGACCCGGAGCAGAATTCGAGCTTCCAGGACCACTACCTGGACGTCGAGTATGACCTGTCGCAGGTGCTGTTTGTCGCGACGGCAAACGTGCTGCACACCATTCCCGGCCCGCTGCAGGACCGCATGGAAGTGATCCGCCTGCACGGCTACACGGAAGTGGAAAAGCTCGAGATCGCGAAGCAGTACCTAGTTAAGAAGGCGCTCGAAAACAACGGCCTGAGCGACCAGAACATCACGTTTGACGACAGCGCGCTCAAGGAGATCATTCGGGCCTACACGCGTGAGGCCGGCGTACGCAACCTGGAGCGCGAGATCGGCAATGTGTGCCGCAAGGTCGCGCGGCGCGTCGTCAAGAATGGCGGAAAGCACAAGGAAGCTCTCACGTCCGAAAACGTGCACGAGTTCCTGGGCGTCGCGAAGTTCCGCGACTCGCAGGTGCACGAGAAGTCCGAGGTCGGTCTGGTGACAGGGCTCGCCTGGACCGAGGTCGGCGGATCAATTCTGCAGACCGAGGTTCAGGTGCTTGACGGCAAGGGCAAGCTGACCCTGACCGGGCAGCTGGGCGACGTGATGCAGGAGTCGGCGCAGGCCGCGCTCTCGTACATTCGCTCGCGGTCCGCGCATCTTGGGCTGCCGAAGGACTTCTACCGCAACGTCGACATCCACGTGCACGTGCCGGAAGGCGCGATCCCTAAGGACGGTCCGTCCGCCGGCATTACGCTCGCGACCGGGCTGGCGAGCGCGCTCACCAAGATTCCGGTGCGGCGCGACATTGCGATGACCGGCGAGGTTACGCTGCGCGGCAAGGTTCTGCCGATCGGCGGCCTCAAGGAGAAGCTGCTGGCAGCGCACCGCGCGGGTGTCTTCGAGGCGATCATGCCGAAGGAGAACGAGAAAGACCTGGCCGATCTGCCCGAGCTGCTCAAGTCGGTGATGAAGCTGCACTTCGTTGATTCGATGGATGAGGTGCTAGGGATTGCGCTCGAAGGTCCGCTGCCGGAGATGAAGGAAGAAACGCCGGAGGTCCTGCTGGATGTGACTCCGCCGGCGCCGGAGCATAGGCCTCACCAGTAAAGAGGGCGCTCACTTAATCAGATCTCAACTCATAAGAAGGGCCTCAGCAACGCTGAGGCCCTTCTTACTGTCTACCTACGCTCTGCGACATCTTCGGCAAGATGGACTCAGAATATGCAGGCTTCCTTCCCGCCGAATTCATCCACGTTAAAGAAGTTTACTTATAGGGCCGGCACCAATGAATTGCCCTTGCATCATCTTGGCTGAGGGCTTGTATGCAGCATCGTGGAGAACCCAGATATTTTCTTCACGACTTACCGGCAATCCGGCAAGGATGAGGTACTTGTGTCCATCACTCTCAAATGAGATACGACTGAGATGGACTTTCGCTGCGATCGCGCCCTTAATAGCGGTTAAAGAGAACAGGAAGCGTCCCTCGCTGGGTATATAGAGGTAGACGCACTCACCCTTTTCAGCATCCGCCATCGAATCGAAAAGATTTCCTATCATCTCGTTGTTCTTTAGAAGCGCTGGTGAGGAGAGCCTGATTTCAGCGGGTCCCGGATCAAGCAGTTGGCCGCCTCCGACCGGGATGTGGTCTGCCCATTCGCCCGTAAGTGCGAGCTTTACTTCTCCTGTGCCGGGCATCGTCAGAGTCTCTCCAGGGGTCAACCAGGACTGCGTTTCCGGCAAAGTGCTTTCGGTATCAGACCCGTAGCTGGCCGGTCCCAAGGGAGTCACCCTGGATCGGGTGGATAACAGCACACGATCGCCGTCTTTCCTGAGCGCTCTTACCGAGTAGATGAGGTTACTCTTACCCACCTGCCAAAGCCCGCCGCAGTGGTTGTGATCCTTGTCCGTCATCGATAGATAGCATTGCGTGCTTTGGCCTTCCGCCGGTGTAAGTGTCAAGCTAAGTACGGAGCCCTCGCCGTGCGCGCGAACCTCGACCAGCGCCAAACGTGAGCCCAGAATTAGAAGCAGTAGAACGAGTGATGCTAGTGCAACTCTTGGTATACGCATCATCTGCCAACCTTTCTCCCACCACATACTTGTGTTTCGCTTTGTTATGAGCCATCTGCGGTTGCGGACTGGTTGCGCGATCAGGAGGCTGCCATACGTACGCAGCGCGGTTCCAATCTCCGCATAGCCTTTCAGTAACTCCTGGCAATCCGCACAGTGGGCCGTGTGTTCGGCCGCTTCCAGTGGCACTCTTTCTCCGTCATACATCGCCGAGAGGAACTCTCTAGCTTCACCGCACCTCATGCGACTCTCCTTTGGCTGCCTTGAGCCAGATTTCGCGCAGCGCCTGCCGAGCCATAAACAATCTCGACCGCACCGTGCCTACCGGAATACCGAGGATGACCGCGAGCTCGGCATAGGATTGGCCCTCGACCTCGCGCAGCCATAGCAACGTTCGTTGCTCTTCCGGCAGGTGGCCAAGAGCATCTGCGATTACGGATCCATGCTCCAGGTCGCGGTTCGTACCCTGGCCCTCTTCAAAGGTGTCCTCGGACTTCCGCGTTCGCCACCATTCCGCGGCCCGGTGTCGTCCTATGCCAAACAGGTAGGCCCGCACAGTTCCACGCGAGGGCTCGAACCCATTTGGGCGGCTCCAAAGCTGGGTGAAGATCTCCTGCGTCAGGTCTTCGGCAGTCTGGAATGAGCCAACAATCTGCCGCAAAAAGGCCCGCAGTCTTGGCGCGTTCTCGCGGTAGACCGCTTCAAATGCCTCCGCATTCTGCGCCCAATCCTTCCCAGGCTTCGACTCGTCGGTCACGTCGGGTCTCCAAACTGGTATTCGGACGAGAGAGCAAGAAAGTTCATCCTGGGGAAGGAAATAGTTGTTCAATGCACGAGTGTTGCTAGTACCGCGAGCTACGCCGATCAGACTCGAGTCAGTCGGCTACTGGGAAGCCCGCGTTCCCTCCCCTCTATACTTGAGCCTCCATGCCCGCCTTCCCGCGCTTCCTGCTTTCCGCCACCGCGCCCGCGCACTTTCCTGCTCCCGGCCCGCCCGAGGTCGCCTTCCTCGGCCGGTCCAACGTCGGCAAGTCGAGCCTGCTGAATGCGCTCCTTGGCTCGAAGCAGGCCCATGTTTCATCTACCCCGGGCCGCACCCGCGCCATCAACTTCTTCGCGGTCGCCGACGCTCCGGACCGGCCGCCACGCGTGTACTTCGCGGACCTGCCCGGCTATGGCTACGCGAAGATCTCGAAGTCCATCTCGGCGGAGTGGCCGTCGTTTATTGACCCCTACCTGCAGGAGCGGCCGACCCTGGCATTGTGTCTTTGCCTGATCGATGCCAACATTCCCGCGCAGGAAAGCGATGCGCAGCTGCTGGCGTTTCTACGCTCGGCAGGGCGGCCGCTGCTGTTGGTCGGCACCAAGGCTGACCGACTGTCCGGCAACGGCCGTGCCAAGGCCGTCGCCGCTCTGCGCAGCGGCCTGGAGCTCGGCTCGCCGGACGAAGAGCCGCTGCACCTGTGCTCGGCGAAAACAGGCGCCGGGCTCAAGGAGCTGTGGAGCACCATTTTCGCTCTAGCTACCTGACTCGCCGCTCACTCGAGGCCAGATTTGTCGGCCTGCTGTCTGAAGCGTGCAGGCGAGCGCATCCGGTTCCCCGTCGAGCGCAGCAACTAGCCGCCCTGTCTCGTCAGGGCTCATTGGTACGCCCTGCTGAGGCTGCCGGCCAAGCACCGCGGGCGCCTGCGTAAGCCAGCACGGCCGTTCCCCGTCGTTGCCCGCGATGCACTGCCGGGCCAGTGCGCTTACCACCCGCAAGACGGAGAACCCGCCGCCGATCGCATTCCAGGTCACCAGCGACTCGCCCTGTCGCAGCGCCTGCTGCCACTCGACAACACGCGCACCGCGGGACACCAGCGTTGCTTCAGCGCGTTGGAGCAGGTCGGGCTGCAGGCCGCGCTCTACGCATGCTTGCTCTACATCGCTCAAGGAAGCAAGCAGGCCCACGCTGATCGCCGCCCCGCGTCGGATCTCGTTCTTCAGGATACGAACCGCCTCGTCCAGATCGCTGACCAGGAAGTTGCAGCACCCGGCGCGCAGCGCAGCCTTGGCCGGCACCGCGTCTGCGATGGCGACAAGGCTGGCTCCGCCGGCGATGCTCGCTGCCAGGGCCCGCTCGGGGTCAGAGAGGAGCAGGAGCTTGCCGCCCAGCGATGTGTGAGTGAGCGTGCTGCCGGCCGCCAGCAGGCTCCGGTACGACAGGTACACGCTGAGCTGTTCCGCTTCCGTTCTCCCGTCGGGCATAGTTCCACGGTACAGGCCGGCGATGCACGGCGAAAACCCGAGCGTTACTGGGCCGCAATCAGCAGGACGGGGTTCGGACTAAAACGGCAGGCTGAGTGCCCGGCAGCGGTCCAGCGGGTTCCGTCGGCGAAATCGACTTCGTCCAGCATGACGTAGTCGACCGCATTGCGGTTCGCGATGGTACGGAGGAGCATCGCGCTTCGGTCCGCGCCGGCTGTGGGGATCAGCTCTACCGGGATGCGCTCCCCGGGCTTCGCAGCCGGCTGGCTGCTCGGTGCAAGCGATTGGGTCCGCGCTTCGCCCGAGCGCATCTGCAGCGTTGCCTTAACCAAGGTCACCTTGGCCAGCGCATCGTTGTGAATCGTAAACTCCAGCACTTGCCTGGAGGGAGCTACGACGTCGCCATCGCTGTCGATCGTTTGCGTGTACGCTCCGCTGCTGTGGCGCACATCCAGGCTGATGGGGCACGCGCCAACTCCGAAGTCTGGCGCGGCAGCGACTGCAGAAGCAGCGCAGGAGAGAGCAGAAAGCAGGGTGAGCGAAGTTGCCAGGATGCGCATGGAGCCTCCGGAACGATCGTCAGTGTGCAGACAGCGTAGCACCGCGGCTGCCTGCGAGAATAGCGCGAAAGCTGCGGCCTCGGAATGCACTAAGCTCACGCACTTGACAGTGACAGATGGAGCATTTACCTATGCTCGAAAGTAGCCTTGCGGAACCGTGAAGCGGGAGGGATCCACGATGACCTGCCGGATGCTTTTCTTGAGGACTGCGACCTGCGGATTGCTGACCGTGCTGCCGCCGGCCGCCTTCGGCCAGAGCGCCGAACCTGTCTCCGCGGCAGACGCAGCCACGGTTGCCGCGCCCGACCCCATGCTGGACGCGCAATGGCAGAAAGCGAGCGCCAAGTACGACGGCCGCCGGGCCGAGCTTCTCCAGGACGTGGATCGAACGATCCGCAGCGGTCCTTTCCGGGCTGACTGGCAATCGCTCACCACCTACGAAGCGCCGGCCTGGTACCGCGATGCGAAATTTGGCATTTTCATCCACTGGGGTGTGTACGCGGTGCCGGCGTTTGGCAGCGAATGGTATCCGCGCCTGATGTACCTGGAAGGTACGCCTGAAAACAAGCACCAGGTCGCCACCTACGGGCCCCTGACCAGCTTCGGCTACAAGGACTTTGTCCCCATGTTCCACGCCGAGCACTTTGACCCGCAGGCGTGGGCTGCGCTGTTCAAGGCTTCCGGCGCGCGCTACGTGGTTCCGGTGTTTGAGCACCACGACGGCTTTGCCATGTATGACAGCGGCCTGTCAGACTGGACCGCGGCAAAGATGGGGCCGCACCGCGACCTGGTCGGCGACCTGGCAAAAGCCGTGCGCGCGGAAGGCCTGCATCTCGGCGCGTCCTCGCACCGCGTCGAGCACGACTGGTTTTTGGAGGGCGGCCGCCGTGAAGCGTCGGACGTCAACGATCCGAAGCTTGCGGCGTTCTACGGCCCGGCGCATCAGCGGCACAACCCGGACTATGACAACCTGCTCGACGACTGGACCTACGTGAGTCCGGAGTATGCGCGGGACTGGCTGGCTCGCGACGCCGAGATCGTCGAGAAATACCATCCTGAGCTGCTGTACTTTGACTGGTGGATCGGCGACCCTTCGGTGCGCCCGTACCTTGCGCAGTTCGCTGCGTTTTTCTACAACAGCACGCTTGCCCACGACGGTGCGGCCGGTGTCATCAACTACAAAAACACTGCGATGGAAGCCGGCTCCGCGGTGCTTGATGTGGAGCGCGGCCAGCTTGCCGCCACGCGCGCGCTGCCTTGGCAGACGGATACCTCGGTCAGCAACACGAGCTGGGGTTTCATCGAACACGACACCTTCAAAACGCCTGCCATTGTTATCGACCAGCTCGCCGATATCGTGAGCAAGAACGGCAATCTGCTGCTCAACATCGGCCCGCGCGCGGACGGAACCATTCCCGACGAGGTGCAGTCGGTGCTGCGCGAGGTGGGCGCCTGGCTCCAGGTCAATGGAGAGGCCATCTACGGCACGCGGCCCTGGCGAGTGTTTGGCGAAGGGCCGACGCAGGCGCCGTCCGGTGCGTTTCACGATGCGGACGCGAAGCCGTACACGGCGGAAGATTTCCGCTTCACCACCAAAGGCGAAACGCTCTACGCGATCGAGCTCGCGCCCGGCACGCAGCAGGTCGTCATCCACTCGCTGGCCAGCGGTGTGGCCGGCTCGTCGAGGGTCCACTCTGTCGCGCTGCTCGGCTCGGGTGCGGCCATACCTTTTCAGCAGAACGACGACGGGCTGCACATCACGGTGCCCGCTGCAGCGCGCGGCAAGTACGCGCTGTGTTTTCAAATTCGCTTTTAGTAGCGCGCGGCCCCTGAACTGTCATCCAATCTCTTGAAGAAGATCACGTGATTCGGAGAAGAACTGCTATGGCAAGCAAAGAGTTCCGCTGTGCAAACGTTGGCTACTCGGAGTGCGACTGGCGGCTGGAGGGCGACTCGGCAGACGAGATGGTTCCGAAGGTCATGGAGCACGCCGCTGAAGTGCACCACCTGGAGTTGAAAGACGAAGCGATCGAGCACGTACGCAACGCGATCCGCGACACTCCGCAAGCGTGACAGACCGGACCCGGCTGGCGCAGAAGCGCTTGCTACACTGGTGGCATGCTGGATGAAGAGCAGTTCCGCCGCAATGCCGACCGCGCCATCGAGGCGCTGAAGCAGGCGTTGATCGCGCAGGAAGCCGAGGGTGGTTTTGAGGTGGAAGAAAACAATGGCGCGCTCCAGGTGCTGTTTGAGGAGGCGTCCAGCAAGTTTGTGGTGACCCCGAACACGCCCGTCCGCCAGATCTGGATTTCGGCGCTTTCCACGTCGTTCAAACTCGATTGGAACGAGGCGCAGGCGCACTTCTTTCTACCCAGGACGGGCGAGTCCCTCGAACCGCTGATGGCACGGCTCATCGGGCAGTACCTCCAGGGCTGAACGGAGCCTTGCAGTCGTCCCCGCGGCAAACTCTCTCGATCGCGATCGTTGCGAAAAACGAGGAAGCAAATCTCCGCCGCATTCTGCCGACCATCGCGCCCTGGGCCGACGAAGTTGTGCTCCTGGACTCAGGCTCTACCGATGCAACCGTCGATGTAGCGCGCAGTTTCGGGGCACGCACGTTCTTCGCCGAATGGCGCGGCTACGGCGCCGGTGTAAACCATGCGCTCGGGCTTTGCACGCAGCAGTGGAGCTTCTCACTCGACGCAGACGAAGGCTTTACCCCGGAGCTTGCCACGGAAGTGCAGGCGCTGCTGGCGAGCAGCCCGCAGTACGACGCCTACTGGGTGCCGCGTCGCAACTACTTTCTGGGGCGTCCACTGCGCCACGGCGGCTTCTACCCGGACCCGAAACTGCGCCTGTTTCGCACGGGAGCGGCATTCGCGCGTGAAGACACGGAGCCGCACGCCACGCCGAAGTATGACGGCCCGACCGGCAGGCTCAGGAGCGATCTGCTCCACTTCGCCTATCCCACGCTCGCTCTTTATCTCGAGCACATGAACCGCTATAGCTCGGCGAGCGTGCCGCTGGTGCTTGAAAAAGGTCGCAGCAGCCGTTCCCTGTTCGGTTTTGTCTGGAACCTAGTGCTGAATCCAATCGCCACGTTCTTCTACAACTATGGGCTGCGCGGGGGCTTTCTCGACGGGAGAGAAGGCTTGCTGCTGCACCTGTATCACTCCTGCTACGTGAGCTGGAAGTACGCCAAAGCGTGGGAGCAGAGTCGGCTTTCAAAGTGATGCCAGGCCGAACTAGATCGAGCGTTTTACGTCAGCACCGTTATCGAGCGAGCGCCCGATAGCCTCCAGGACGGCCACGCCGGTGCCCAGCGCGCGCCGGGAATCCTTCGAAAACAGGCGCTTGCCGATAGCGAACAGCGACGGCGGCTCGGCTGCCTGCTCCGCCACAAGCGGCGTCACGTTGTCCGCGATCTTGTGCAGCGCATCCGGGTTGATCGACCCGAGCACCTCCGACAGGATCAGCAGGTTGCGCAGGGTGCGCGTGGACTGCGGCGAGGTGATGACGCTGACGACCTGGTTCAGCACCTCGTCACCCGCGCCAAGCAGGCCGCGGATGAGCTCAAGCGTATGCGTGTCGCTGAGGGTTTGCAGCGTGCGGAGCGAGTCCAGAAGCGCTTCCGCGTGTTCCAGCCGCGCCGCATCCAGCTTCCGCGACCGGTCTTCCCGCAGGTCGGCCGGCGCCGGTGTCTGGCTCGGACGTATTTCGATTGCCTTGGCCACAGACGCCTCCTAGTGCTTTCCGTTACCGACGTGGCCGTTGCTGATCTGTACCAGCTGCGGTGGCAGACCGGGCTGCCGGTAATCCTCGCGAGCCCACTTGCGCTCAACCTCCACGCCGTGCTGCGGGTGGGGGTTCCCGTTGCGGAAGTTTTCAGTCCGCAGAGGATTTTCCCCGCGGAACGGCAGCACCTTCATCTTGACGCTCAGCTCCTTGTAGGCCGGCGTATGCGTCACGTCGTCCACGGCCGCGCCGGTCAGCAGGTTCACGGGCCGCGTTCCCTCGGCGGTGTTGAGCGGCACAAACATCTGGTTGCCCCGCACGCGGTCGGTCACTAGTACCTGCAGCCGCAGCGTATCGCGGCGCGAGGTGATGTCGACCCACTGACCGCTGACTATGTTCTGTGCCTTGGCAAGCTCGGGCGAAACCTCCACCCAGCGGTCAGGCGTTTCCCGGTTAATTCCCGGAACGCGGCCCGTCATGTTGCCCTCGTGGAAGTGCTCGAGCACCCGGCCGTTGTTCAGGTGCAGGTCGTACTCGGCGTCTTCCTTTTCGGCCACTACGCGGTGCGTCAGCGGGTAGAACTGTGCCTTGTTGTCCTTTAGCGGAAAGCCCTTGGTGTAGAGCAGCGGCTGGTCGGTGCCGTCGATGTCGACCGGCCACTGCAGGGTCTTGTAGCCCTCCAGACGGTCATAGGTCACGCCCGCAAACATCGGCGCGAGCGAGGCTGCCTCATGCATGATTTCGCTTGGGTGCGTGTAGTTCCACCTGGCGCCAAGGCGGTTGGCGATGTCCTGAATGATGCGCCAATCGGGCTTCGAATCGCCGAGCGGCTCGAATACCTCGTACAGGCGCTGAATGCGGCGCTCCGTATTGGTGAAAGTGCCTTCCTTCTCGAGGCTTGGGCTTGCCGGCAGAATCACGTCAGCGAAGCGGCACGTTTCTGAGAAGAAAATGTCCTGCACTACGAAGAAATCCAGCTTGGCGAAGCCGCCGCCCACGTGGTTCGCGTTCGTATCGGCCGAGTACATATCCTCGCCGAACAGGTACACGCCACGCAGCTTGCCCTCGTAGATCGAGTCGATCATCTGGTGGTTGTCGAGGCCTTTTTCCTTCTGCAGCTTGACGCCCCAGCCCTCTTCATAGCGGGCATGCGCCGCCTCGTCGTCGGTATGCTCATAGCCCGGGAACATGTTGGGCATGCAGCCGAAGTCGCTCGCTCCCTGCACGTTGTTGTGGCCGCGCAAGGGGTACGCGCCGGTGCCGGGCCGCATGTAGTTGCCGGTAGCGAGCAGCAGGTTTGAGATCGCGGTCGAGGTGTCGGACCCCATCACATGCTGGGTCACGCCCATCGCCCACAGGATGCAGACCGACTCCTCTTTCGCGATAATTTCGGCGATGCGCTTGAGCTCGCTTGCGGCGATGCCGCACTCGCGCTCGGCAAGCTCCATGGTCGCCCACTGGCTCTGCTCAAGGTACGCATCCAGGCCGTTGACCCACTGGTTGATGAAGTCCATGCGGCCCAAACCGCTCTCCAGAATGTAGCGGGTCATCGCGGTCAGCCACACGATGTCCGAGCCCGGCGTCGGCCGGAAGAAAATGTCAGCGCGGCGCGCCATCTCGTGCTCGCGAATGTCAGCGACGATCAGCTTTTGCCCGCGCAGCTTGTGCGATTGCTTGACGCGGGTCGCGAGCACGGGGTGGCTTTCGGTTGTGTTGGTGCCGATGCAGACCACGCACGAGGCCTTGCCAATGTCGTGGATCGACCCCGAGTCGCCGCCGTAGCCGACCGTGCGGAATAGGCCCTGCGTCGCAGGCGACTGGCAGTAACGCGAGCAGTTGTCGACGTTGTTGGTGCCAACAACCGCGCGCGCCAGCTTCTGCATCAGGTAGTTTTCTTCGTTCGTGGTTTTCGACGAAGAGATGAAGCCGAGCGCGTCCGGCCCGGACTCCTGCTTGATCGCCGTGAACTTGCGGCCGATCAGGTCGAGCGCTTCTTCCCAGCTTGCCTCGCGGAAATCGACACCGTCATCGTTACGAATGAGCGGCTTGCGCAGCCGCTCGGGTGAGTTGACGTAATCCCAGCCGAACTTACCCTTGACGCAGGTCGAGATGTCGTTGGTCGCGCCCTTGCTTGGCTCCACCTTGAGGATGTGCCGCGAATCGGGCTTGGTCCAGATATCGAAAGAGCAGCCAACGCCGCAGTAGGTGCACACCGTCTTTGTGATCTTGGTGCGCTGCGTGCGCATGGCGGCTTCGGTTTCTGACACCTTGAGAATCGGCCCGTAGCCCATCTCAGGCTCGATCGCCTTCACCAGGTCGATCATCTTCTCAAGCGCCGGCACCGGCCAGTCCGTCAGGTAGCCGGTCTGCCCCAGCATGGACTTCTCCATCAGCGCGTTGCACGGGCATACGGTGATGCAGTGCCCGCAGGAGACGCACGAGGAGCCGGCGATCTCGTGTCCGTGGTCCCACTGCACGCGCGGGTGCGGGTCTTCCCAGTTGATCGAGAGAGTTTCGTTCACCTGGTAGTTCTGGCAGGCCTGCACGCAGCGCCCGCACAGGATGCACTGGTCCGGATCGTAGCGGTAGAACGGGTTCGACTCGTCCTTCTCGTACGGCTTGGTCAGGTAGGGGTGCGTCTGGTGCTCCACCTCAAGCAGCGCCGTTGTATTGTGCACGGTGCAGTTGCCGTTGTTGTTGTCGCACACGGTGCAGTACAGCAGGTGGTTGCCAAGGATGCGATCGAAGCCTTCCTTCTGCGCATCGCGGGCCCGCTTTGATTCTGTAACAATGGAGGTGCCAGCTTCGACCTTGGTCGCGCACGCGCGTACCAGGTGACCGTTCACCTCGACAAAGCAGGTGTCGCAGGTCTGGATGGGCCCGAGCTGCGGCAGGTAGCACACGTGCGGCACCTCGCCCTTGGTGCCGCCAAGCGTGCGCTCGAGGGCGTCAATCAGCAGCTCGCCGGCAAGCGCGCGCTGCGTCTCACCATTCACCGTGATGGAGCATTCAGGAAGACCCCGGGTGTTCTCCGGGTGGGTAGAGAAAATCTGCGGCACGGCGGCGGTGCGTATGGTCGATTCCATGGCTTCTGCTTCGATGCTATACGAGCAAACCGCGCCTATGTACTCAGGAGAGCAGGGCGGCAGTAGTCTCTGTTCGCATCCCTCAACCCTCTTTGGGTTCTTAAGGGGCTGACTTTTACAGAAGTTATAGGAAGTTATAGCAAGTTAGCAGCGGTCTTCGTCTATCCTAGCGTCTGACAGACTGCTGCTTGCCTGGCGCTTCAGGACCGCAAAGACAGGGCAGTCGCACCCCGCCGGGACCGCTAGCCGTAAGAATTGCTCCTCCGGTCACAGCATCTTGCAGGCTAAAACCTCATCGTTTGACGACAAGGAAAGCACGACAGGAGTTCCGCATGCGTTCGGAAGTTTCAAGAAGTAACACCACGCCAACGTCCCCAGCCAGCGTGCAGGGCGTCCAGAGCCCCATGGATAGACGCCGTTTCCTCGGGAAAGCAGGCATGGTCGGCCTGGGAGCTGTCGGCTTCGGCTTCGCCGCCGCCAGCCCTGCCGTCGCGCAGACTGGGACCGCAAGCACGGAGGACAGCGTAATCGAGATCGTCTCGACCTTGCTGATCGCGGAAGACCTGGCGACCACTTTCTACTACAACGTGCTGGTCGGCCAGGTTATCCAGGTACCGCAGCTGGCCGGCTCCGGAGGAACCGCCCTCAACCCGTCCTCTGGCGGCATCGGCGGCAATGTCAAGTACATGCGCTCCGCTTTTTATGAGGAAGCGACCCACGCCAGCCTGCTGCGCGGCCTGGTGGGCGCAGCGCCGGACAACTCCCTCACCTTCTATTTCCCTGAGGGCACCTTTGATACGCTGCTAAGCTTTGCCGATACGCTGGCCACTCTGGAGAATGCCTTTATCGGGGCTTACCTGAATGCCATCCAGCTCTTCGCACAGAAGGCCGCGGCAGCCGCGCAGGGCGGCAGCTACACCGACGTAGACGGGACGACGTACTCCGCGGCGGCGCTGCTCTACGCCGCGAGATTGGCAGCCTCCATCATGGGTGTGGAGTGCGAGCACAGAATCCTGGGCCGGGTTATCAGCGATATGGAGCCGGGCGACAACGTCCTCTACGAGCAAACGGACGGGCTCACCTCGGTCTTCAGCGGTTCGGCCTCGGCTCTGCATGCGCTTACCCCGTTTCTGACGGCGAGTACCGGACCGGGCTACGCGTTCTCAACGGCACGGGCGAACCTGGGCGCGCTTGGGCTCGTTGTCAACGGCCAGCTGCCCGCCCAGTAGGGCAGCCTTCAGCAGAGCCGGGAAACTCTCCTTCGGCTGCCGGAATCGGGAACGCCCGGGGCAGAGATACGTTCATTCGCTTTCCAGTATCTCCATCTCCAGCGGCGGCTCCAGCAGGCAGTCCATTTCTTCCACTTCCGACATGGCGCGCCGCAGCGAGGACCCGGAACAGGGCTCGACCGTCACCACAAACGGCATCTCGGCCTTGGAGTAGCCCGGCTTTTGCAGGAGCGCGTCGATATTGATCCCCTCGCGCGCCAGTGCAGATGCAATGCCGGCCACAATGCCGGGCCGGTCCCTGACGATAAAACGCACCGAGTGGCGCAGATGAAGGTCGCTCGACACCGTCGCCTCACGGCTTGCCAGCTCCACCGCGCCGGAGCCATGCGCGATCGCCAGCAGGTCTGAAACAACTGCAACCGCGGTCGGGTGGCCGCCGGCACCGTGGCCTGAGAACACGACATCGCCGCCAAAGGCGCCGCCCACCAGCACCATGTTTTCCGTCCCGCGCGACCACGCGAGCGGCGAACGCTCGGGAACGAGCATGGGGCCGACCATGGCGACCGCGCCGCCGCCCGGCGCAAGCTCGGCGCGCGAAATCTGCCGAATGGTGCAGCCCAGCAGCCGCGCGTAGTCAAAGTCGACCGCTGTCAATCGAGTAATCGGCCGGCAGCGAACGCCCTCTACCGGCATATCAAGCCGCAGCGCCAGCCGGGACAGGATCACCAGCTTGGCCCGCGCATCTAGGCCCCCGACGTCCTCGGTCGGGTCCGCCTCCGCATAGCCGCGCGCCTGCGCTTCGGCCAGCATGGGGCCGTACTCCCGCCCGTCCTCCATGCCGCTCAGGATGTAGTTGCA
>CAXUDF010000059.1:0-18589 GCA_964249695.1 uncultured Acidobacteriaceae bacterium
GCCAGCCTGCGATATTCCAGCGAAGCGCCGGCAGCATGGAGGCATCCACGCCCGACCCCGGGCCGCCGAGAAAGACGGGACCCGGGTGCTGGGTGCGCCACCAGCGGGTGCTCATGTACACCAACGGCACGTCAAGGTAGCCGAAGACGGCCATCACCGCCGCAAGCGTGCGCATGGACGCGCCCTCGGCAAAGCTCCGCAGCAGCAGGTAGGCGAGGTAGATGAGCCACAGAATCAGGGTGGAGGTGAGGCGTTCATCCCAGGTCCACCAGATACCCCAGGCGGCGCGGCCCCACAGCGAGCCAGTCACCAGGCCGACCGTGCAGAACACGACGCCCATCTCCGCGGTCGCCAGAGCGACAGCGTCTGCCTTGAGCGCGAGGCCGCTGTTGCGGCTACGTAAAAACAGGTAGGTGATGGACGCGGCAAGATTGAGCGCGAAGAAGACAGAGGTGCCGATCCAGGCGGGGAGATGGTAGTAGAAAATTCGGCTCAGATCGCCCTGCGCCGCATCGGCAGGGACGACAAAGAACGCCACCCGCAAACCGTTTGCCAGCACCAGCAGCGTGAGCAGAAGCCAGATGGAACGAGCAATCCTCATACCTCCGCAGCTCCCTTTGCGCGCGTGTGCGCCTCTTCCAAGTGTAAATGGCTAAACGGTGGCGGGCCGTTCGACCCCTGCATCCCAGTGTGAGTAAATGCACTTGGCAAGAGTTGGAAAGGGTAGGGCGAACGCACTATGAGTATGGCTTTGGCTATCGCTGTCTTGGTTATCGGGGGCCTGCTGTTTTTTGTTGGCATTGCGGGGCAGTTCAAGCTCGGCAAGCGCAGGCGGCAGGGTATTGCCCACACGCAGGACCGCGCCGGTGCCCGCATTGTGCTGACGCTGGGCTCGATTGTGATCGGCCTTTGGCTGATCATCGCGTCTGCCGCCGGCATCTTGCATGCCAACTCGCATCGCGCGCCGGCTAACCCGGGCGGCGGCGCTCCTTCGGCGGCTCATTAGTCGCGCTTTAGCCCTCGCTATTGAGCACCAGGCCAAACAGCAGGACCGCGGCCGTCGTGAAGATGACGTCGTAGCCGGCAAGCAGGCGGACCCAGAGTGACGGGTCGTTGTCGCCAGTAAAAACCGCGGCCGCGCCCGAGGTCATGGCGAGCAGCGCGGGGATGAAGATGGGGAAGAGCAGCAGTGGCAGCAGCAGCTCTCGGGAACGGGTGCGAAGCGAGAGCGCGGCGAAAAACACGCCGTTGCCAACCAGCGCCCAGGTTCCCAGGGGAAGGATGAGCAGCAGCATCCACGGGTTCCCTTGCGGGTCAAGGTTGTAGAAGATGACGAACAGGGGCGCTAGCAGCAGCTCCACGATCGACACAAAGATGAAGCTCGCGAGCACCTTGCCGAGCAGCAGCGTCGACGGCGGTGCCGGGCTCATCCGCTGCGCGTCCAAGACGCCGCCGCGCAGCTCGCGCGCCCACGCCTGATTGAGCGCGCCGGTCGCCGCAAAGAGGATCGCAACACACAGCACGCCACTGGCGATCTGCCGCGCCTCGGCCCGGGTGGGGTCAAACGCAAGCGAAAACAAAACCACAACCAGCAGCGCCAGAAAGAGCATGGCATTCAGCGCGTCCTTTGAGCGCCACTCCAGCTGCAGGTCCTTGCGGAGCTGGGTGAGCGTCGCCTGCCAGTAGCGCTGCACTAGGCGCCCCCGGTTGCCGCCAGGTCAGCAAGCGCCGCCCCAGTGGCGCGCAGGTAGTCACTGGGCGCCAGCAGAAGCTGCAGGCCGCGCTGCCCGGCAGAAATGCTGATGCGCTCATGGAGCTCAAGAGTTTCGTCGGCCCAGGCGCGAAACGGCCGCTTGGCTTCAAGCACGGTGACGCCGCCGCGAATGTAGCCCGTGAGCGGCTGCACATCTTTGAGCGGGGCGAGCGAAGCCGCGCGAGCGCCTGCTGCCGCTGCGAGCTTTTTCAGGTCGAGCTCGCTGTCGCCCGGCAGCACGGCAAACACGTGCTCGCCGCCCGGCGCGAGGGTGCAGAGCAGTGTTTTCCAGACCTGCTCCGGCGGCAGCGCAAGCTTGCGCGCCACGCTGGACGCGGCGAGATCGTCAGGATCGACCTCGTAGGTGAGCAGTTCATAGGCGATCCCAAGCCTGTCAAGAAGGCGCGCGGCGTTTGTTTTCGCTGTCACGCGTGCGCGTTCTCTGTAGAAAGCTCGGTGTGGAGCTCACCCTGCATCAGCAGCAGAACCTCATCCGCGATGGGCTCGGCCAGCTCGCGCTGGTGAGTCGTGAGGATGATGGTGCAGCCGCGGTCGCGCTCGCGTGCCAGCAGGCGGAGCATGGCCTGCGAACTCGCGACGTCCAGGTTGGAGAAAGGCTCGTCGAGCAAGAGCAGGTCAGGCCGGGAAAGCAGCACCCGCGCCAGTGACACTCTCTGCCGCATGCCCTGCGAGTAGGCGCGCACCGGCTCCGTGCGTGCGGGATCTAGCTCCACTGCGTCCAGTGCCTCCGCGGCCGTCAGGCAGGCTCGCGGGGCGTACAGTTCGCTGAAGTAGCTAAGGTTCTCCGTGCCGCTCAACTCTTCGTACAGCATGGGCGCATGGCTCATATAGCCGATCCGTTCGCGGGCATCCGTGGGTGCGCCGCCCCAGGCCAGCGCACGTCCGAACGAAGGGCGAAGAAGCCCGGCAAGAATGCGCAGTAGCGTGGATTTGCCCGCGCCGTTAGGGCCAAGTAACAGAGAGCAGCGCCCACGCTCAAAAGCTCGATCCACGTGCCGCAGCACGGGCCTGCCGGCGTACACATGCGATACGTCCTTAAGCAGTGCAGGAGGGAGCTCGGTGCGGGCTTCGGGCGGCATCATTCGCCTGTGAGTATAGCTTCGCTGTGGGCGGGTGTCGGGGCACCGGCAGCCCGTTTGTTCAGGCTTACTCGCCGCGTCCGACGCCTTTTTTCGTCCCTGGCGGAGCCATCTCCAGGCAGCGGTCTGACACGCGCACCGGGTTCGCCATTTTGCCCACGGCGGCTCGCGTAAAAGCGCGGTACAAGCGGTTTACATCGACTTTTTGCCCGGTACGGATTTCGCGGTCTGCCGCGGCATGCATGGCCGACAGCAGTTCTTCGCGCAACTCATTGAAAAGCTTGTCGATGTAAAGGTAGGGCATCGTTCGCTCAAGCCTAGCAGGGTCCGGCTCAGCGGGCAGGCTCAAGGGCAGCGGTGGCGCCAGAGGGCGCGGCGGCCTGCGGGCGCGTGCCGGGCTTCGCGGCGGGCGCGGGTGCGTATTTTGACGCGCACTTGGCCTGCAGCTCCGTCGCGTGGAAGACGCCGTCGCGGCCGAAGGTGCCGATCGCCAGCGTCTGGGAATTGTCCTTGAAGGTGTCGGGCGGCGGCTCGATGCCGGCGTACTCGACCGGCAGGCGTTTGTCGTTTTCAACCAGCACAAAGTTGGCGCCTGCGCCGCGATGGGCGATCGAACCGGGTTGCACGTTGCCCGCAACGCGCAGGTGGCGCGTGTAGGCCTTTTGCCCCATGCCTTGCAGCTCGTTGATGGTGACGTAGTAGCTCTTGTTGGCCTGCACCCCCGTGACGGCGAGATAGACGATCACCGCCAGTACGATCACCACCGCCGCCGTAATGCGGAGCGACTGGGCGCGGCTTTGCGATTGCGGGGCAGCCATAGGTTCAAGCGTAGGAGTGCTCCCGGGCTGCGTCAAGCCGCGGCGGCAATCTGCTACCGTGGCGTCGACCTTTTGTCCGGCGCTCTTCTTTCCGCTGATCCCGTGCCGACGGTCCCCGCGTATCATGGGTTGACGTGAGCGCACCCCTGCCCGGGGCTACGCAGCTCACCGTGTGAGGGAACAGATGAGCAATCCAGGCATCGCGCAGACGCCCGACCGGGCTACAGAAATCCTTCAGCCGCGCAACCAGTGGATCGCCGCCCGCCGCGAGCAGGCCGCGCGCACCGGTGACACCAACATGAGCCAGATGCACTTTGCCCGGCTCGGCCGCGTGACCGAGGAGATGCAGTTTGTCGCGGCCCGCGAGAACATCTCGGCGGAGCTGGTGCGCGCGGAAATCGCAGTCGGACGCATGATCATCCCGGCCAACATCAACCACCCTGAGGTGGAGCCGATGGCGATCGGCATCGAGAGCCGCTGCAAGGTAAACGCCAACATTGGCAACTCTGCCGTGACCTCGAATATCGATGAGGAATTGCGCAAGCTGCACATGGCCGTGCAGCATGGCGCGGACACGGTGATGGATCTTTCAACCGGCGGTGCAATCCCTGAGATCCGCGACCGCATCCTGCGGCACTCGCCGGTGCCGATCGGCACGGTGCCCCTGTACGAGGCATTGACGCGGGTTAAACGCGTCGAGGACCTGAACATTGACCTGTACCTCGAGGTGATTGAGGAGCAGGCGCAGCAAGGGGTGGACTACTTTACGATTCACGCGGGCGTGCTGATCCAGTACGTGCCGATGGTTGCGAAGCGCATCACCGGCATTGTGAGCCGCGGCGGCGCGATCCTGGCGCAGTGGATGACCGCGCACCACAAGCAGAACTTTTTGTATGAGAACTTCGACCGCATCACGAAGATCATGGCGAAGTACGACGTGAGTTACTCGCTGGGCGATGGTTTGCGGCCGGGCTCGATTGCCGACGCGTCCGACGAAGCCCAGTTTTCCGAGCTGAAAACGCTGGGCGAGCTTACGCGCAAGGCCTGGGAGTCCGACGTGCAGGTCATGATTGAAGGCCCGGGCCACGTGCCGCTGGACAAGATCAAGGAGCAGGTCGAGAAAGAAGTAGAGCTTTGCGACGGCGCGCCGTTTTATGTGCTGGGGCCACTGGTGACTGATATTGCGCCGGGCTATGACCACATCACGAGCGCGATCGGCGCGGCCATGATCGGCTGGCACGGAGCGAGCATGCTCTGCTATGTCACGCCGAAAGAGCACTTAGGCTTGCCGAACGAGAAAGACGTCAAGGACGGCATGATCGCGTACAAGATCGCCGCGCATGCGGCAGATATTGCGCGGCACCGGCCCGGTGCGCAGGACCGCGATGACGCTATCTCCTACGCACGCTACACCTTTGACTGGGACAAGCAGTTTGCCCTGTCGCTGGATCCGGAAACGGCGCGCGCGATGCACGATGAAACGCTGCCGGATGACTACTACAAGGAAGCGGCGTTCTGCTCGATGTGCGGACCAAAGTTCTGCTCGATGAACTGGTCGAGCAAGGTGGATGAGTTTAATAAGGAAGTGCACGGGCTGGAGAAAAAGGATCTCTCGCAACTAGTTGTGTTGCAGGCTGCGCAGCTAAGTGCGATCAAGAGTTAACTGGACTTGGCAGTAAGTCAAGGTTAAAGGATCTGCTGCCGCGCACGGCATGAAGCAGATCCTTTGCTGTGCTCAGGATGACTGTTGGAGTAAGTCGCAGTGCTAAACGCCTCGCTCGCCGTTCGTCTCTACGGCGAGCTCCCGCAGCAGAAACGCGTAGTCAAACGCAATCTCCTTGAGATAGTCGTACCGCCCGCTGGCCCCGCCGTGGCCGGCGGTCATGTTGGTGTGTAGCAGCACCGGCTTGTCCCCTGTGTTCAACGTGCGCAGCTTTGCCACATACTTCGCCGGCTCCCAATACATCACCTGCGAGTCATGGAGCGAGGTCTTGACCAGGATCGCCGGGTAACTTGCGGCCTGCAAATTATCGTAGGGCGAGTAACTCAGCATCGTTTCAAACGCTTCCCGCTCGTTCGGGTTTCCCCACTCCTCATACTCGGGCACGGTGAGCGGCAATGTCGCATCGAGCATCGTGTTCATTACGTCGACAAACGGCACCTGCGACACCACCGCCCGGAACAGGTCGGGCCGAAGATTCACAACCGCACCCATCAGCAATCCCCCGGCGGAGCCGCCCTGGATGGCGACGCGTCCTGGCTCGCCGTAGCCTTGCGCCAGCAGGTGTTCGGTCACCGCGATGAAATCCGTAAACGTGTTGCCTTTGCGGGCAAGCCGCCCGGCATCGTGCCATGGCTTGCCCAGGTCGCCGCCGCCGCGAATGTGTGCGTAGGCCAGCACAAAGCCGCGGTTAAGCAGGCTGAGCCGGTTTGAGTTGAACCCAAGCGGCAGCGCGTAGCCATACGAACCGTAGCCGTACACGTGCAAAGGTCCTGGTTGCAACGAAACGCCCGCAACGCGCATGTCACGCCGATAAATGAGCGAAACAGGCACCTTGACGCCGTCGGGCGCAGTTGCCTCGATGCGCTCGGATGCATAGAGCGTGCGGTCAAAGCCGCCGGGCACCTCCTGCTCCTTCCTAAGCTCGCTTGTACCAGTGCGCACGTCGTATTCAAAGACCGAGGCAGGGGTCACCAGCGATTGGTAACTATAGCGAAGCAGATCGGTCTCCCACTCGCGATTGCTGCTCAGGTGCACGCTGTAGGCCGGTTCCGGGAAGCGTATCTCGGCTTCTCGGACCGCCTCCGGCCCGGGCCCGCTGAAATGCAGCACCCGCAGGTGCTCCAGGCCGCCATGGCGCTCAGAGGCGACGGCGAAAGTCGAGAAGAGACTCACATCTTCCAGCATCACGTCGTCGCGGTGCACGATCTGCTCGGTCCAATGCTCAAGACCGGGCGTGTCCACCGGCGCGGTCACCAGCCGGAAATTGCGTCCGCGGTCGTTCGCGCGGATGTACAGCAGGCCGTTGCGGTGATCCGGGTAATACTCAATCTCATCGCGGCGCGGGGCGATCAGAATCGGTTCTGCCGTAGGTTCCGCCGCGGGAAGCATGCGCGCTTCGCTCGCGGTATGGCTTGCGCTCTCGATGATGATCAGCACGCCGTCGCGCGTGCGGCCCGCACCCAGGTTGAAGCGCTCGTCTGCCTCTTCAAGCACCAGCACATCGTTGCTGTGCGGCGAGCCCAGCGTGTGGCGGTACAGCCGGTATTGGCGCTTCTGCTGCTCATCTTCCTGCGTGTAGAAAAGCGTACGGTTGTCGGCCGCCCACACCACTGAGCCGACGCGCTCGACGCGTTCCGGCAGCAGTGCGCCCGTGCGCAAATCCTTCACCGCGAGCGTGTACTGGCGAAAGCCGGTCGTATCAGACGAGTACGCGAGCAGGTTGCCGTCGTCGGAGACGGTCATGGTGCCGACGGCCATGTACGCCTGCCCGGCCGCCATTGCTTCCACGTCCAGAAGCACCTGCTCGGGCGCGGCCTCATAGGTGTCGCGGGTACCGGGCTTGCGGCAGTACACCGGGTACTGCGAGCCCTCGGTCGTACGCGCGTAGTACCAGTACGCACCTTCCTGCGCGGGCACGCTTACATCGGTTTCCTTAATGTGCGAAAGCATCTCCCGATAGAGCGCCGCCTGCAGCTCCTCGGTCGGCGCCATTACAGCGTCGGTGTAGGCGTTTTCTGCTGTCAGATAGGCAGTGACCTCCGCATCCTCCTTCTGGCGCAGCCAGCCATAGTCGTCCTGAAGTGAGTAGCCGTGCAGCTTTGTTGTGGCTGGAGCTTTGCGCGCGACCGGCGGCGCGGGAAGGATTCTTTTCGAAACACTCATACTCTCAGGATACTTCGCCGCGGTTGCCCCTGCGCCGGAAGAAGGTTCCGGGTCACTGTTACAGGGCGATAAGCGGGCATACCGCAGCGGTTCTTCTCGCCGGTGATAGGCAACGCCATCTGCTTTTACTGCCCCTTACTAACTACGAGACTTACGGCATGAGTAAGCAGCCGGGCCTTTTTTTAGGAGAACATACTATGCAAAAGTTAAGACACTTGGGATTGGTAGCAGCGGGTACGGTTTTTGTACTAGGCACTGCGTTTGCGCAGGCAGGCACCGCGCGGCAGACCCAGCCGACCGCTGGGGCAAATGCGCCGGGAAGCCTGAACTCGCCGGGTGGCGGAGTGTCAGGATCGTTATCCGGACTAAATACAACCAATCAGGCGTCCGCGCAGGATAGGACGTTCTTAAAGGCTGCGAGCGACGGCAGCCTCTTTGAGATCAAGACCAGCCAGCTTGCTTTGCAGAAGAGCAACAGCGCCGATGTGAAGCAGTATGCCCAGCAGATGATCGACGACCACACCAAGCTGATGGAACAGATGAAGCCGGTCGCTGCAGAAGCCGGCGTGACCCCGCCGACTGACCTGCAGAGCAAGCTGCACAAGACCGAGTACAAACAGCTGCAGGGCCTGACTGGCGACGCCTTTGATCAGGCTTACATCAAGGATCAGCTGATGGATCACCAGCAGACCGAGCAGGCTTTCAAGACAGAAGAAAGCTCGGGCCAGCTGGCCGATGAGAAGAGCGCCGCCACCCAGGGGCAGCCGACCATCGACGATCATCTGCAGAAGATCCAGCAGATCGCGCAGGCCCACAACGTGTCTGCCAGCGGCTTGTAAGAACGCCTAACCACCGCAATCTGCACCCACGGCACCCGCTCTAGCGGGTGCCGTTCCTGTTTGTCGCCGCGCATTTCCGTACAATGGAGAGCGAATGCTTCGCGCTCGCCTACTGCGTTCTCCTGTCACCCTCATCCTTGCGCTAAGTACGCTCCAGACCTTTGGTCAGGCGGTGAAAGACCTGCCGCATCCGACGGACTACGTCAGCGATGATGCGCACGTACTCTCCGGGGGGACCATCGCGCACCTGGACCAGCTGTGCGGCGCGGTGGAGCGGCAGGCGCACGCTCAGGTCGCGGTGGTCACCGTGCAAACTACCGGCGACGAGCCCATCGCGGACTATGCGGTACAGCTGGAAGACGCGTGGAAGGTGGGTGCGAAGGGCACCGATCGCGGCGTCATCCTGCTGGTGGCCATTGAAGATCGCAAGCTCTTCATCTCGACCGGGTACGGCCTTGAAGGCGTGATCACCGATGAGAAGGCCGGCATCATCTCCCGGCAAATGCAGCAGTACCTGCGCGTGAGCCGTAACGACGAAGGGGTGACGCTCGGTACCGAGCAGCTTGCCGGGTTGATCGCGCAGGATGCCGGGGTGCAGCTGCGCATGCCTGCCCGCCAGGCTGGGGGCGGCGGCGCGCAGCCGCGTATGACGCCGGGGCAGCTGGCCATCCTGGCCGGGGTTTTCCTCGTGCTCTTCCTCCTGGCGGCGCGGACCGGCATGCTGCCGTTTCTGCTGGGCATGTTCCTGGGCGGCGGTTTTGGTGGAGGCGGCGGGCGCGGTCGGGATGATGACGATGGCGGCGATGGCTTTTCAGGTTTTGGCGGCGGCGGCACCGGCGGCGGTGGTGCCGGTGGTAGTTTCTAAGTCGAATCAAGTGGGAGTTGCAAGATGAAGCGTGGATCGATCGTAGGATTGGGCCTTGTGGCCTTAGTGGTCATTGCTTTGCTGAGTTACATCAGCTCGAAAAACACGATGGTGGCCAAGCACAATGAAGTGCAAACACAGTTCGCTAACGTGGACACGCAGCTGCAGCGGCGTGCCGACCTGATCCCGAACCTTGTAAGCACGGTGAAAGGGTATGCCAAGCACGAGGAGACCGTGTTCGGTGACATTGCGAATGCGCGCGCGGGCTTGTTGAACGCGCAGGACCCGCAAAGCAAGATCGCTGCAAACAGCCGGCTGGATGGAGCGATCGGCCGCTTGCTGGCCCTGAGCGAAAGCTACCCGGACCTGAAGGCGAACCAGAACTTTCTTAGCCTGCAGGACCAATTGGAAGGCACGGAAAACAGAATCGCGGTAGAGCGCCGGCGTTACAACAACGATGTGCGTGATTACAACACCTACATTCAGCAGTTCCCGGCAAGTGTGTGGGCAGGGATCGCCGGCTTCCACACGGACGATGCTCTTTTCCAGGCTGACCAGGGCTCGCGCAATGCGCCGAAGGTGAGCTTCTAGCGGTCAGATAGGGCAGCGGGAGTGCTTGCTTGCGCAAAGGAGATCCTTTGCTGCGCTCAGGATGACGCTCTTTTTGGCGAGTGCCGATGACGCCGCTTTGGCTCCGCTGCGCCTACTTTGCGTCGGCCATGGCGACCCGCTCGGCGAGGGCAAGATCCTGCTTGATGAACTCATAGAGAACGCGCTTGGAGTCGCCCTCGGCCCGCAGCACGGCCGAGGGGTGGATGGTCGCAATCACGCGCGGCGCATAGGGCGACTCGACGATCTTGCCGCGATCCTTCATCAGCGCGAATTTGGCGCCCAGCAGCGATTTGGCCGCGGATGCGCCAAGGCACACCACGACCTTTGGCTGCACGGCGTCGAGCTCCGCCAGCAGCCAGGGCCGGCATGCCGTAATTTCGCGCAGGTTCGGCGACTCGTGGATGCGGCGCTTGCCGCGCTCCACGAACTTGAAGTGCTTCACGGCATTGGTCACGTACATGCCACTGCGGTCAAAGCCAAGCTCCTCGATCGCCTGGTCGAGCACCTTGCCTGCAGGCCCAACGAACGGCTTGCCGGCGAGGTCTTCGTCGTTGCCAGGCTGCTCGCCGACCAGCATCAGCGCCACATGTGCCAGGCCAGCGCCGAAAACGGCCTGCGTTGCCGGTTTGTACAGCTCGCACCCCTCGCAGCGGGGCAGCGCTTCGCGCAGCACGGGCAGCGTGTGCGCTGCGGGTACATAGGTGTTGGCGAGCAGGGAGCTTTGCTGTTCCATCATGGTTCCTACGCGGTGGTCCGCGTCTGTTAGCAGCTGGGGCAGGATGTTGAGCTCGGGCAGGTTCGCCCAGTAGCGTACCGGCATTTCCGACCGCATGGCGCGTGTGTTCAGGCGAGCCGGGTTAAAGATCGACCCGTAGTAGGACCGCCACATCGACTCCACTTCATCCTCGGACGGAGCCTGCGAGCGCGGAACACCGGGTCCCCAGGCCACGCGGCTGGTTTCCGGGTCCCACGCGGCGGAGGCGTGCTCGGTCAGGATGGTCCACTGCATCACGCGGAAGCGCTCGACAAAGAAGGGAACCGCGAGCGGCAGGATGCGGTGGTCGGGCCGGTACCAGGCGATGTAGTGCTCGCGTCCGCCGTCCTCCGCTTTGTCCTGGACCATGCGGAAGCGCAGAAACGCGTGCATTTTGTGCAGGTCGCGGCGCACCTGAGCGTCCATGCGGCGCATGCGTGCGACGTCTTCGTCGAGCTCGTGCTTCATCAGGCTGCGCTCGGCCTGCAGCCGCCACAGCACGCGGTACAGCAGCTGCCAGCGGCCGGGATCGCTGTGGCAGGCCGCGATTTCGGCGAGATCCAGAAAGGCCTTCGGCACAGCCGGTTGCGCGACCGCACGGTCCGGACGCGGCGCAGGCTCGGGCGCAAGGCCCAGCGTTAAAGAACTGTCGCTTTCCTCATCGATCAGCTCGATCTCGTCCGGTGCGATGCCGGCGTGCAGCAGCTCTCTGGCGCGTGCACGCCACGCCGCGAACTCCGGGGCTATGGGGATCCGGTAGGCGAGCGCCGCGCTCACAGCTGCCCTGTCGCAGCCGCTGCACCCGCGTCAAACAGCTGCATCTGCGCGGGCACCAGCACCGCTTCCGGCAGAGCGATCGAGTCAAGCGTCACTACCGCGGCGGTGTGGTCTGCTGTGGTAACAAATGGCGATACGGTCTTGAGCCGCACGTTCAGCTTTTTCAGGTCGTTCAGCGTAAGCGGGTGGTACGCGCGGATGCGCAGAATGCGCTCGACGTTGCGATAGCCAATCCCCGGTACGCGCAGCAGCACCTCGCGCGAAGCCCGGTTCACATCCACCGGGAAAAACTCGCGATGCGCCAGAGCCCACGTCAGCTTGGGGTCGCGCGTCAGGTCCAGGTTCGGCTGGTCGGGCGTGGTCAGCTCCGCGCCCTCAAAGCCGTAGTAGCGCATCAGCCAGTCGGCCTGGTACAGGCGGTGCTCGCGCACGAGCGCCACCGGCTTGATGGGAAGCCGCGCGTCGGCCTGCTGAAAAGGGCTGAAGCCGGAGTAGTAAATGCGCTTGAGGTCGTACGCCTTGTAGAGGTGCGACGCGGTTGCGAGAATCTGCTGATCGGTCGAGGGCGTGGCGCCGACGACCATTTGCGTGCCCTGGCCTGCGGGTGCAAACTTTGTGGCCGCGGACGTACTGCGACCGGTGGACCGAACCTGGCGGGACTGCGCGCGCGCCTCGTCTGCCTCGGCCTTTTTCTCGAAAATCTGCGCCATCGTTCCTTCAATGACGTCGACTTTCTTGTCCGGCGCAAGCTGCACCAGGTCCCCCTGCGTTGGCAGCTCCATGTTCGCGCTCAGGCGGTCGGCTACCTTGCCGGCGCGCTCGATCAACAGCTCGTTCGCGCCGGGGATCGCCTTGAGGTGGATGTACCCACCGAAGTGATGCACCTCGCGCAGCGTGCGCGCGACCTCGATCAGCTGCTCCATCGTGTAATCGGGCGATTGGATGATGCCAGAGCTGAGAAACAGCCCCTCGATGTAGTTGCGCTTGTAAAAGTTGAGCGTCAGGTCGACGACTTCCTGCGGGGTAAATCGAGCGCGCTTCACATCGCTCGACACCCGGTTCACGCAGAAGACGCAATCATAAGTGCAGTAGTTGGTCAGCAGGATTTTGAGCAGGGAAACGCAGCGGCCGTCGGGTGTGTAGCTGTGACAGATACCCATGCCATCGGAGTGGCCGACGCCCTTGCCATTGCCCTCGCGCTTGGCGCCGGAGCTCGCGCACGACGCGTCATACTTGGCCGCATCGGCCAGGATTTCAAGCTTTTGCTGCACCAGCATCATGTGGATTGGATGTCGCGCCGGGTGCTACCGATTGCACAAAATCCTGTGCTTTCTACCTGTTGGAAACGGCGGCCTTTCCTCTCCAGTATAGCGAAGAAAAAGCGAAATCAGGCTTCGTTCGTACCAAGCTGCTGCTGCAGCTGTTCCAGCGACACGCCTTTGGTTTCGGGATAAAAGAACAAGACAACAAAAAACTGCAGCACCATCATCGCGCTGAAGAAGACAAAGGGCGCCCCCGATGAATGCTTCGCGATGACGGGAAACGCGAACGAGATGATCGCGTTGGCGACCCAATGAGAGCCGCTTCCCAGGCTTTGTCCCTTGGAGCGCACGCGTGTCGGAAACACCTCGCTGATGTACACCCAAATCACGGCTCCCTGCGAGATCGAGAAGAAGAAGATAAAGCCGACCAGCAGCGCCAGCAGGGCGCGCAGGTGCTGCTGCGAGATAAAGACGTAAGCCACTCCGGCGAGCGCGAGCGACGTGCCGACCGATCCGATCAGCAGCAGCGTTTTCCGCCCGAGGCGGTCAATCAGGCTCATGCCGAGCAGCGTTGCAAAGAAGTTGACCGCGCCGATGATGACCGACTGCGCGTCGCTCGACAGGCTCGAAAAGCCGCCCGCGCGAAAGATGTCGTTCAGGTAATAGAGGATTGCGTTGATGCCGGCGAGCTGATTAAACAGGCCAATGGAAACAGCGAGGAAGATGGGCAGGCGCAGCTTGCGGGTGAATAGCGGCGCGCTGGTGTGTGCAGCGTCCGCGTGGATTGACTGCCGCAGCTCCTCGACCTCAGCCTGCGGGTCTGGAGAGCCAAGCAGCCCCAGCGCCGCGCGGGCTTCCTCGACCCGATTCTGTGTCAGCAGCCAACGTGCCGAGCGGGGGACGCCGAACAACAGCAGCACAAAGGCAATGGCAGGGAAAGCGGCAACGCCGAGCTCCCAGCGCCAGAGCGTCGCGCCCAGGTGCGCGCTTTCGAGAGCGAAATTTGACGCATAAGCGAGCAGGATGCCGAGCACGATGTTGATTTGAAACAGCCCGACCAGGCGTCCGCGAATGCGCGCCGGAGCCATTTCCGCGATGTACACGGGGCCCAGCACAGAAGACCCGCCAATGCCGAGGCCGCCGATGAAGCGGAAGGCCAGCAGCGCAGCCCAGTTGGGCGCAAGCGCCGTACCAATAGCCGAGATGACATACAGGGCAGCCATGATGCGCAACGCTTCACGCGATCCGATACGCTGCCCCAGCAGACCCGAGGTGAGCGCGCCGATCACCGTTCCCCACAGCGCGATCGAGACGGTAAACCCAAGCTGGCCGGCAGATAGAGAAAACACCTCGGTAAGCTGGTGCGTCGTGCCGGAAATCACGGCAGTGTCAAAGCCGAAAAGAAGGCCGCCGAGCGCTCCGACCAGGGAGCTTTTCACAAGAAGAGAGTTCAAAGCCATGCCGCCCGTAAACCCTTTCACTCGCGCGGCTTCTAAACGGCTGCGCGGTTCTGGGGAAGCATACAGGAGCGTCACCGCGCCGTGCTTTCAGCGGCCCGGGAACAGGTGTGTTCGGCCTTCCTCAAGCATGAGCAGGCAGTCCAGCAAGCCGCTTTGCGCCGCGCCGGTGCGCAGCCGCACGGGCGGCTCCTCCATCGGCTCGAGGGAAAGCCGGAACGTCCCGTAATGCATCGGCACAAAGACCCGGCTGCCGAGGTCGCGAAACGCCTGAAGCGCGTCCTCGGGACTGGTGTGCACGGAGCGGAAGCTGTCGGGATAGTAGGCCCCGATCGGCAGCAGCGCGATCTCGGGGCGGAGCCGTTGGCCAATGTCGGCGAAGCCGGGAAAGTACGCGCTGTCGCCGCAGTGGAACAGCGAGCGGCCCTCGGCGGCAAGCACGTAGCCTCCGTAGCCGCGCCCGACATCGTTGAAGTAGCGAGCGCCCCAGTGGCGCGCCGGCGTGCGTGTGACGGTCAATTGGCCTAGCTCCGTGGCTCCCCAGGTCTCCAGCGTACGCACCTCGTGGAAGCCGAGCCGCGCGACCAAATCCTCCACGCCGCGCGGCGTCACCACGACCGGTGCCTGTGCACCGAGGCGCCGATTGTTCCGGAGAACCGCGCGCAGGGAAGGCAGGTCCAGATGATCCATGTGCGCGTGCGTTAGCAGCACCATGTCGATGGCTGCCAAATCGCGCAGTCGTATTCCGGGCCTGCGCCGACGCTTGAGCAGGAGCAGAAAGCTTGAAAACACAGGGTCGATGAGGATGCTGAGGCCAGCCCACTGCAGAAAGAAAGACGAGTGGCCGATCCACGTCAACGCGAGCTCGCCCGGCGCGGGCGCTACCGGGCGGTGCTGCTCGCCCGACACGGGTGTCAGCAGCGACTCGCGAACCAGGTGGGAGATGAAGCGAAGCTTGCTGCTCTTGAAAGTGCGGCTGGGAGCGGTTTCCATGAGAGGGTTCTCACTCAAGGGATGCTGCTCCCCGGCCGAGGCTTCAGCGCGCGCGCTGTTGAGCAAGCCGCCTAGAGCTTGGGTGCGTTATCGCCCTTCACTGCCGCCGCTGCGGACGGGTCCTGCTCGATCACAGCAGCCTCTGCGCCGGCAAAGCCGATCTTGGTGTGCGTTCCATCGCAAAACGGCTTTTTCGTCGAAGCCCCGCAGCGGCATAGCGATACGGCCGGCTTGCCCTCCAGGTTCCACTCGCCGCCTGCTCCATCCAGCAGCCGGATCGGCCCTTCCACGCGAAACGGCCCGTTCGGGCGTACCGTAATCGTTACATCTGCCATCGTCGGTTCTCCATTCATCCAAGCTGGACAGAGTGTAGCAGCGGAAAGCCCGCGGTGCTGGCCGCGGGCTCGACGTGAAAGTGCCTCGCGCTAGCGCTTGCCGGACTTTTTCGCTGCCCCTGCTTTCTTCTTGATGGCGACAGCCGCCCGCTGCGCCCCTGCGCCTGCGGTTTTCTTCGCTGCCGTCTTTTTCAATGCCGTCTTTTTCGTAGCGGCGCTCTGGCGCGTCGTCGTGCCGGGCGCAGCTTTCTTTGCAGAGGTCTTGCGCGCTGCAGGCGCCTTCGCCGCTGCCTTCTTTGCCGTTGACTTGGTGCCCGCAGCCTTGACCGGTGCAGTCTTTTTGGCAGCTGTCTTCTTGGCTGGCGACTTCTTCGCGGCTGCCTTCGCTGTAGTCTTCGTTGCTACACCCTTGCGCGCCGCGGGCTTGGTCTCGGTCGTTTTGCGGCCTGCTGCTTTGCTCGCGCTCTTCGCAGGGGCGGCGCTCTTCCCTGCGGTTTTTTTAGCCGCAGTCTTCTTCGCTGCTGTTTTGCGTGCTCCCTTTTTTGCGCTCGTGCTCAGGTTCTCCGGGTACACCAGCTTGTTGAAGTTGCTTTGCGCGCCCTCCACGGTGACGTCCTGATATATGAGTGAAAGCCCGCTCGCGTCGAACTTCTCAAAGAACTGCTCCCATGGAATCTCTTCAAGATTGGAGTCGTTGCTGTTCGTCGCACCCGGAAACTCAATCCTTAAAATGCCTGTCCCATCCTTGCTTGTGCTTGCGACCTCGGCCGGTTTACCGCCGCGCGCTTCAGCCCAGGAACGTATCTCGTTGTGGTCCTGCGTTGTCTTTGAAAGTGCCATGGTCTCCATCCTCCCCGTATGCTTCTAGTTCCCGTTCTTACCCGCTGCCGTAGGCAAAACATAGTGTTGCGTCTGTGTATCACAGCATGGGATGACACGCTACTGAAACGTGTCTGCCGCGGCGGAGAAGAATGTGACTCATCCTGCGACAGATGAGTGCAGCACTAGCGCGAACCCGCTTCGCCGCTCTCATCAAGCAGGCGCAATGCTTCACGAAAGCCGTGCGGTGTGCCCGTGTCCACATAGCGCGTGCCGGCTGCAACGCCGACCGCGCGGCCGCCGATTGCGAGCCATGCGTTCACCAGTGTGCCCAGGTACTCGTCACCGCGCGCGGGCTGCTGCCATAGCGCGCGCAACGCATGGAAGACGCTGCCCGGCATACGCACCGCACCCCACACAAGCGAGGACGCAGGCTGCGCCTGCTTCACCTCTATGCGCGTCACCGCGCCGGCTCGGTCAAGCACCACCGCGTCGAACAGCTGCGGGCGGTCGACAGGGAAGAGCAGAAACGCGAGCACACCTGCGGGCAATAGCGCGAGCCCGTCCTCGGGGAACCACACCGTATCGGGCAAACCCAGCAACACCTCTTCCCCTACCGCGTTGTCGACCAGTGATGCCGCGCAGAAGATGGCATCGCACAGCCCCGCCGGTGCGGGCTGCACGACGTAGCAGATGGGGACGCCCGCGAACGCAGCGCCGTAATACTCCAGGATGTCGGACTTGCCGGGAGAGATGATGAAGCAGAAGCGCGTCGCGCCTGCGCGGATCATGCGCTCAAGCAGGTACTCACTCACCGCGCGCGGCCGCTCAACAGGGCCGGACGCATGCATTTCAACACGCGTGCCGACAGGCAGCAGCTCCTTTGAAAACGCAAGCGGCTGCATGCGGCTGCCGCGGCCCGCGGCCGGGATCACCCCCCACATAGCGCGCTACCTTTCTGCCACAAGCGGCGCAGCGGCAGCCTGCAGCAGTGCTTCAAGCTGCCGGGCGCGGTGGGCAGCCGTGTGCTCGGCAAGCACGCGGTCGCGTGCCCGCGCGGCCATGCGGCGCAGCTGCTCAGGCGATTGATCCAGGGCAGCGAGCACGTCCTCCGCGCTCCGCGCCAGCAGGATCTCCTCGCCGGGCGTGAAGAACGTCTCCAGGCCCTCCCACACATCTGTCAGCAACGGTGCGCCGCAGGCCGCAGCCTCAAATAAGCGCCCGGACGGGCACCAGCCGTATGCCGCCATCGCCGCGCGCGTGATGTTGAGCGTAAGTCGGCTGGAGGAGAAGAATGCCGGGTGCAGCTCCGGCGCGACGTGCCGCACAAAGAAGATGTTGTCTGCCCAGGGAAAATCCTGCGGATACATGGCGCCGCCGATCAGGAAGCGTCGCGAAGGGGCGCGGCGCGCGGGCTCAAGCAGCAGCTCCTGGAGCCTTGCCTGCCGGTCTGCGGCATAGGTCCCCAGGTATGAGAGGTCCGAGACAAACGCACGGTCCGGGTCAGCGGGCTGGTGTGCTGCCGGGTCCACAAAGCCGTACAGCGGCGCGACGCGCTGCGCGTGGAGCCGGCGGCTGAGCGCGTCGAGCGCGGGGCCGCCCGTATACGACAGCACCAGATCAAAGCCGCCGAGGCCGCCAGCTGGCAGGTACTCCACCGCGCTTCCGGAAGCAATCGCCTCGAGCGTGACCGGCGTGTCGAGATCGTAAAAGCACGTGACCGGAACACCGGAGGCCAGAACGCGTTCGGCAAGGATCGCCCCTTGCGGGCAAAAGCTGGTGACGATGGCAACGTCTGCCGAGCGCAGCTCCTGCGCAATGCGCTGGGCATCCTGCTGCGCATCGTTGTAGAGCACCAGCTTGACCCCTGCCGGCTGCGGCCAAGCGTCGCGATGCGCCGCGTAGTACGGAAGGTCTTTCTCGAAAAACGTGATGGTATGGCCCTGTGCGGCGAGGGCTCGCAGCAGGCCGCGCCACAGCGTTGCGTGGCCGTTTCCCCAGGAGGAAGACAGAGCGAGTCCAAAGATCACCAGCTTCATGTGCCGGTACGATGTCGCCCGGTGGCGCGGCGTTTTCTGCTTTGTAGCAGGAGCCCGCTTCCCACCCTTCCCTGCGGGGCGCGAACAGCAGCCGCGCCCGCGAAGCGAGGTGCATTCTGCTACTATTCTGAGAGCGGATGCACCCGGGCATACGCAAACCTTGCAGCCGGCTCATCGGCTCAGGTTGGCAAGTGGGGACGTAGCTCAGTTGGTTAGAGCGCTGCCCTGTCACGGCAGAGGTCGCGGGTTCGAGCCCCGTCGTCCCCGCCACTAAATCTTG
>CAXUDF010000060.1:0-7888 GCA_964249695.1 uncultured Acidobacteriaceae bacterium
CTCGAGCCGGTAGCGCTCCTGCACGACCACGCGCTTCGAGAGCCGAAGATCGAGGAGGTTGATCCGGGGCTGCTGATACGCATTGCGGTCGATCCCCGGTACGCGGTTCGATCCGCCCGAACCGTTGAACGAAGCAGTGTTGATGATCGTCTGCGTCGGCTGCCCCGGCGTTACCGTCAGCTTCGCGGCCGAGCCGCTGATGCCGAGTGAGTACGGCAGGCCCGACTGCGCCTGAAAGTCGGGCGCGATCTCAAAGTCATTCACCAGGTACCCGAGCGGGCCTTTGACGTGGTACGGCAGGTCCGCAATCGCGTACACAACGCCGCGGGTCGGCACGTTCTGCGGCGAGTTGCCATAATCCAGGCGCAGGTTCGTCGGGTCAAGCAGAGCGCTCGTGGCAGCGCCGGTTGTGTTGTTCACGCCGTAATCCAGCGCATGCGACCAGGTGAAGTTGCCGTTGATCGAGAAGAACTGTGCAAAACGATGCTGGTACTGCCACGCCACCGCCTCGTAGTTCGAGGTCACGCCCGAGAAAATGTCGGTGATCGGGCCGAACTTCAGGTTGGGGCGCGCACCCACAAACGTGTTTGCGGCAAAGCTGTAGCCATTCGGCAGCGGCGACACGTGGTTGGGGTCATCGACCGTAAACGTGACCGAGGTCGGCTTCGGGAGGTTGGTGTCGACAAAGTCCGGCAAACGCCGGCCCCACGAGCCCAGCCACGACACGCTGAATCCGTCATTCGGCCCCAGCTGCTGCTCCACCGTCAGGTCCGCCTGGTGCACCTCCGGCAGCTTAAAGTTGCCGTCGAAGTACGCCGCGGTCGGCGTACCGCTCGCCCCTTCCAGTGTCGCGGTCGGGATAATGTGCGGAAAGCTCGGAGCATTTGCCTGCCCCGGGTTGTACAGCGGGTTAATCTGCGCTCCATTGGCCCCGGTCGTCCCCGTGCCGATCAGCGCCTGGTAAATAGTCGAGTTGATGGCGTGGGCAAAAAATATCCCGTAGCCGCCGCGGATCACGGTCTTGCCGTCGCTGGTCGCCTCGTACGCAAAGCCGACGCGCGGGCCTACGTTGCCCGGGTTGCTGGGCAGCACGTGCGTCTGCGGCAGCGCCGGGTTCGCGAGCTGCGTGCCCGGGAACTGCTCATACTCCCAGCGCACGCCGCCGGTCAGTGAAAGCCGGCGCGTCGCTTTCCACTGGTCCTGCACAAAGGCCGAGTAGTCAAACGTCGTGAAGTCGATGCCCGCAAGCCCCGCGCCCTGCGTGTACTGCGTGTAGTGCTGCGCGGTCTTGCCGGCCTGCGCCAGGTTCAAGTCAGCCAGATAGTTCCCCAGCGCCAGATTGCCGTTGTACGCGTACCCGCCGAACTGGTCGTACAGGTTCGAGAGCCGGTCGTCCGTGTGCAGCACGTCCCCGCCGAAGCGGATGTCATGATTGCCGCGCACCACGTCGACCGTGTCAGCCACCTGCCAGCGGCGCTCATCCGGGTAGGCGCCGCGGTTCAGAAACAGCGGTGTCCCAAAGGCAAAAAGGCTTTGCAGAGTCACGTTCGGCGGCAGCCCCTGGGTGTTCTGCCCGAGCGTGGTCAGGTTCGTCTGCTCGTACTGCGTCGGCGTCTGGTTGTCCTCAAACTCAAAGTCGCGCCCGTAGGAGTAGCGCGCCTCGTTCGTGATCGTCGACGTAAACAGCGTGTCGAGCTTCGCGACGCCCCACGTATCGCGGACATAATCATTGCCGAAGCTGGCCAGGCCGTCCGCCACCGCGGCCCCGGTCTGGATGCCGGCAGGCGAGATCCAGCGCAGCCGGTTGCCCTCGACCGCGACGTGATTTTTCGCGTTCACCTGCCAGTCCAGCTTCGGGAACCAGATGGTCTGCGAGCCGGTGCGCGGCTCGGTCCCGAGCAGGCTGGTCAGCCCGGCAGGCCCGGTCACCGCGCTTGCGTAAAAGGGCAGCACCGCCGCATAGGCCTGGCCGGTATTGCTGGAGAGCGCACACACCTGCTGGTCGGCGTACTTGGTCACGGCCGCCTTGCCCGTGCCGCCGCAGACCTGTCCGGCCGGCAGGGCAGCGTCTGGAGCCGCATAGAAGTTGCTGTTCGCGGTCGCTCCGGTGATCGTCGCCGCAGCCGGAAAGTCGTGGAAAAAGCGATCCCCGGCAAAGAAGAAGAACAGCTTGTCCTTAATGAACGGGCCGCCCACGGTAAAGCCGTACTGGCGGCGCAGGTCGGTCGGTTTGAACGCCGCGGTCGTTTCACCCCCGCCCGGCAGCGGGACCGGGTGCACCACCGTGGGGTTGACCGCCGCCCAGGCGCTGTCGCGGTCAAACAGGTAGCCTTCGCCGTGAAGGGCATTGCCGCCGCTCTTGGTCACCGAGTTCACCACGCCGCCGGCCGCCCGGCCGTACTCTGACGAGTAGTCGGCCGTATTTACCTGGAACTCCTCAATCGATTCCTTGATGGTCGAGTAGCCCGCGCGGGTACGGCCGCGCTCCTCTGAGAAAAAGGCCTGGTTGTCGTCCGTGCCGTCGACCTCCACATTGTTGAGCAGGGTGCTTTGGCCGCGGAAGCTCAGCAGCCCAAAGCCGCTCGAGTCATTCACCACGCCCGGCGTTAGCAGCGCAAAGGCTGACCAGCGATAGTTGTTCTCCGGCAGGTTGTGCACTGTGTCCTGCGCGATCACGTCCGCAAAGTCCGGAGACGTTGTGTTCACAATCGGCGCCGTATCGGTGACCTTGATTTCCTGCGAGCTCGAGCCAACGGCAAGCTGTGGGTGCAGCGTTGTGAACACGCCCACCTGCACAACCACATTGATGGACTGGTAGCCTTCAAACCCGGGCGCCGTGACTGCGACGTTGTAGGTGCCGGGATCGAGATGCAGCGCCCGGAAGTACCCGGACTCGTCCGCGGTCAGCGCGGTCTGCGCATTTGTGCTGTTGTTGCGCACAGTGATCTGCGCACCGCTGACAACAGCTCCCGAGCTGTCAAGAATGGTGCCGCCGATCGCACCGTCAACAGCGGTTTGCGCGTGGAGGCCGGGCAGGGCAGCGAGTGCGAGCGCAAAAGCGCCGGTCGCGCGGGCAAGCGTGGGGCGTACTGGCATGAACTCTCCTGAAGTGGTTACAGAACCAGACCGCGCCGGTAAGCCGGGCGCCCTGCGCCCATAAAAATGGCAGCGGCCGCGCGGTTCTGGACTTTGAAGAGACTGCCATACGGTTGTGAAGAGGGTGTAAAGAGGCTGATTGTCACCGCGACGGTGGCATACGGGGACCGCTCTCGGCACGCTCGCGCAGCGCCGCCAGCACCCGCAGCGCCTCCCGACGCAGCAGCACCAGCGTGCGGGTGTTCTCAATTACGTAGTCGCAGCGGGGGCGCTTGGAGGCTTCGGGCAGCTGCGCCGCCATGCGCCGGCGCGCGTCCTCACGCAGGCGGTCGCGCTCGGCTTCGCTCGCGTCCGGGCCGCCCACGCGTAGCACAAACCGCTCCACGCGGACATCTTCCGGCGCCGCAACCAGCACCAGCACGCCAAAGCGCCGGCGCCAGCCGGGCGCGGTCGCCGGGGCCTGGCCACGCGGACCCGGCAGCTCGCCCGACGCTTCAAGAATCAGCGCCGACTCGACCGCCGCGATCCGCTCCCGCCCCTCTGCCTCCAGGCGGTCCAGCTCGCGGTCCTGCGCGGCGATCACCGCCGGGTGCACAATCGCGTTCAGCTCAGCTAAACGCCCGCCCGCAAACGCCTCCCGTGCCAGCGCTGCCCGGTCCAGCTGCCCGCCGGGCTCGACCACCCCGGCCCCGAACTGCTCGACGATCGCGTGGTAGACCGGCTCACCCGGCTCCATCATCGCGCGGCCCAGCGCGTCGGCCTGCAGCACCGGCACCCCCGCCTCGGCCCACACCAGCGCCACCGCACTTTTCCCGCTGCCCACCCCGCCCGTCAGCCCTACCCGCAGCATCGCGCTCCTGTTGAAGGGTCTCGCCCGAACCGCCCCCATCCCTGTACAGAGCAAACCATAAAATGGAGGGATGCCGCCCGACCCCCATCCCATCTCCGCTGCCGCGCTTGCGCTTCTGGCCTGCCCGGTGTGCCACGGTCCACTGCGGGCCCTGCCAAACGAGATCGCCTGCCCCAGCTGCGGCCGCAGGTACCCCGTGCGCGACGGCATTCCTGTCCTGATTGCGACGGAAGGCGAGCCAAACCGGGAAGCCGGGACATAGCTGTTTCACATCCGGGCACACAAAAGATGGTCAACTTACAACACTGCACGCACTTTCCTGCTCCTAATGGGTATCCGCACGGGAGAACGCAACTTTCGGACACTTTCGGACAGGAAACGGGAGAGCTGGCATGAAGGATTCCAAGTGCGTTGAGAAGTTCGACAGCAATGACCTGGGTGCCTTGCGTGCCGTGCTGATGCAAACGGATATCGATACCTTCCAGGCCTCGGAGCTGCTGGCGGCCTTCCTGAACGGACGCGGTTACGGCGCCAACGCTCGCCTGATCCAGGATGCAGTGATCCGCATGGACGGCGGCCAGTGTGAGCCGGACTGCATGCAGGCTGAGCTGGAGCGCGTTGCGCTCGTCATGTAGCCGCGGCCGATCCGTTTACCTGCGTCCTTCCTCCAGCGTTACCGATATCTCCGGCCCCACGCCCCCATGCTCCCGCATAACCTGCTCCAACTCTGGAGCAAGTTGCGAGCCCCGACGGACAAACCAGCACTCCCGGTCCCCCGTCACACCCCCATACCCGCTCCAGTGCTTGCTGCGCCGGTAGAACTCCGACCCGTACGGCGTCAGCCACAGCGCATACCCGTCCGCCTCTGCACCGGCCACGATGTTTGCGGTCATGTGCGGCCACGACCTATCGGGAAAGCTCTCACGTGAAGCCAGCGGCGCGGCGCATCGGTCCCCAAGGTCGGGATGGGTCACGATCAGGTCTGCCCCGATCCGCCCGACATCGCCTGCCTGAAAAAATCGGTGGGCAAACTCAGGCGTGTTCAGCCCCCACGGGTCCGCCGCCGGCCACCCGGAGTAGAACGGCACAAACCCCGCCTCCGACGCGAGCATGGTTCCCTTGTGCGGCAGCCGCGCCAGCGCCTCGGCGATGCCCCGCACGTTGCCGAACTGCATGTACCGGAAGGTCAGCGACTCGCGGTAAAGCGGCGCGGCCAGCAGCACGAGCCAGGCCCCAAACGCGACCCGAAAAGCCAGGACGCGCCGCGTCCCCAGCTCCGGCCAGGTGCGCGCCAGCAAAATCGCTACCGCGACCGGAAGATAGTAGAAAAAGCGCGAGCCTACGTTCTGGTCAAGCCGGACGCACCAGAAAAACAGGGTCGGTACGCCGATCAACGCGGCCGCGAGCTGAAGATTGGTGCGTCTGCGGGCAGGAACAAGCAGCACAGGCGTAATGGCCGCAAGGGTAAACAGAAGCGGCACCAGGCTGGCCCGAACCGAACCGCCGACCAGCACGCCAAAATCGCGCCGGAAGTCTGCCTTGACGAGAAAAGGCAGCGGGAGCAGCTCGCCAAAGTAATGGGAGCGCCAGGCGAAATACAGGAGCCCCGGCAGGACGAAAAGCGCTGCGATTAGCGCGAGAGAGGCCGCGCGTCGCCCGCGCTCCTGCATCAGCAGGTACAGCAGCAGTGGAACTGCAAACACAATGCCATCCGGCCGCAGCAGGCAGAGCAGCAGCGCCGTACCCGCGGCCGGCGCTGTTCGGCGGCGCTCGATCAGCAGAACCAGCAGTGCCAGCAGCAGCGCATTTTCAAGCACCGCGAAGCCGGACGCCGCCGCAAAGATCTGGCGAAACAGCGCCGCCGCGCCTGCGACCAGCAGCAGTCCACCGGCCGTCACCTGCTGCCGGGCCAGCCGCAGCAGCACCAGCCCGAGCAGCAGCAGCGCCGCCGTATTGGCGGCTGCCGAGAAGGAGAACGGCGCGATGCCGCACCGCATCGCGCCGGCAACGAGCACCATCCAGCCAAAGTCTGTCGCGCCCTCTACCCGCGGCCCTCCGGCAATAAACGTGATCGAGCCATGCTCAGCAAGGTTCCGGCTGTACTCCCACAGGATCACGGCATCCTCGGCCGGCAAAAAACGCAGCGGCACCAGCGCCAGCGCCACGAGCGCCAGCGCTCCGTACAACTGCAGCAGACGCAGCAATGCGCGATCCACCAGAGAAAGTGGCGTGCTGCCGGGTTTCGGAGTGCTGAGAGGGAGACGTGTCATCCAGTGAGGTGCCAGAGCGTAGGTGCCAGAGTGAACAAACTGGACCGGCCTGCAGCACCTGAGTATCGCAAATCAGAGCGGCGCCGGTACGTCGCCCGTACGTCGCCCGTGGTTCTTGGCCTCGCTGCAGGCGTGATCCTGCGCGTGATCCTGCGCGTAATTCATAGCCCGGCTTGCTGCCCCGCATCGTGCGAAGCGTCTCGCCGCTTCAGGCTTCGACCCGCCCCGGCCGAGCCCGGCAAAATACAAGTGCTTCCGGCGGGAGCTCGGCATCTGTATGTGCATGAAGTTCGCCGCTCGAAGCTCGTTCCGCAGCCGTGTCTTCCTTTCGCTCGCCTCCGCCCTGCTTGTCTTTCTCGCCGCTGCGGCCGCGGGCCGCGGCACACGGGCCCAGGGGCCGCCGCCCCTGCCTCCTCCGCCGAACGGCCGCATCCCCGCCCCAATCTTTCTCTACCCGCAGGGCGCGCCCGGCGCATTGGGCCACGGCGAGGCCGACCGGCCCCGGCTGTATCCGTTTTTGCCGGCCGCGCCAAGCTCGCGCGCCGCGGTGCTCATCCTGCCGGGCGGCGGCTACTCCGCCATTGCACTCGGCCATGAGGGCTTCCAGTACGCCGAGTGGCTCAACGCGCAGGGCGTTGCCGCTTTTGTGCTCGACTACCGCGTCGCACCCTATAAGTTCCCCGCGCCCATCGTCGACGGGGTCACGGCCATGCGCATGATCCGCGCCCATGCCGCCGACTACAACATCGACCCCGACCGCATCGGCGTATGGGGCTCCTCGGCGGGCGGCCATCTTGCCGCTGTGCTGGCCACCAACTGCCACGTCAGCGACCAGCCGGGCACCGGCCTGAGCGGGCTCGACTGCCAGCCGAACTTCGCCATCCTCTCCTATCCCGTCATCAGCATGGAAGGACCTCTGGCCCATGTCGACTCGGTCAAAGCCCTGCTGGGCTCCGCGCCCGACCCGTCACTGGCGCACCAGCTTTCGCCGCAGTTCAACGTGACCGCCGCAACGCCGCCGACCTTTCTATTCGCCACCAGCGGCGACCCGGTGGTGCCGGCCGGCAACTCGGTGGCCATGTACTCTGCCCTGCAGGCGCAGCAGGTCCCGGCAGAGCTGCACATTTTCGACTTCGCCAATCACGGCTGCGGCTTGTGCGGCGACATCCCGCAGCTGGCCGGCTGGCCGCTGCTGCTGCGCCAGTGGATGACGGAGCACAATCTGATTGCGCCAACCGCGCCCCCTCCGCCGCCTCCATCGGCAAACATGCTGGACTGGCCCTCCGGCATAGACGGCCCGGGGCACAAGGGATAAAGCACATAGAGTAGAGGCCGGCCGGTCCGGCCCCCCTGCTACGCTTGAACCTATGGCTTTATCGCAGCACACCGTCCCGGCCGACGCTGCCGGGCTCCGCCTGGACAGCTGGCTCACCGCGCAGCTGGACGGCGTAAGCCGCTCCCGAGTGCAGCTGCTGCTGGAGCAGGGAAGCGTGCTTGTAGACGGCGCCGGCGCCAAGCCTTCGCTCCGGCTCGAAGGCGGCGAGCAGGTAGAGGTGCTGCGCGAGCCGGTGCTGCCGCCGCTCAAGGCGACCCCGGAAGCGATCCCGCTCGACATCATCTACGAAGACGCGGACCTGTCGGTGATTAACAAGCCGGCAGGCATGCTGGTGCA
>CAXUDF010000060.1:7988-18586 GCA_964249695.1 uncultured Acidobacteriaceae bacterium
CGGAACCCGCCCCCCGGCAAAGCCGCGCCCGCGACCGCGGAACGCTCGTCAACGCGCTCCTTCACCACTATGGCCAGGCTGACCAATTAAGTTCAGGCGGCGGCGACCCGCTGCGCCCGGGCATCGTGCACCGGCTTGACCGGCAAACCAGCGGGCTGATCCTGGTAGCGCGCAACGACCGCACCCACGCGAAGCTTTCCGCGATGTTTGCCGAGCGCGCCCTGCGCAAAACCTACATCACGCTCGTCCACGGGCACCTCCCGCAGGATCGCGGCACCGTCAACGCGCCCATCGGCCGCGATGCCGTCCGCCGCACGCGCATGACGACGCGCCGCGTACAGGGTGCGCGCACTGCCATCTCGCACTACATGGTCGACCGCCGGCTTGCGACCCGCTTTGGCCCATTCACGCTGCTGCGGGTGCGCATCGAAACCGGTCGCACCCACCAGATTCGCGTCCACCTGAGCTCGCTCGGCCACCCCGTGGTGGGCGACAACCTGTACGGCGCGCCCAAGGAAATCCGCGCCGAAGACGGGCAGAAAATCATCAAGAAGAGCCGTCGGCGCGCGCTCGACACCGTCTCGCTCGAGCGCAACTTCCTCCATGCGGCTGAGCTCCAGCTTGCGCACCCCCGCACCGGCGAGCCGCTCAAGTTTGAAGCGCCGCTCCCCCCGGAGCTGCTGGCATTTTTGGACGCTGTAGAGGAGCTGGGGTAGGCTGGCAGCCGAGAGGTTTCCATGCGATCGCACCTGCTCTCCTGCGCCCTGATTTTTGGAATATTCCCAGCGTGCGTCCTTGCTGCTGAGCCGCACTCCACTGTGCAATCAAGGACGCTGCTTCACCAGGCCCTGGACGCGCAAGGGGGCGAGCAACTGCTGCGGTCGATCAAGAGCATCCAGTGGGAAGCGTCCGGCTACCGCAATGAGCTGGAAGAGTCCGAGCGGCCGGAAGGCCCGTACATTACCGAGTTCGACAGGATCAGCGAAACGCACGACTGGGCAGGCCATCGGTACCGCAGTGTGTCTGAGGCCGAGGTCTACCCCGTTTTCAAGTTCCTGTCGGGCACAGTCGTGGACCACGAGGTCGCGATGCAGGTGTCGGACGGAGGGAAAAGCCCGGGCACGCCGCAGCAATTGCAGCTTGTGCGGGAACGGGAGGCACTGAGTCCGGAGCGGCTGCTCCTGACCGCGCTTGATGCGCCCGACGCTCATGTGGAGCCGGATACGGTGTTGCAGTCGGTGCCGCAGAACGTGATCGCCTTCACTCTGGATGACGCGCCCGTCCGTCTGTATCTGAACGCCTACACGCACCTGCCCACAGCTGTGGACTATTCCGGCCCGCTCGCGCGCAGCGGCTACTGGGCTTTTCTGGGCGATGTGACCGAGCGCACCTACTTCAGCTTGTGGTGGCTCGCCAAGGGCGGTATTCACATGCCGATGCAGTGGAACATCGAGAGCAACGGCTTGCCGGATCGCATGTTCGTTGTGCGCAAGCTGCAGATCGACGAGGCGCTCCCTGAGGCTGACCTGACCATTCCGGAGGAAGTACGCGCCAGGTACCGGCCGAACGCTCCCGTAACCGATCTGGACGCCAGGCCGCTCGGCGACCCGAAGCAGCCCGCGCGCGAGTTGGCGCCGGGCATTGTTCTCATTCCCGGATCGTGGAATGCGACCTTTGTGCGCCAGGACGACGGCGTCGTCATTCTGGAAGCGCCCATCTCCTCCGGCTACACCGCGAAAATCATCGCCGAAGCGCGCCGCCGTTTTCCCGATCAGCCCATCAAGGCAGTCATCACGACCTCTGACTCCTGGCCGCACCTGGCAGGTATTCGGGAGTGTGTTGCGCAGGGCATTCCGATCTATGCTTTGGACTTAAATCAACCTGTTCTCGACCGGGTTATTACCGCGCCACACACCAGCAAGCCTGATGCGCAGCAGCGTGCTCCGCGCCAGGCAGTCTTCCACCTTGTCCACGGCAAAACCGTTCTGGGAACAGGGCCAAACCGGATGGAGCTGTACCCGATTCGCGGAGAAACCAGCGAGCGCCAGATGATGGTGTTCTTCCCTGAGCACCATTTGTTGTACGGGAGCGATCCGTTTCAGCTCAACGAAGACGGTTCCTTCTTCTATCCGCAAACCGTGACGGAACTTACCGCGGCCGTGGCTCGCGAGCACCTGCAAGTGGATCAATTTTTCATGATGCATATCGGCCCAAGGCCATGGGCAGACCTGGCCAAGGCTGAGGCTGCGGCCCGGGCGCAGGACACCCCGAACGGCAGCCTCCTTTAAGGTCATCCGAACTCCCGCTGGCGGCGCCATGCAGGAATGAGGAGGCACTCGACAGCAGCGGCTTACGCGTAAGCCTTGAGCGTTTCGAGGCGAGGGCTACCTGGACGCTCGCGCCACGAGGGCAGCGAGAGCGGCAGGGTCGCCCTGCCGAATCGCTCCATGGCCGCAGGCGAAGCGCTGCGTGGGGTAGGTGAGCAGCTTGCGGGCGCTTTCAAGGGCGAGGGGCTTGGACCACATGACAAGGGTAGGTAGAGGGAAATACCACGGGGTCCAGCCGCAGATAGCGAGCCGTCCAATGGCCACGAGTTCGTCGCCCGCGTACAGCGTTCCGTCCCGCTCGTCGAAGTAAGAGAAGTGGCCGGGGATATGCCCGGGAGTGTGGATGCAGCGGAGCGAGCCAAACAGCTCGCCGTCCTCGACGAGGTGCGTGACTGGGGTGACGATGCCAGGGAGGCCGCCCCGGATCTTGCCTTTCGGCTCGCCCGGGCGGAGAGACTTGTCGGCCGGCCTCTGCAGCAGCGGCAGCGAGCGTTCGCTGATGGCGACGCCGACGCCGGGCAGACGCCTGGCAAGCTCATCGACCGAGCCGACGTGATCAGCGTGGGCGTGAGTCAGCAGGATGCGCCGGATGGGTGCGCCGAACGATTGTGCGGCGGCAAGGATGTCCTTGCCGGAGCCCGAGATCGTGGTGTCGATCAGGGTGAAGCCGTCGGATTCCTGGACCAAATAGCAGTTGATCAAGCCGAGGCGGGTTAGCTGGTGGGCGTGGGACGAGATCCGCGTGATCTTCATGGATAAGGACTAACACTCCCAGTCTTGACGGGGTGAGTGGTTCACGCGAAATACGTCCGGAGACGCGCGTCATGGTGCACGCGCAGGCAGAGGAGCCAGAACCTTTGTCAGGTCGTCAACGCGCCCGGTGATGCGCTCGAGGTGCGGGTACCGCGGCCCGCCGGCGTACGCGACCGGAAACGCCTGCGAAACACCAGCCAACTCTGCCTCCATCCGGATGGGTTCCGGCGTGTGCGCGCTCGCCGCGATCGCTGCAAGCAGCCCGGCTGGCGACCACGGCTGGCCATTTACGGTAACCACCTTCATCCCGGGCATCATACCGGCTGCGTCGCAAGGGCCGCCGCGCAGCACATCCGCGACTGCGCCGTCATTGCCGATCGAGAGGCCAATGGAGTTCATCAGACCGCCCAGCCCGTCCGGACGAGCGGCGGTCATGAAAGTGTTTGGCTCCGCCGTGTAAACCAGGCTCCACCCGCTCCGCTCGAGACCGCCTAGCGGCGCGTGCGGGTTGTGCGAGGTCAGGCGCTCCTTAAAGAAGCCGCTCCAGTCGTAGGGGGCAACCGCGTTCAACGCGTGGAACACGTCCTGCTCCTGATAGGTGCTCACTCTTACAACGCCGTCCTCGCCCGCGTAGAAGCTGCGGAGGAAGTCTTCGAGCGACCGCTGCCCGTGGGTTTGCTCGACAATAATCTCGTTTGCCTCAAGCCAGAGCAGCGCGCCCTCGTCGTAATAGTCGAGCATGCGCAGCCACGAGGACCAGCCCGGCGGCGCGAAGAACAGCTCGTTCATGGTCAGGGGAACACTGTCGGCGGTGTCCTGCATATTGCGCCAGGTGCGGCCGCTTTCGTGGTCCACCTTGGCGGCGATGGCGGCCCAGTACTCGCGCGAGTCGACGTCGGACCGAAAGCCGCTTCGGCTTGCCAGGACCACACCAAGGTAGTCGGTAAGGCTTTCGTAAACCCAGAGCAGGTCGGTCCGCTCCGGCTGCTGGTAGTCGTCCGGGTACAGATCCGCGGGGCGGCGATATTTGCCGTTCCAGGAGTGCGCGTACTCGTGCGGCAGCAGGTCGCCCATGGTGAGGGCGCGGCGCGGTTCATGGAAGAAGTGAGCGGGAACGCGAGTGTCACTCGACTCCGCATGCTCAAAACCGCCGCCGGGCGTCGTGTAGTCGCTCGCCGCTACCAGGAAGCGGTAGCCGCGGTAGTGCTCGCTGTCAAACATGCGCTGCGCCTGCTCGATCAGCCGTCCATAGTGCTCGGCGACCTCCTGCTCCGTCGGCAAGTCGCTTTCACGCTCTGCGGCAACGTCCAGTTCGTGCGCAAACGGTTGGCCACGGGTGAGTTCGATCCGGCGCATGAACTGGCCCGAGAGCACGGGTGAATCGATTACGGTTTCGAGCGAGGCCTGCTGGAAGCGCAGCGTATTTCCAGACGCCTGCGCCACGGGGAGCGCGGTGCTCCACTGCCAGCCTTTCGGCAGGGTTATGGATGCCTCGACCGGGATGCCGCGGACCGGCTGCCCTGCAATGTACAGGGTGTACAGGCTCCAGCGCAGAACCAGCAGGTGCGCGGAGGAGTCCGCGAACGCGTCTCCGGGCGCGGGCAGAAAGAAGTCGAAATCTGCGTCGATCGCCGTGCTGCCCTGCGGCACGTCGACGTGGAACGCATCGAGGTCGACCAGGTCTCTTCTCCAGGAGAGAAGCCTGCCACCCGCATGAAGCGCAAGGCTGCCGATTTGGCCCACGTTCTGGATAGGCGCGTGATCCCCAGGGTTCCAGAGCGGGTACGAGAGGGTGACCTGTGTGCCGGAGACGGGGATGTGCACGTGCGAGTGGATCAGGCGGCGCGCAACCTGGGTCGCATCGACGTCGATCCGCATGGGGGCAGAGGCCGGTGCCTGCGCGGACCCGGGCAGGCCTGTGAAGTAGAACAGGCTTACCGCGATCAAAAAAGGTAGGAGATGCGCGAAGTTGTGAACAGCCGGCGGTTTTTGAAAAAGGTCATCGGAGAAGGTATACGCAGGAAGGCGAGTGCCGGTTCGAGCAAACCGGGACGGAGTGGGCCCGGGTCTCCAAGTTTCACGGGCGCGCTGCTCCGTTGCATGGAGGCTGAACTGTAGAATGGCTGCACGCCAATGACCTTTCAGCCCTCCCTTGTTGCGCTCATTCTCTGTGGCTTTGCTCCGTTTGCCGTCCCTGCCGCGCTTCGGGCGCAGTCACAAACGCCGACGCCTTCGATTTCGAGTTCTGCGCCTGCGCAAACTCCGCAGAACCCGGCCGCGGCCACTCCTCAGAACGCGCCGGCAGCGCCCGTCGCCCCGCAGACCCCCGGCTTCACCATCCAGACCCGCGTTAACGAGGTCGATCTCACCTTTACCGTCACCGACCGCCACGGCCACTTCATCGAGGACCTGAAGCAGAACGACTTCGCCCTGCTCGACGACGGCAAGGCACCCGCCCGGCTGTATCGCTTTGAGCAGGACACCAACCTGCCGTTGCGGGTCGGCATGGTTATCGACACATCCACGTCGATCCGGCAGCGCTTCGCTTTCGAGCAGCAGGCCGCGACGGAGTTTCTGCTGCAGATTCTGCGTCCCAAGAGCGATAAAGCCTTCATTGAAGGCTTCGATCTGACCCCGGACTTCAAGCAGGACTGGACGGCGAACCTCGACTCGCTCACGACCGGCATCAACGGCCTTCACTCCGGCGGAGGAACCGCGCTGTTTGACGCGCTCTACCAGGGCTGCCACGAGAAGATGCTCGACGCCACCACAAACCATGAGCCCGCACGCAAGGCCATGATCGTCATTTCCGACGGCGATGACAACCAGTCGCACGCCTACGTGGAAGACGCGATCAAGGAATGCCAGCGGGCCGCGACGGTCGTCTACGCGATCTCAACCAATGTGAGCCCCAGCCGCGACCGCGGCGACGACACGCTCCAGAAGATTGCCGACGCCACCGGCGGCCGCGCTTTCTATCCGAACCGCATTGAGGATATGCCGGTGTCGTTCGGACAGATCCAGCAGGAGCTTCGGTCGCAGTACGCACTCAGCTACCAGCCGGCTGATTTTGCCGCGAATGGCGCGTTCCGCACCATTTACCTGTTTGCGCTCGACCGCAAGTACCAGGTCCACTCCCGTATCGGCTACTTCGCGCCGCGGCAGTAGATCCTTCACATCTTTCGGGCTACCGTCAGCATGACGGTGTGCGCCAGCGCCGGTGTTTCGGAGCTCAGTGTCACCGCAACGGAGTAGGTTTCCGTCGCTGTCGTGACACCGCACCCCGTGGCGCACCCGAGAGCGAGTACGGCAACAACAGCCAGCCATGCTCTGCTCGGCTTCCCTCTAGTGACCCCGGCTTGGCGAGGTTGTCCTACGGAGGTCTGGACCGCACCCTGCCGGCGCGACCGCACCAGAAGAGCGAGCATCCCTGCGGCTGCGACCGCGGCGGTTCGTTTCGGAGCTCTCGGCACAGATCCCTGTTCGCTCGTTCTCGCCAGCGCGCCAGACCCGCTCGCCGTCAACGTGAAAACCGTTTGCGTCGGCGCGCCCATGACCGAGACCGAATTTTGCTCCAGGCGGCAGGACATGCCGTCTGGCAGACCAGCGCACGTGGCGGTGAGCGTTCCTGTGAAACCATTCGTGGGCGAGATAGTCATCGGGATATTTACATTTGCAGTGCCGACAACGATCGCACTCGAATGAGCAAGAGAGAAGGAAAAGTCGGCCGGCGGCACGGTCAGCGCCACGGCTGACGGCAGAAAGTTAGCGTCTCCGGCATAGTGTAGGGAGAGTGCATGACTGCCCGCCCCGAGTGCTTCCAGGATCTCTGCCGGGATAATCGCCGTGCCGATGCCGTTCTGAAGCGGCAGCGTCGCCAGCGTCGCTCCATTTGCCTCGACGGCGATCTGCCCGGTCGGTACTCCGCCGTACTGCGGAGCGAGTGTAGCTGCCAGGTGTACGCCCGCCGCATCGGTAGTGACGGAGGCGGAGAGTGTCGTGCCCGCGGAAACGACCTCAACCACGGCGGTTGCGCTGGCCGGCGCGAAATGGACAGAATCTGCTGGCAGGAACTGCGCCGTAAGCCTGTGTGACCCCGGGGCGAGCAGTGCGTCGGCAGCGGGCGAGTAGCTCCAGGTCCCGGCTATCGGTTCCGAGGCGTTCAAGGGGTAGGGCTTTGGCGCGAGCGTCGGATCGATGGCCAGCAGGTGCATAGCAAGCTCTTCGGCCAGAAAATCATGACCGGCCGGGGTCGGATGTCCATTGATAAAGCCGTACCAGTTGCCGATAGAAGGATCGCTGCTGTCTCCGTAAAACCAGTGTTCTCCCGCCGGATCGATGAAGGAGACATTTGCGAGGTTCTCCGCCGCGATCACCCGATCCACGGCCTCAATCCTTGGCGCGCTTGGATCTTCGCTGGTCTGCACGCCCGCAAAGTAGATAGGCGCGCTCGGCAAACAGGCGTTCAGCTCGCCCATCGTGGTCTCAATCGCGCTCTCGAGCGCCGCTGCCGAAGCCTCGCCGTCGTTCACGCTGCCCAGCAGCAGCACCTTGTCGGCGGCATTCGGGCAGATGTCGGTGGCGACCCTCTCGACCCAGGTTCGCCCGAGGGCATCAATGCCGGGCACCGTAAAGCCGCTGCCGCCGATCCCGTCATCCCACCAGTCCCAGTTAAAGTATTCGCCAAGCGCCTCCGGGTACCCGCCTCCGGCCAGGCCGGCGGATTGGGATTGTCGGGCGGCGGCATAATGGTCGGTCCCGTCCAGGAGTCGCCGAAGATAAAGACCCGCGGGCCGAGCGGCGTTTCGGGTGCTGATACCGCGTCTGCGCCGATCGTGTTTATGCCGTAGAACGGTGCATTGCTGCCCACGGCAAGCTTGATCTGCCGCTTGCGCCTGTCCGGGAAATGCACCGTGAAGAACGAAAACCACGGAAAGTTGTTGACGTCAGGGGTGGAGTCAGGCGAGGTCCATGCGCCATCGACGGAAAGGCGGTATGACTCCCCTCGCGCCTGCAGACCAAATTCAAACTCCTCGCAGTCGCAGGTAAACGCCACGCGGTACGTCAGTCCGTACGGCGGCTTCAGGCCGATCCCGGCATACGCGTCTGCGAAGGCGCCCGTGGCCGGTCCCAACCGTTCGCCTTCGTAGCGAAACGCGGGCGACTCCGGTGGAAACACCATCGGTACGCTCCCAAGTAAAGGCGTTGGCGACCGAGGATCGATGACCGCAGTGTCCATAGACGGGTCTACGTAAGGCGATGCCGCAGCCACGGGCTGCGCCCCCGCGGCAGTGAGTGTTTGCCCATACACAAGCCGTTCCGGCACGTTCCAGGCGGCTACAGGCGTAACTGGAAGCGTGTGGAAGCTCATCGTCGCCGTAGCCGAGTTGTACTGCGCGTTGCCCGCCTGCGTTGCGGTTACGGTCACGGTGCCAACCCCCGTCAAGGTGATCAGCCTGCCGTTCAGCGTTGCGGGCCCATCCACGGAGAGATCGACCGCGAGCCGCGAAGATGCGAGTGCGAGCACCTGAAACGGCGCGCTCGTCACCGGCAGGTCCGCCACCGGGACGATCGCAATGGTTTGCGGAAGGGCTTGCGCCTGCACCGACACCGTGGTCCACACGAAGAGCAACAAAAGGCAAAGGGCGCGCAAACGCAGGCAGCGGCTCCCGTCCGCAGTCCCCTTATCGGCCGTTCTCCCTGGTAGTTCAACTCAGAAACGCAAAAAGGGAGGTGACCAAAGCCACCTCCCTTCCCATTTCTGTCACAATCCCCGGAATCAATTACTTGCCTTTGTAGTCCTGAAACAGATTTGGGAACTGCTTTTCAAGCGCCTCAATCTTGGGCCGGTCGCATACCTCGATATACGGATTGTCCGGGTTGCGCAGGGCGTAATCCTGGTGGTACTCCTCAGCCTTGTAGAAGCCCTTGAGCGGCACCACCTCCGTCGCGATCGGGCTTGCAAAGACCTTGGCTCCATTCAGCTGCGCGATATATGCAGTGCTCAGGCTCTTTTGCTCGTCGTTCTCGTAGAAAATCACGGAGCGGTATGACGAGCCAATATCCGGCCCCTGCCGGTCTTTCTGCGTGGGGTCGTGGGCGACGGCGAAAAACACCTGCAGCAGGCGCCCATAGCTAATCCGGGCCGGGTCATACACCACGCGTACCGACTCGGCGTGGCCGGTGTCCTCCTGCGTGACCTGTCCATAGGTCGCCGTCGCCGCAGAACCGCCCGCGTAGCCCACGGTTGTGTCCACCACGCCCTTGACCCGCTCGAAAACGGACTGGGTTCCCCAGAAGCACCCGCCGGCAAACACAGCCGTGGCTCGCCCGTCCCCATGCGCCAGCTGCACATCCTTCACCGGCGGTGGAATCGCTGCGCCCGCGGCTGCTGCCACGCCCGAACCTGCCGCCAACCAGCCGAAAGCCATCGCCAATACCGCACTGCTGATGTTTCTTGCTTTCATCCCTCTGCCCCCTCACGCACCCGACTCGTTAGAGCGACTGGTCCGGGAAACGTTTCACTTGCGGCGCTTTGGAGGTTATGCAGCTTGCAGCTTCAGGTCCGCGTACGATTTGCCGAGTTCCGCGCAAAGAGCCTCAACGACCAGCTCGTGATCCTCGCGCTGCGGCAGCCCTGAGACGGTAACCGTGCCGATCATGCCGGCGCCTTCAACCCGTAGCGGAACACAGCCGCCGTGCGCCGCGTAGTCACGAGCCGGCAGCGCATACTTCTCGGTCAGGTCGGCGTTTTTCGCTTTCAGCTCCAGGCCAATCGCGTAGGACGAGCGCGCGAACTTGGTAACGGTGTTCACCTTGCGCCGGACCCAGTCTGCGTTGTCGGGCGTGGTGCCGAGGAGCGCGGCAAAAAAGAGCTGCTGCTCAAAGCGGCGGATCTCAACGACAACGGGAAGTGCGCGCTCTTCCGCAAGCGCGCGCAGAGCCGAGCCGAGCCGCCAGGCTGTTGCGTGGTCAAAGCGTGGGAAGACGAGCTCGCGCTCCTGCCGTGCGATTTGTTCGAGGTCGTCTGTTCTGTCCATCGTCCTTGCTTCCTTCCCTTTTTCGATGAACGCACACGCGAGTCACGATATGTGAGTCGGCTGAAGAGGTGTCGTTCTAAGTCTCTCAGAGGCGCCCAAAGCATCTCCCCCGGCAACTCTTGTATTTGGGTGCGTCGGCAATGCTTCGCGCCAATAACAAAGCTGGTGTAACTTCTCAGCACTAGCTTTCTCTATCAATCATTTGATAAGGCTCTTGCTTCCGCCAAGACGTAATCTCCTTTTCAAGATCGGGATCGGTCGCAAGTTGCTCTATCGCTTGCTTTGCTCGCGGATCCTTCGATCTTCTCAAGGCTGACAGTAGTAGGACACGGCTTTCGCCTTGCTTGCGGTCTTTGGCGATGGCAATCAGCTCTTCAAGCGTCTCGTCCGTAACCGCCACCGAGAGCGCACAAGCGAGGCCATCCTTTGCACCGAGACGGAGCTTTTGGCGCCTACTGCGTCGAGGGGGATGGCAGGT
>CAXUDF010000061.1:0-8672 GCA_964249695.1 uncultured Acidobacteriaceae bacterium
TGCTGCCGCGGTTCAGGAATACGCGCATACGATCCTGGGCCCGGCGTTTGCTGCCGAAGCGGAGTACCCTCTGCTGATCAAGGTGCTGTTTCCACGCGAAAAGCTAAGTGTGCAGGTACACCCGGATGACGCCCTGGCGCAGCAAAAAGGGGAGCCGCGGGGCAAAACGGAGTGCTGGTATGCGCTCGAGGCGAAGCCGGATGCGCGGGTCGCGCTGGGGCTAAGAGCAGGCACAAGTGCGGACGCCGTGCGGGCGGCGATCGCAGGGAACACCATGGAGGATCTGCTGGCCTGGCTGCCGCTTGCCACCGGCGATATGGTGTACGTAGACGCGGGTACGGTGCATGCCATCTGGCCGGGGTCGGTCATCCTCGAAACCCAGCAAACCTCGGATACGACCTACCGGTTGTATGACTATGGACGCCCCCGCGAGTTGCATGTGGAAGCCTCAATCGAAGCTATGCGAGTTGACACGGCTGCCGGCAAGGTGCAGCCCGAGAAGGGCACGCGCGGCGAGACGGTGATTGTGGACGAGCAGTACTTTCGTGTGGAGCGCTGGGACGGCGACGCGGCGGGCCTGAGCGCGGCAGGCTCGGAACCGGGGCCACAGCTGCTGTTTGTCGCCGGAGGAACACTGCGGATCGAGAGCCGGTCGGAGCCGGGGCAAGCGGGGCAAGATCCGCCCTTTGAGCCATTTACGCTTGAGCGCTGCGAGCTGGCCGTAATCCCGGCGGAAAGCCTGGCCTGGGCGGCGCTCGGCGAAGCCGAGGTAATGCGCATCGTGCCTCAGGGAGCACCGGCGACCGCTGCCGACCTGCTCGAAGGCGCCATGGCATGACTGGCTAAAGAAATTCCGCGGTTTGCCGATAAGAGAAGTAGCCAACGGAGATAGACGGAGAGTCGAAGCAGATGGCACACGAGCAGGAGTTTCGCCCGATCATCCTGGCCGGCGGAAGCGGAACGCGTTTCTGGCCGCGCAGCCGCAAGGCGCGCGCCAAGCAGGTGTTGGCGCTCGACGGTGAGCGCACCATGATTCAGCGCACGGTGGACCGGCTGGGTCCGCTGAGCGCCCATAAAGATGTCTGGGTCATCACCAATGATCTGCTGTCGCCTGAGATATGCGGGCAGCTGGATGCGGTGCCGAAAGAACAGGTGGTGTGCGAACCGGCGGCGCGCAACACGGCTCCGGCAGCAGGCCTGGCCGCCTTCCTGGTAGAGCGGGAGAACCCGGATGCGGTGCTGGGCATGTTCCCGGCCGACCACGTCATCGCAAATGAAGCTGCGTTTGTGGCTGTAATCCGCCGGGCGATTCACCTGGCGTCCGCGGGCGAGAACATGGTCGTGTTATCCATCAAACCGACCCGCGCCGAGACCGGCTATGGCTACATTGAGTCCGGCGAGATGATGCCGACAGGTGAGCTGAGGGTCCGCCGCTTTACGGAAAAGCCGAACCAGGAGCGAGCCGAAGCCTTTGTGGCGGCAGGGAATTACGGTTGGAACTCCGGCATCTTCATCTGGAGCGCCCGCACGCTGGCGAACGCGGTCCGCGAGCACCTGCCTGAGACCGCGCCGATGCTTGAAACCATTGCCGCCGCCTACGGTACACCGCAGTTCGCACAGGTTTTCGCCGAACTGTACCCGAAGTGCGAGAACATCAGCGTCGATTACGCCATCCTCGAGCCGCGCTCGGCTAAAGGCGAGCACCAATCCAATCTGTTCTGTCTCCAGGCCGACTTCGGCTGGAACGATCTCGGCTCCTGGGCCGCGCTCTACGAGCACCAGCTCGCGCAAAATGAGGGCACCGATACTAACCAGAACGTCAGCGATGTCGCTGGACTGCTGCCGGTCGATGCACATCGCAATTATGTATATGCGCCGAAGAAGTTTGTCGCGCTGGTCGGCGTAAAGGACCTGGTGGTCGTGGAAACGGAAGACGCGATTTTGGTGACAACGCGGCACCATTCCCAGGATGTGGGGAAGGTTGTGAAAGAACTTGCGGGCAAGGGCAAAACCGAGCTGATCTGACGCGGCGAAGATACGGAAAGCCAGCAACGCGTGGGTAGAGCGCACAAGCCGGCTGCTTCATAAAGGTACATCGCTAACCGACCTCGGAACAGGTGATCCTTCGAAGGCTGATTCTGAGGCACGGGGTCATCCTGAGCGAAGCAAAGGATCGGCTTTTTCTGCAGCAAACGGAGCCATAGGAGCGCATGGGAGCGGAACAAGTTAAGTTCGGCACGGACGGCTGGCGCGGGGTCATCGCCGAGGATTTTACGTTTGAGAACGTCCGCGTGGCCGCGGCCGCTATAGGCAACTATCTGCTGCGCGAGGGTGCACAGCAAAAAGGCGCCGCCATCGGCTATGACACCCGCTTCGGGTCGCGAGCCTTTGCGCAGGCAGTCGCAGAGGTACTTGCCTCGGCCGGCATTCCGGTAGCACTGGCGGACCGCATCACGCCTACCCCGGCGCTTTCCATGGCCGTGCGGGACCGCGGCTGCGCCGGCGGCGTCATGATTACCTCCTCGCACAATCCGTTTCAATGGAACGGGGTCAAGTACAAAGCTTTTTACGGCGGCTCGGGCCGCCCGGCGATCATCGCCGAAATCGAGCGAGAGCTCGGGCGCCCGCTTGCAGCTGCCGCGTCTCCCGCGAAGATCACGGAAGTCGACTTTGTCACGCCCTATGTCCAGGCGATTCGAGCCTTTGCGAATCTGGAGGCGATTCGCACCTCAGGCCTGAAGTTCGCCGTGGATTGCATGTACGGCGCGGGCCGCGGCATCCTTTCAGACATTTTTACGGAGCTGAACGTCGACCATGTCGAGATTCGGGCGGAGCTGAATCCGTTGTTCCCGGGCATCAACCCGGAGCCGATCGAGCCGCACATCCGCGCGCTCGGTGAGGCGACAGTGGAGCATGGGTGTGCCGCCGGCTTTGCGACCGACGGCGATGCGGACCGCATCGGCGCCATCGACGAGTACGGCAACTTCGTGGACCCGCACAAGATCTTCTCGATCCTGCTTGACTGGCTGCTGCGGACCAAGGGCTGGCCGGGTGGCGTGACTCGCGCCTTCAATACGACCGGCATGCTCGACCGCATCGCCGCGAAATATGGCCGCAAGCTGTGGGAGCACGGCATCGGCTTCAAGTATGTCTGCGACCTGATGCTGGAGCAGGACATCCTGATCGGCGGCGAGGAGTCCGGCGGCATTGGCATCACGCGCCATCTGCCCGAGCGCGACGGCCTGCTGAACGCGCTGCTGCTCGCGACGGTGATGGCGGAAGAGAAGAAGACCCTCGGGGAACTGGTGCAGGCGCTCCAGGACGAGTACGGCGAGCACCACTACGGCCGCATCGACCTCCACATCGCGGACGACTTGAAGAACGCGACGATTGCGAAGGCGAAAGCCGGCGTTGAGGATTTCACGAAGCTGCAGTTCGCTGGTATGCCCGTCGAGCGCGTCTCCACTCTCGATGGTACGAAGTTCTTCCTCAAAAATTCCGAAGCTGCCGGCAAGCCGAACGCTGCGGAAAGCTGGCTGCTGCTCCGTGCCTCGGGCACCGAGCCGCTGCTGAGAATCTATTCAGAATCGTGCTCAAAGGCGTCGGTAGAGAAGCTGCTTGAGGCGGGAAAGCAGTTCGCGATGAAGTCCATCGGTTGACCCGCTGCCTCGCTTCGTCCGAGTATGCTCTGCCGGCTTGCGACGGCGGCTAACTAGAGTGCCAGCAAAGTCTGTCGGAGAACTCCAAGAGGCTACAAACGAAACACGTGGGTGGTTGCGCTTGGTAAGTCCTTCTCGTGGAAAGATGCGCGGGCATCGCATTCTGCCTACCGACAACGAACGATAGCTTCCGAATTCATCGTTGTGGCTCAAAGGGAGAGCTGAGGCATGCTTCATCGATTTTTAGCAGCTGGACTGGCCTGTCTGCTTCTCTGCCTGCCGCAGATGGGGAGAGCTGATGATGGAGCATGGCAGAGCCGCCTTCTAGGCAAATCTCTCTATCTCAGGGGTTTCTGGCTGAGCAACAAGCTGGTCTTCGACGGGCAAGGAAAACCAGTCGGCAGCCCACAAGTCGGTCCAATCACGCTTAGTGGCGTTGACGTCACGAGCGCCGCCGTGAACGGGCATACCCTCGTTCTCCATGGCGCGCGCGTCGCCCTGGTGGCCAGCCACGGAAACGCGCCTGGTCTGGAGCGGATGCAACTGGTATCGATCACGCATATGATGTTCTCTCTTCGACCCAAAGGCCATCGAGATTTCAATCGACCGAGAATATCGAGATCAAAATTGAGGCGGATGCGAATGGTCATTTCGACACAGCGCTCTCACGAGTCTTCGCCGAGGGTCTCCCCGAACTGGCGACGATCGTGCCGGTGTACTGGCAGTGTTACGCAAAGGCGTATTTCGCTTCTACCCAGCTAATGGACACAGCGGAAACAGGTGTAAATCAGTGTGTCGTCTCACCTTCAGAGTCCACCGTAGATGAAGCCGCATTGAAGCAGGACGGTTCGACTTCGCCGCCTGTTCTTCTACAGTCCGCCCGTCCGGATTTGCCCCCGTTCGCTGCGGAACTCGGCGTCTACGGAACAGTCGTGGTGCATCTGAGAGTGCGAACAGATGGTGTGCCGGTTGGCATCCAGGTGGTGCGGGCATTGGGCGCCGGCGTGGATGAAGCCGTGATGCAGGCTGTGTCGCAGGACCGTTTCCGATCGGCGACGCGGGCGGGGGTCGCTGTCGCTGCAGATATGAACCTCACCTTCAACATAGTCCCGGCTCCCTAGCCTCGCCGCGCGCTCGGTCGTCTACTGCACGGAGGCCCTAGATAAGGTTCCCGGGAGGGGGCATCTTGGAAACTTTCGCTGGTCTTCTAAGCGCATCGTACAGATCCCAGTCCATCCTAAAATTATGCTGTCTTCTGTGTTCTCAATACCTGGAATGCCGAGCAATCAACATACCTGCGACTTTCACTTGCAAGGATGAGGACCTTAGCGAAGCTTGATAAATGCAAGAGAATAGATGGATCTTCCGGTTAGATCGCCTGCGTGCGATGGAAGAGTCGAAAGATGAAACCTCGCGCCGGTCACGGTAGAAACGTACTTAGGCTATCCATAGCCGGGTAACAGGCGGAGAAACAAACTCATTCCTTTCCATCGACCCTCATAACTGCTCCCGCAGACCCGTGCACGGACTGCACCTGCTATCCGGGTCCTTGCTTCATCACTATCCATTCCTGAACGAACTACTGTTCCTCTTGCTCCACTTGCGCTTCGGCTTCCTGAGCAGTCCCGGCGTTCGCTCCCTCAAGGAGCGAGCAAGGGTCGTATCGCTTGTCACGCGGTCACAGCTGTTCCCGCACCCCGGCCTCGCGGTGCAGGTGGCGCACCTGGTGCTCCAGCCCTTGCTCCATGGCCGCTTGCGCTTCGTTCTTGCGAAAGGTCATCGGCAGCAGGATGCCGCGTACGTCTTCCAGCAGCAGGCCAAGGCCGGCGTAAAAGGCGATCGCCGTCACGCCCAGGCCCAGCCAGGCGGCCGGCGCGCTCGCCGAGTGCACCCCGAAAGAGACCAGCGCGGCGCAGACAGAGCGGCCCGCGGCGACCACGAGCATGGTCGCGATCATGGGCTTCCCCTGGATCGTGACCGCAGTCACGATCAGCAGGCACACCGCGATCGCGAGCAGGAATATGCCGACCGCCGCTGAGGGCGTGTCCGCGCCGGTGATCAGGATCGGCACGCCTTGGACGATCCACGCGAAGCCGAAAAGACCCATCGCGGTCGCCGCGCCGGTGTCGCGCGACAGAAACGCCATGATGCAGGGCAGCAGCTCCAGCGGTGCCGCAAAGGAGAGCAGCAGGATCGCTAGCGTGCGCGCCTCGGTGGTCGGGATCCAGTGCAGCAGAAACGCCGCATACAGCGCGTTGCCAATCGCAAACGCAAAGCAGCCGAGAGGCAGCGCACTGGCATACGGGCGCAGTACGATGCGCACCTGGGAGAGGGTTTGCCGCTGGGCAGCTTCTTCGTCTTGCTCGACCATACCTGCTTAGACGCATCTCGCGGCGAGGTCGCCAGCCCCATGTTGATACGCGGAAATGACCCTCGCATGTACGGGCAGGTGACGCAGCGAAGTCCGGCCCCACAACGCTTTGCGAAGCGCAAACACGGGAGAAACGCGAAGGAGCAAGACGCGCCCCACCTCTTCCTGCATCCACTTGAGTGACATAAACGCGCCGTACAGTGAAGGCGCCGGAGCCTGGCTCCCGAAAGGATCTGCATGACCACCGCTGCCCTTGCACCCGTCGCCCAGAAAACCCCTTTGACCGAGCTGCCTGCCTGGAGGGCGCTCGAAAACCACTACGGGCAGATCGCCCCGCAGCACCTTCGCGAGCTTTTTGCGCGGGACCCGGAGCGCGGCGCGAAGTTCACCGCAACCTTCGAGGATTTCTACCTCGACTATTCAAAGCACCGCATCACCGAGGAAACCCTCAAGCTGCTGCTGGAGCTTGCAGAGCAGAGCGGGCTGGCCGCCCACCGTGACGCGATGTTTGCGGGCGAAAAGATCAACACGACCGAAGGCCGAGCCGTGCTGCACGTCGCCCTGCGCGCGCCCAAGGACGCCGTGATGAACGTTGATGGCGAGAACCAGGTGCCCTACGTGCACGAGCAGCTTGACAAGATGAGCGCCTTTGCCGGGAAGGTGCGCTCGGGCGAGTGGACCGGGCACACGGGCAAGCGCATCAAGACGGTGATCAACATCGGCATCGGCGGCTCGGACCTGGGCCCGGTGATGGCCTACGAGGCGCTGCGCTTCTACTCGCAGCGAGAGCTCGAGTTCCGCTTTGTTTCTAACATCGACGGAACAGACTTTGCCGAAGCAACGCAAGGCCTCCAGGCCGACGAAACGCTCTTCATCATCTCGTCGAAAACCTTTACCACGCTCGAAACCATGACCAACGCGCACACCGCGCGCGAGTGGAGCCTGAAGCAGCTCGGCGACGACAAAGCAGTCGCGAAGCACTTCGTCGCCGTGTCGACCAACGCGGGCGAGGTGGCGAAGTTCGGCATCGACACCGCGAACATGTTCGGCTTTCGGGACTGGGTCGGCGGCCGCTACTCGATGGACTCGGCGATTGGGCTCTCGACGATGATTGCGATCGGCCCGGACAACTTTCGCGAGATGCTGGCCGGCTTCCATGCCATGGACGAGCATTTCCGCACGGCGCCGCTTGCGAAGAACCTGCCGGTGCTGATGGGTCTGCTCGGGGTCTGGTACAACAACTTTTTCGGCGCGCAAACGGTCGCGGTGCTGCCGTACGACCAGTATCTGAAGCGCTTTCCGGCGTACCTGCAGCAGCTGACGATGGAGTCAAACGGCAAACACGTGACTCTGGCTGGTGAAACCGTCGGCTACCAGACAGGCCAAATCTTCTGGGGTGAGCCCGGCACCAATGGCCAGCACTCCTTTTACCAGCTCATCCACCAGGGAACCAAGCTCATCCCCGCGGACCTGATCGGCTTCCGGGAGACGCTGAACGCGCTCGGCAATCACCACGACCTGCTGATGGCGAACGTTTTTGCACAGGGCGAGGCTCTCGCATTCGGCAAAACTGCCGATGAAGTAAAGGCAGAGGGAACCAAGCCGGAGGTGGTGCCGCACCGGGTTTTTGAGGGCAACCGACCGACAAACACCATCCTGATCGACAAGCTGACCCCGCGTTCGCTGGGCAAGCTGGTTGCCCTGTACGAGCACATGGTGTTTACGCAGGGCGTCGTCTGGCAGATCGACTCGTTCGACCAGTGGGGCGTGGAGCTGGGCAAGAAGCTTGCGGTGGAGATAATCGGCGACCTCGACGGATCGAAGCACAACCAGCACGACAGCTCGACAACGGCGCTGATCGCGCACTACCGGCAAGGCCGCTAGCGGATCGCCGGGCGGGAGCGGGCCCTTCTGGCTGCTTCCGCTCGGGTTTTGCTGCAGCAACTTATCGGGGGCCAACGGGTTTCCGATAGTGCAAGGGATCTCCACCCTGGAGCAGACGGTGGTGGAGCAGATCTCAACGAACCAGGAGCAACACCCATGACAACGGAACGGCTTCTCCGCAAAGCTAGTCTGACTCTGTCCGCCGCGGCTGGTGCGGCCGTGCTGGCCGCGGTCATCGCGGTACCCTCTGCCCAGGCGCAGTACGCCGTGAGTGACACGCAGCTGCAGGGCAGCATCGGAACCGCGCTGCGCAATGACGCAAAGCTCGGGTCGTCCTCGATCACGGCAAAGGCTGCACAGGGCGTGGTGACGCTGGAAGGCACCGTGGCCAGCGAAGACGCCCGGCTTGAGGCCGAACAGGTGGTGGCCGGGGTGAGCGGCGTCCGATCGATCCAGGACAATATCAACATCACCGGCGACGGGGCGCAAGCCGGAGCTCCCGCGCCCCAGGCCGCACCGGGGCCGCAGGCGCCGCAGACCGCGGAGTCGACCGGCATGCCGCCCGCGCCGCCGGATGCTGGCCCTGCAACGCCGTCGAATGTGCCGCCGCCACCGCCGGATGCAGCTGCGCAACAGCAGCAATACACGCCCTACCCGAACAGTAATGGTTCCAGTTCCCAGGGCGCACCGCAGGGCGCGCAGGGCGAGTACGGAAACCAGGCGCCTGGTCAGTACCCGCCGCAGCAGGGCCAGTACCC
>CAXUDF010000061.1:8772-18513 GCA_964249695.1 uncultured Acidobacteriaceae bacterium
GCGAGTACGGAAACCAGGCGCCTGGTCAGTACCCGCCGCAGCAGGGCCAGTACCCGCCGCAGCAAGGCCGGTACCCACAGCAGGGCCAGTATCCGCAGGCGCAGGGCCAGTACCCGCAGCCGTATGGCTACGGAGACAATGGCGGCTATGGACCGCGCGGCAACAGCCGGCCGCCCCAGCAGCCGGCCACGCTTGCCGTACCGCCGCAGCTGCAGAATGCGAGCGGGCCGGTGGCCCTGCCGGCCGGCACGCTGCTGAGCGTACGAACGACCGAGCCGCTCAGCACCAACTCTCTTCGCGGTGGTGAGCAGTTCCAGGTGACCGCCGCTGCCGACCTGTATGCGAATGGCGTTGTCGCCATTCCGCGCGGCGCCGTGTTGAACGGCGAAGTAGTCGAAGCCAAGAATGCCGGCGCGCTGGCTGGCAGCCCGAAGCTGGAGCTGCGCTTGACGGCGCTGCAGCTGGGCGGCACCACGTACCCGGTGGAAACCGAGGTATGGTCGAACCGTGGACCCAGCAAGACCGGCTACACAGCGACCAACGCAGCGGGCGGAGCGATTATTGGCGCACTGATTGGCGCGGCCGCAGGCGGCGGCATCGGTGCAGGCATCGGCGCAGTGGCCGGCGGCGCTTCCGGCACGCTCATCTCCGGCGCAACCCATGGGCCGCGGCTTGATTTGCCGCCTGAGGCGCTGCTGCAGTTCCACCTGGCCGAGCCCGTGACCGTGCAGCCGCTGCCGTATGCGGAAGCAGCCCGGCTGGCCTCGACCGTGCCCCAGCAGCCCGTGCTGCAGCGCCGCCCTGTCTACGCCGCTGCTCCGTACCCCGGCGTGTATGTCGCGCGCCCCTACCCGTATGCGTATGCGTACCCCTACGGCTACTACTACCGGCGGTACTAGACGCGTGAGCGGCCGGGAGTAGATTCGGCCGCTTGCCCCCGCTACGGTTTCCATCGGAGCGTCGGTTTACCAGGGGTGGACGGGATGGAGACCGTTTCTGTGAAGGCCGGTACGAAAGTGCGGCATCCGGGCTCCCACTCGCCGGTATAGTCAAGAGGATGGTTCCCGTCACCGAGCGCGTCAACGAAGAAGCTGCTGCAGAGGCGGCTCGCTCACCCCGTCGTACGTCCGAGCCGACGTCGGGGGGTACGCCGGGGCAAGGATGGCTTACCCGCCGCGGGTTCCTGGGCGCCGGCGCAGCCGCTGCGGCCGGGCTCGCCATCTACGCGGGGGAGTTTGGCCGGCACGAGCTGGTGACCGAGCGTGTGACGATTCGCATCCCGCGCCTTGCGGAGACCTTTGCCGGGCTGCGCATCGCGCAAATCTCCGATATCCATTTCATGGAATATACGGAGCCCTTTTTCGTTGAGCACACCGTGCGCGAGATCAATCGGCTTCGGCCTGACATTGTCCTGCTGACCGGCGACTTTATCTCGATGGCTCCCGTAGAAAAGAGCCGCGCGCAAGCGTACGCGCCGATTGTGGCCGAGCTGCTGGGCAAAATCGAATGCCCCCACCGCTACAGCGTGCTCGGGAACCATGACTGGATGGTGAACGCGGACGCGGTTGTCGACGCGCTGAAGAGCGTCGGCATTCCGCTGCTCCGGAATGAAAATATCCCGTTTGAGCGCGACGGCAAGCGGTTTTGGATCGCCGGCATTATGGACGCGCTGAGCTGGGAGTCGGACCTGAACAAGACCATGCCGGCGACGGCTGAGCGGGACGGAGAGCCGGTGATCCTGATGGCGCACGAGCCGGATATTCTGCCGGCGGTCGCACGCCTCAATCAGGTGGACCTGATGCTCTCAGGCCACACCCATGGCGGGCAGGTGCGTTTGCCGTTTCTACCGCCGCTGATGCTGCCGCCGCTGGGCAAGCGTTTTGTTGAAGGGCACTTCCTGATGGGGCGCACGCAGTTGTATGTCAATCGCGGCATTGGAGCCGTCGGGCTGCCGTTTCGCTTTAATTGCCCGTCGGAGCTGACTGAATTTACGCTGCAGCCTGCTTAGGGCGGGTCTCTGCGCGCGACTCTTGCTCTGCCGCGGACGGGTCTGCCGTGTCGGAAGCGGCAGCCTTGCCGAGCGAGGCGACATGCTCTTCAAGCAAAAGAACCGCAGCTACGGCGGTAAGTGAGCATAACTCGCCGTATATTCTGGTTTCAAGAATAACGCCGGTGTAGAACATAACTGCTGCCCAAATTGGAAAGATGAACAGGTAATTGGCGAAGCGCGGCGGTTGGATGCGCTTCCACAGTAGAAGAACGACTGGGAGCACATAGCCGCACACGTCCAGCAGGGTAGGCCAAAGGCGCGGTCCTAACCGGCCGAAGTTACTCCAGAACCGCACAAAGTTCTCAGAATCATCATTGTGCAGGAAGTGCTGATGGATGGTGACCCTTACCGCGAACCAGACAGCCAGCAGCAGGGCGGCCCGGTACCAGGGCACACCTGTCCAGGAGAACCTCTGCCGGAAAGAGTTAGCGCCCGGCCTGGAAGGGAAGACCGCGAGCGGCGCCTCTTGTGAGGCCGCATCGAGGATGTAAATCCCGACAAGAAACAAGGTCGTCTCGCGATTCATTGTGCCGATGAGCATGATCGCGAGCAGGGGTAGAAAGCGGCGGGTGTAGATAGCCAGCAAACCGCCGGCGAAGAAGGCAAGCGAGGGCATGTCATACGGGTAGGAGTAATCAGCATCGATATGCACCACGTACGTCCAGAGTGTCAGCACCAGAAAGATAGGCAGCACGAGCACGGAGAGTGCGCCGGTCGTTGTGACAGCGCGATACAGGCGATACACAAGGAAGCTCGCGACGGAGAAAGAAACAAGAGAAACGATGTAGAAAGCTAAGCTGTCCTGTGTCGCGGCTGATGGAACAAAGACATTTCCTTTCGGGTGAACCAGGTGCCGCATTAGAAAAGACGAGTGGTTGATCGGCCACATGAGAAAGATCGGCAGGATGCGCTCCTGAAAGGGAAGCCTTTCGCGGCCGCTTAGATAGCGCGGCATGTCGAGATAGAAATACGTGCTGACCACGTAATAGCGAATGAACTGCAGCACAGCGCTCGCGTACAGCAGGCTGGAGAAGCAGATGAACCATCTCTTCTTGAGCGGCGTAGTGCTCAACATAGGTCTCCAGAGCGCGAAGCTTGACGCGAGAGTGGATGCGGGCGCCGGCTCCCGTCCCGAAAGAGCAGTGTAATTCGCTGTGACCGGACGCGCACAGGGTGGTTCAGCGGAAGTGTGCCGCCACCCCGCGCACCCCGCGGAATTATCGCGTTCAGGAGGAAACTACTTTCCCGGGCTCGCGGATCCACCGGAAAGATCCGGAAGCCTGAAGCATTCTGCTGCCGTAGCGGCTTTGAAAGCTGTACGAAACGCGCAAGGCGGGCCCGGTATACTGGAGTAGACAGCAGTCACTCTATACGCGCAGCGGTTGACCCTGGCGGTCCCGCCCGCGCTCAGCAAACCGGAGCCGCATGATTCGCTTCCTGCAAAAAGACAACCGCTTTATCAAAGCGGTGTTCATCGTCATCATTTCGGTCGCCGTCATCACGATGGTGATTACACTGGTCCCCGGCGTCTTCCAGAGTGCCACCGAGACCGCCGGCACCTATGCAACCATTCGCGGGGCAAACCCCTTCAGCCGCATCTTTGGAGCCTCGACCGAGGTCTCGACCCAGGACGTGCAGCAGGCTGCGCAGCGCATGCTGCAGCGGCAGGGCTGGCCTGAGGCAGCGCTGCCTTTTGTGATGCAGCGCGCGGGGCAGGGCCTCATCCAGCAGGCGGTCGTTCTCTCTGAAGCTGACAAGCTCGGCCTCCAGGTGTCAGACGACGCAGTCCGCAAGTTTCTTCATTCCGGTCCGCTCGGTGCCGCGCTGTTCCCCAAGGGCCAGTACATTGGCGACACACATTACGCTGAGCTGGTGCAGGACAACTTCGGCATGTCGCGCGACCGCTTTGAGGCCGAAATCAAGAAGGAGCTTGAAGAGGCACGGCTTCGCGACCTAATCACCGGCGGCGTTGCCGTTTCTGATACTCAAGTGCGCTCGAACTATACCGACCAGGCGACCAAAATCAAGTTCACCTATGCGGTGTTGAACTCTGACGACCTGGCGAAGACCATCAACCCTTCGGATGCGGAGCTGCAGAGCTTCTACAAGTCGCACGCGGCGCTCTATGCAAACGCCATCCCCGAGACGCGCAAGCTGCAATATCTGGTGCTGACGACCGATAACCTGCCGGGCGGCGCGCCGCAGGTGACGGAAGCCGAGGAGCAGGCGTACTACGGGGCGCACGCGGCTGACTACAAGGTCGACGACCAGGTAAAGGTGCGCCACATCCTGATCAAGGTAGCCTCGCCCGCGGACGACGCGGCGGCAAAGGCGAAGGCGCAGGGCATCCTGGACCAGCTGCACCACGGTGGCAACTTCGCCGCGCTAGCGACCAAGAACTCGGACGATCCCGGCTCAAAGGCGACCGGCGGCGAGCTCGGTTTCATCAAGAAGGGCGTAACCGTGCCGGCGTTTGAGCAGGCGGCGTTTGCACTCTCGCCCGGCCAGATCTCGGACCTGGTCAAGACACAGTTTGGCTACCACATCATCCAGAGCGAAGAGAAGCAGACGGCGCACACCCGGCCCTTTGATGAGGTGAAGCCGCAGATCCTGGCGGCGCTGACTCAGCAAAAGGAGCAGGCCGCGCAGCAAAGCTTCGCCAACCAGCTTGCCGCGGAAGTGAAGAAGAACGGCTTTGCTGCAACTGCGGCGGCGCACAAGCTAACCGTGCAGACGACGGACTATGTGCAGCAGGACGGGGTCGTCCCGGCAGTCGCGGACGCGTCAAAGCTGCTCTCCGCGGCGTTCAGCGCGCAGAAAGGCGCTGCCCCGGCTACGGCGAGCACGGGCGACGGCTTCGCTGTGTTCCAGGTGCAGGATGTGAAAGCAGCGCATGCGCCTGACTACGCAAGCTACCGCGACCACATTCTGGCCGACTACCGCACGCAGCAAACCCCTGTGCTGCTTGAGCAGAAAACCACGCAGCTTGCCGATAAGGCGCATGCTGAGAACGACCTCCTCAAGGCCGCGCAGGAGCTTGGCGCGACTGTCAAAACAAGCGACCTGGTCGCACACGACGGGCAGGTGCCCGACGTGGGCGCGCTCGCCACTGCGGCACCCCAGCTGTTTGCACTCAGCCCTGGGCAGATCAGCGGGCCGATCCGCGGCGAGCGCACCGGTGTGGTGGCGCGGCTCGACGAGAAGCAGCCGCCCTCTGCCGAGGATGTAGCCGCGCACCTCCCACAGGCCAAGGAAGCGCTGCTCGACCAGAACCGGGAGGAGACCTTTGCGGTCTTTGTCAGCAACCTTACCGAGCAGTACCAGAAAGACAAACGCATCGTGGCCGGCAAGCAGGCGCAGGCCATGCCGCAGATACCAGGGCAGCCAGGCAGCTAAGCCGGATCCCGGGTTCAGGGATCCAAGGAAGGCAACGGGCCCGCCGCAAAGGGAATCTCCCTTGCGGCGGGCCTTTTTCTTTGCCCGCCTCCTGGACACCCATGCCCTTCGATCGCGCCTCCGGACTGCTGCTCCACATCTCCTCGCTTCCCTCCCTCGGAGGCATCGGCGATCTCGGCCCAGCCGCCTATGATTTTGCAAATTTTCTTGAGAGTGCCGGCCAGCGCATCTGGCAGGTGCTGCCGCTTTCGCCGGTTGGCTACGGCAACTCGCCCTACGCTTCGCTTTCGGCAATGGCGGTCAACCCGCTGCTTGTGAGCCTGGAGGTGCTGCGCGACTGGGGCTGGCTAACCGGCGAGCGCCTGCAAGGGGCAGAGCTTCCCGGCACGGCCGGGCCGGTGGACTTTGAGGCCGTGATCGCGCAGAAGCAGCCATTGCTGGAGGAGGCCGCGCGCAACTTCCTCGATCGGCACAGTCCGGAGCAGTGGACGCGCTTTGAGCAGTTCTGCCGCGACAAGGCTTCCTGGCTGGACGATTACGTGGCCTTTGTGGTGCTGCGGCGCGAGCACGAGTACACGCTTTGGTCAGAGTGGCCCAAGCCGCTGGCCGAGCGCGAGCCGGAGGCTATGCGTGCGTTTCGCGAGGAGCATGCGCAGGCGCTGGAGGTTGAGAAAGCAATCCAATTCGCGTTTGACGAGCAGTGGTTGCACCTGCACACCTACTGTCGCAAGCGCGGCATCCAGCTGATGGGCGACGTGGCGATCTTTGTCTCGTTCGATTCGGCTGACGTGTGGACGCACCCGGAATTGTTTGAGCTGCGCGAGGACCACTCGCCGCGGCTGGTGGCCGGCGTGCCGCCGGACTACTTCAGCGAGACCGGCCAGCGCTGGGGCAACCCGCTCTACCGTTGGGACGTGCTTGCAGAGCAGGGCTTCAGCTGGTGGGTTGAGCGCATGAGCCGCGCCAACGAGCTGTTCGACATCATTCGCCTCGATCACTTCCGCGGCTTTGAGGCGTTCTGGGCGATCCCGGGCGAGGACGAGACAGCGGTCGGCGGCAAGTGGGTCAAGGCGCCGGGGCACGAGCTCTTCAAGACGCTCGAGAGCAAGCTCGGCGCGCTGCCGTTTGTGGCCGAGGATCTCGGCGTCATCACGCCCGAGGTCGACGCGCTGCGGTCTGCGTTCAAGCTGCCGGGTATGCGCATCCTGCAGTTCGGGTTTGGGAACCGCGGGGCGCACAATTACCTGCCGCACCGCTTTGAGCCGAACGCGGTGGTGTACACCGGCACACATGACAACGATACGACGCTGGGCTGGTGGCAGAACGGGTCGACGCCGGAAGAGCGTGCCGCGGTCGAGGAGTACCTGCACCCGGGCAGCGACGGGCCGGTCTGGGCGCTCATCCGCGCTGCTGCTACTTCGGTTGCGGACCTGTGTCTTTTTCCGGTGCAGGATATTCTCGAGATCGGCACAGAAGGTCGCATGAACGTGCCTTCGGCCGCGACGGGCAACTGGAGCTGGCGTGTGGAGCAGCGTGCGATGACGGGGGATGTTGCGAAAAAGCTGCGCGCGATCGCGGATGTGACGGACCGCACGCTGGAGGCGGAGCGTGAGATCGTGCAGGCGAAGAAAGAAGACGTAAAGGCCGTGGCCGAGACCGGCGCGGCCTGAGGATTGCGTTCCGGCTCGCCAACAAGGCGTCATCCTGAGCGTAGCGAAGGACCTGCTTTTGCTCTTTCGCGGACGAGAAGCAGGTCCTTCGCTACGCTCAGGATGACGCTTATAACAAGCTATCTACTGAACGCTTCGCGTAGCTACACCACAAGGCTGCGCGTCAGCAGTGCTACCGGGAACTCCGCGAAGATCTCCGCCAGCGGGAGCGGCCCGGCCTTCAAAGCCAGCTGCTTGCCCGTGTAGGCATCGACCCAGTTGCCGGCTGCGCTCTCCGGCACTTGCAGCGATAGAGCCTGCCAGGCATTGCCCAGCGGCACTTTTTCCTTGCCGCCCTGGAGCGTGTAGGTGAACCGCGGAATCACAACCATCACATCATCGCCGCGAAGAAACGCAAACGCGTGGTCGGTCTCGCTCACGGTGAGCGGCGTGTAGCTCCCCTCATCAAACACGGCGCGATGCGCGTTGCGCACGGCTAGTGTGCGCTGTAGGGTAAAGAGCTTTACGCGGCCATCTTCGAGCGTTCCCAGGACCTCGCGCGCTGCCTCCGCAGCCGGCTTTGCTGCGAGGGCGTCGAGCGCGTCGGAGCGGTGCGCGTAATCGACAGGCCGGCGATTGTCCGGGTCCACCAGGCTCAGGTCCCACAACTCTGTCCCCTGGTAGAAGTCCGGAACGCCCGGCGAGCACGCCTTGAGCACCATCTGCGCAAGCGAGTTGACCGCCCCGTGGAGCCGCACAGGCGCAAGCATCTGCTCCAGCTCGGTGACAAATTGCGTGTGCGCCTGCCCGTCGGCAGGGGTGAGCAACCGGTCGACGAAACGCTGCACTGCTCCTGTGTATTCCGGCCGAGGATTGATCCAGCTGACGTTGACCTTGCCTTCGCTCAGAGCCTTCGCCAGGTACTCCTTTAGGCGCGCCGCAAAGCCGGCTCGGTCGGGCTCGGCCCACGGCCACGCGCCCACAATCGTCTGGTAGATCAGGTATTCCTCATTTGCATCGGGCGCGACGGTTCCGTCGTCGAGCGTGGTCTTGAACGCCGCATTGCTCTCAGCCCAGTGGGCTATTTGCGCGGCCCAGGCGTCCGGCATTTCTGAGAGCACATTTAGCCGGTTGCGCACGTCTTCGCTGCGCTTGGTGTCGTGGGTTGAGGTAGTCAGCAGCGCGTGCGGCGTGTGCTTTTGCCGCTCCGCGTTCGCCTGGTGCAGCACTTCCGGCTTCAATCCGAAAGCGTCCATTGCGGAGCCGACCTCGTTCGACGAGAGAAAGCGGAAGTACACGTAGAAGCTTGTATCCTCGACGCCCTTCGCCATCACCGGCCCGGTCAGCTGCTGAAATTTCAGCGCGAAGTACAGCTGCGCCTCGTCCTGTTCGGCCCCCTCCAGTCCGCGGCCTTCCAGCAGCAGCATGCGCTGCAGGTAGTCGAACGCCGACGCATCGACGCCCGCGTTGCGGCGCTTCGCCAGCCGAACTGCCGTCCGGATGGTCCGGGTATCTTCCTCGGAGTACTCGCCGCGCTCGTCGATATAGGTGCGGTAGATGGGGAAGCAGGCGATCGTTTCGCGGATCACCGTTTCGAGCAGGTTGTCGGTGAAGTCGCGCACACGCCGGTCGCCGCGCGCCAGGTGCGAAAGCAGGTTGCCGAGCACGTGCGTCTCACTCGACAGCGAAGTAAGCATCACGCTGCGCTTGGCCTCGTAGACGATCTGCGTCGGGCTCACGCGGCCGCCGATGAAGTCCGCGTAGATCGCGTCGAAGCGGCTCTTGTTTTTCGGCTGGATGAAGAACTGGTTGGCAAAGTGCACGAAATCGTAGCCGGAAGTGCCTTGGACAGCCCAACTTCGCGGTAGAACCTCGCCCGGCTCCAGGATCTTCTCGACAACGCAGTACAGGGGCAGCTTGGCATTCGCCCAGTCCAGCGGCTGCGTCACCGCGAGCACGCTTTGCTCGATGCCGCTTTCGCTGATCTCGCCTTCGCGCAGCGCCGGACCTTCACATTGCGCGGCGACAAACAGCTCCTGCAGCTGCTCGAGATATACGCGCGGGTTGAACATGCCGTCGCAATGGTCGATGCGCAGCCCGGTCACGTCGCCCTCAGCCAGCAGCTTGCGGATGAGCGAGTGCGTCTGCGCGAAAACCTTCGGATTTTCCATGCGGAGACCGACCAGGTCGTTCACATCGAAGAAGCGGCGGTAGTTGATCTGCTCGCTCGACGTGCGCCAGTACGCTAGCCGATACGGCTGCACTTCCAGCAGCTCGTGCAGCGCGTCGAACGAGTGGGCATCGCCCTCCTTGCCATTGATCGCGTCGGCTGCCCTGGCGAGCACGGGCGCGAGGGCGGGGTCGTTTAGCGCCTTCGTCAGCTGCGGCTTCAGCTCGCGCAGCAGTGCGCGCCGCGCCACAACCGCGCCAGGCGCGATGCTTTCGTGCGGCGGCAGCAGCGCCAGGCTTTCGAGCAGCGTGCGGAACGCAGGCGTTACACCGAACTCGGCATCGCGCTCGGGAGGAAACACCATCGGCAGCGTGCGCGGACCAATCGGCTGCAAGTGGTCGAAGTAGGCGATGAGCGCGCGCCCGCCCTCAAACTTCACCTGGAGCTGTTTGCCTTCAAGCGCCTCACCGTACTGG
>CAXUDF010000062.1:0-8202 GCA_964249695.1 uncultured Acidobacteriaceae bacterium
CAGCTTTAGTTCGCTGCTTTGAGCAGATGTATGGGCCTGCCCGCGATGCCGGCGCCTGTCCGTCCAGGGAAAGCCACTCGCGAGAAAACCGTCCCTGATGCTACATGATTGCGGCAGCAATACGCTGCCGCAATCTGGGACGGCCGGCTCCGGCACTGGGACGGGCGCCGAGCATCACCTCCGCCAACGCCTGCCTCGCCGAAGCTCCCTCCTCCGAAGCTCATCCCCCGGTACCATGGAACAGGCTTGAAACTTTCGAGCCAAACCATCGTCCCTAGGGACGTGCAGGCGGTTCTCCCGCCCCTGCTTACCGGAAAGGGAAGGATCCCATGCTTCGTGTCGCGTTGCTTGGCAGCTCACTGATCGCTTTGGGAGCCTCGTCCCTCGCGCAGAGCCCGGCGCCTCCATCGGCGGCAGCGCCGAGCGCGCGGCTGATCGGGACCGTTATTTCGGTGACAGACTCAGCCGTTACTGTCCACCCGGAAGCCGCAGGCAGCGCGGACGTCACGGTCGCGGTTACGCCGCAGACCCGCCTGCTGCGCAGCGCTCCGGGGGAAACAAGCCTCAAAACCGCGCAGCCGCTCGACCTGCACGACCTCGCTCCCGGGGACCGGGTGCTGATCCGCCCGGCCGGCGACGGCGACGCATCCCATCCCACAGCCGCCCTGCTCGTCGCGATGAAGCAGGCAGATATTTCGCAGGCGCACCAGCAGGAGGCCTCTGACTGGCAGCGGCGCGGCATCACGGGCATCGTCGACACGGTCGATGCCTCGTCCGGCACCATTCGCCTGAAAGCCCAGGGCGCGGCCCCTGCGATTACGGTGCACACCTCGGGCAGTACCGTGGTGCGCCACTATGCCCCTGCCTCGACCGCGTTTGCCGACACGCATAAGGCGGCCCTGGCCGACATCCACTCGGGCGACCAGCTCCGGGCGCGCGGGCAGAAAAACGAGGCAGGCGACCAGCTTGCGGCTGACGAGATCGTCGTTGGCTCCTTCCGCAACATTGCCGGTACGGTGCTCGCGAGCGACGGCGCCGCGAACACGCTTTCGCTGACGGACCTGGCTACCAAACGCCCCGTCACGCTGCAGCTTGAGGCCGGCACACAGCTGCGGCGGCTGCCGCCCGAGGCGGCCGCACGGCTTGCACGGCGCGCTGGCGCGGGTTCCGGTGCAAACTCCGGTGCAAACGCAGGCGCGGCAGTGGCCGCGCCGGTCCCCACCCTCGCGGATGCGAGCGGCCGCACACCAGGCCCTGCCCGTTCACAGGGCGGCGATGCAGCCGCACTGCTCAGCCGCGCGCCCTCCATTACCGCTGCCGACCTGCACAAAGGCGATGCCGTCATGGTTGTCGCCAGCGGGCCGGAGGCGAAACAGCCGGTCGCCATCACAGTAATCGCCGGTGTCGAGCCGCTGCTGCAGGCGTCCCCGGAGGCGAGCGCGGGCCTGTTCTCCGCTTCCTGGAACCTGGGCGGTGGCGCCGGCGGTGAAGAGGGCGCGCCTCATTGATGCATTCCGTGCCGGCCCAGTTCGTCAACTTTGACGAGTCAAGCCGCCGTCGCCTCAAGCCGACCCGTGAAAACGGGCCCGCGAGACCCCGACCCTAAGCGCTGTAAACCGGAGACCTGTGACCCGACGCCGCCCCGCCACCCGCGCCCTGCCGCTGCTGCTCGCCCTGCTGCCCGCACCCCTGCTGCACGCGCAAACACCGGGGTCCGCCTCGCTCGCGCCCGCAAGCCGCGCCAGCCTGCACGGCGAGGTTTCGGACCCGACCGGCGCTATCATCCCGGGTGCCGTCATCAACCTGACCGATCCGCAGGGCCACACGGTGGCCAACACCACCTCCGGCGCCGACGGCAGCTACACGCTGGGCGGCATCATGAGCGGAAGCTATGTCCTGTTTGTCACCGCTCCCGGCTTTGGCTCGTTGAGCACGCAGCCGTTCGCCCTGGCTCCAGGGCAGAACAAGCTGCTGAACTCGACGCTCATTATCCAGGTGCAGCAGCAAAACGTGCAGGTCAACGCCGACCTGCCGACCGTCTCGGTCGATGCAGACGCGAACGCAAACAGCATCACCATCAAAGGGAAGGATTTGGACGCGCTGTCAGACGACCCGGACGAGCTGCAGAACGAGCTCTCCGCTCTGGCCGGCCCGGCCGCCGGACCGTCCGGCGGGCAGGTCTTCATCGACGGCTTTACCGGCGGGCAGCTGCCGCCCAAGTCCGCGATTCGCGAGATCCGCGTCAATCAAAATCCGTACGGCGCGCAGTTCGACAAGATCGGCTTCGGCCGCGTCGAGGTGTTTACCAAGCCCGGTACCGACAAGTTTCACGGGCAGGCGTACATCCAGGGCAACGCCCGCCAGTTCAACACCGGTAACCCATTCGGACCCAAGCAGCTGCCCGACTACGACAGCTACCAGTACGAAGGCACGTTGAGCGGGCCGCTCGGCAAAAAGGCTTCGTTCTTCGTCACCGCGCAGCACCGCAACATCCAGGACGACTCGGTCATTGACGCCTCGCGGCTGCCGGGCGAGATCAACGGCGACTTTGCGGCGGGCGTGTTTACCAACTCGGCGGACTACCTCGTCCCAACCGCGCCCAACTTCCAGGACGCCCTGAACACGCCGCAAAGCCGCACCAACGTGAGCCCGCGCTTCGACCTGCAGGTGACAGACAAGAACACCCTCAGCGTTCGCTACCAGTTCGAACGCAATGTGCTCGCGAACCAGGGCATCGGGCAGTTTTCCCTGCGCTCCCAGGCTTACAACAGCACCTCCAGCGAGAACACGCTGCAGATCTCGGACACGGAAGTGTTCGGGCCGCGGGTGATCTCGGAGACGCACCTGCAGGCGCTGTGGGACCGCTCGACGCAGACTCCTGCAAACGCCACGCCGCAGGTGCAGGTGCAGGGCTTTCAAACCTTTGGCGGCCAAAGCCAGCAGTTCATCTCGGACCATACCGACCGCTACGAGCTGTCAAACCTGACCGAGCTTGCGCTGCACACGCACTCGCTCTCGATCGGCGGCCGCCTGCGTGCGACGCGCGAGGCCAACTCGTCCGACGGCAGCTTCAACGGCCTGTTTACCTTCAGCGCGCGGCCGCAGCAGCAGCTCAACGCCGGGCAGGTGTACGGCCTTACGCTCCAGGGCATCAACACAGGGCAAAGCTTCGGGAGCATCCAGGCAGCGGGCGGCGGCCCCGCGCAGCTCGTGCTCGTGACCGGCAGCCCCAAGGCGGCGGTCAACCTGGTGGACGGCGCCCTTTACTACCAGGATGACTGGAAGGTGCGCCCCAACCTCACCTTCTCCTACGGCCTGCGCTGGGAAACCCAGAACGACATCCACGACCACAGCGACTGGGCGCCGCGGCTCGCGCTCGCCTACGGCTTCCTGCACAACGGCAAGCCGACCAAGGACGTGCTGCGCCTCGGCTTCGGCTATTTCTACGACCGCTTCGGCGTCGCGCAGGTGCTGCAATCCTCGCGCGTCAATGGGATTGTCCAGCGCGAGATCGTCATCCAGAACCCGAGCTGCTACCTGCCTGGCGGCCTGCCTGACCTCGCTACGACCGAAGGCGAGTGCGAGGCCAACACCAGCGCCGTCACCACGGCCGGCAACAGCAGCCGGTCGCCCGCGATCTACCAGATCAACCCCAACCTGCATGCGCAGGCAAATATCCAGGATTCAATCGGGCTTGATCACCAGATCAACCGGGGTTCCACGCTGTCGGTGACCTACATCCACTCGCACGGCGCGCACTCCTACGACACCATCAACGCGAACGCGCCATACATTCCGGGCTACGACGCCGCGCTCGGCAACGTCTACCAGTACTTCTCGGAGGCGGTTTACAACCAGAATCAGCTGTTTCTTAACTTCCGCACCCAGGTGAGCCGGTCACTCTCCGTCTTCGGCTTTTACGGGCTGGGCTTTGCCAACGCCGATGCAAACGGCGTCACCAGCAATCCTTCCAATTCGCTCAATTTGAAAGAGGATTACGGCCGCGCCGGCTTTGACGTGCGCAATCGATTCTTCCTGGCCGGCTCCTATGCGGCGCCGCATTTCTACCGTATTTCGCCGTTCATCGTGGCGCAGTCCGGCAATCCGTTCAACATCACGCTCTCGCAGGACACCAACGGCGACTCGTTCTTCAACGATCGCCCCACATTCGCGGCCTCCGGCGCAGCTGGCAGCAACATCTTTCCGTCCAGGTACGGAACTTTCAACACGGCGCCGGCCGCCGGCGCCGCGCCGATCCCGGTCAACTACGGCAGCGGTCCCGGCCTGTTTACCTTCAACCTGCGCCTGAGCAAGACCTGGGGGTTTGGGCAGCAGCTGCAGACCGCGGAGTCGACCCGGAACGGCGGTCCCCCACAAGGCTTCGGCGGGGGCGGGCCGGGCGGCGGGGGTCGCGGAGGACCCGGCGGCGGCGCATTTGGGAACAGCGGCAGCACCGGCCGTCGCTATAACCTGACCCTGAATGCGCAGGCGTTGAACCTGCTCAACATCGTCAACTACGCCCCGCCGACGGGCACCATCGGCTCGCCGAACTTCGGCCGCTCAAACGCGCTGGCCGGGCAGATATTCTCCTCGCCCAACGGCTCCGCCGCACGGCGGGTGTTCCTGCAGGCGACTTTCGCCTTCTAGGGCTTGTCGCGTGCGCCCCTTGCCGATGACGAAGGCCCTGTCTGTGATTGAACCTCGCATACACTGTGCAGGCTGCCGGCCTTCACACGACGGTCGTCGGCTTTCTGAAGCACAAAGCCGCATACGCGGCCTGTTGATCCTGGTGCAAAGGCAGGCGAGCCGCACCCAGGAACAGAGACGCGGCTGCGACCGATCAGCCTGTGAGGCATCCGTATAAGACCGCATACTTTCGTCACACGCCCGAGGACCCATGCCTGATTTGAACGCCCCCGCACCAGTGAAAGAAACGAAAGCGCAGCGTGTTGAGCGCTTGAAGGTTGAGAAGAACCCGTGGGAGGTCTTCGACGAGGTGCGCCAGTTTGCGCGCGAAGGCCGCGATAGCGTGCTGCCCGAGTGGGCGTCGGTCTACTTCAAGTGGTGGGGCGTGTACACGCAGGGCGACGGTGCGGGCGTGACCGGCGGCAAAGGCGGCGAGGGGTTTGCCTCGCCGTACTTCATGATGCGCATTATCGCGCCCGCCGGGCAGCTGTCTGCGGCGCAGCTGCGCACAGTTGCCGAGCTCACGAAGGTACACGCGCGCAACATCGCCGACATCACCGTGCGGCAGAATATCCAGCTGCATTGGCTCACAATCGAGAGCCTGCCCGAGGTGGTCGACGCGCTCAACAAGGTCGGGCTCTCGCCGATGGGCGCGTGCGGCGACGTTGTGCGCAACGTAACGAGCTGCCCGCTTGCCGGCATTGACGGGCACGAGGTATTTGACACCTCCGCGGTTGCACTGGAGATCGCGACCGAGCTGATCGGCAACTCTGACTATTACAATCTGCCGCGCAAGTTCAAGATTTCCGTGACCGGCTGCCCGGTCTGGTGCTCCTACCCGGAGATCAACGACATCGGCTTTACCGCGACATTGCGGGACGGGATCGAGGGCTTTTCAGTCCGCGTCGGCGGAGGGCTTTCAAGCGAGCCGCACCTTGCGGTCAAGCTCGACGCGTGGATCGCGAAGGAGAAGGCGTTTGCGGTCGCGAAAGTCATCACGGAGATCTTTCGCGACGGGCAGGGGCTGCGCGAAAGCCGCGAACGCGCGCGGATGAAGTACCTGTTCCTGAAGGAAGGCTGGACTGCCGAGAGCTTTCTGGCAGAGGTTGAGCGGCGGCTCGGCGCAAAGCTGCCGCCGGCCGCGCCCGAGACGGTTCCGGACGACATCCTGCGCGACCACGTGGGCATCCACGGGCAAAAACAGCCGGGTCTGTGCTCGGTGGGTGCGTCGATCCTGCGCGGCCGCCTGACCGGCGACCAGCTTGCCGCGGCTGCCGACATTGCGGAGCGGTTCGGCTCGGGCCATGTGCGCACGACCGTCGGGCAGAACCTGATTCTCGTCAACATCGACGCGGCACGCGCGCATGAGTGCGCCGCCGAGCTCGGTCGGCACGGCATCCGGGTGGAGGCCTCGCAGTTCTGGCGCGGCGCCGTCGCCTGCACCGGCACCGAGTTCTGCAAGCTCGCCATCACCGAGACCAAGGGCTTTACGCGCTGGGTCATCGATGAGCTGGAGGAGCGCATCCCGGAGTTTGACCAGCAGCTGCGCCTGCACGTGACCGGATGCCCCAACAGCTGCGGCCAGCACTGGATCGCCGACCTGGGCATCGAGGGCAAAAAGATCAAGCACGAGGGCAAGATGGTCGACGCGTATTACTTCTGCGTCGGCGGCTCGGTCGGCGAGTTTGCCGGGACCGCGCGCCCGGTCGGCTACCGCATCCCGGCGACCGAGGTGCCGGAGGCGATCGAGCGGCTGCTCAAGACCTACCAGGGCCGCCGCCTGGGCGAAGGCGAGAGCCTGCGCGCCTACTTCGCCCGCCATACCAACGACGAGCTGCGCGCCCAACTGGCCGGCGAGGCTGCAGCGCCGCCGCCGGTCTCGCGCGATGCGGGCGACGTGCCTGCGACGATTTCGGCGGACATGTAATGAGTCTGCTGCCGATCTTTCTGAAGTTGGATGGGCGCCCGTGCCTGGTTGTCGGCGCGGGTGAGGTGGCCTCCGGCAAGATCGAAAGCCTGGTCGCGAGCGGCGCGCGTGTGACGGTCGTCGCGCCCTGGGCGAAGCCGGAAATTGAGCGGCTTGCAGAGCGCGGGGTCATCGCGTGGCATCGGCGCACGTTCCTGGACAGCGACGTACTGGATGAAAGCGCACGACCCTTCGTCGTCATTGCCGGCACCAATTTCGCGTCCGTTAACCAGCATGTGTACCGGCTCTGCCTGGCGGCCAATATCCTGTGCAACGCGGTCGACGACATCCCGCATTGCGACTTTTACTACGGCTCCGTGGTGAGCCGCGGCGACTTGCAGATCGCCATCTCGACCGCGGGTGACAGCCCGTCGCTGGCGCAGAGGCTCCGGAGGGAGATCGACGCACAGCTGCCGAACGATCTCGGGCCGTGGCTGCACACCATCGGCGGGATCCGGCGCGAGGTGCTCGCGGCGTCACCGTCGACAGAAGAACGGAAGCTGCTGCTCGGCAAGCTCGCCGGCCGCGAGGCATGCGGCGCGGCGGAGTGCCCGTCGCGCCGCATGGTTCTGCCGGCTTCGCACCTGGTGCAGGCGCCTTGCCGGCCCGTACCGCCTCCGCAGCTGGAGCCCCAGAAAAAGTCGGTGTACCTGGTCGGCGCGGGCCCGGGCGACCCGGACCTGCTGACCGTCAAGGCGGCGCGCCTGCTCGCGAGTGCCGACCTGCTGCTCCACGACGACCTGGTACCGGAAGCGGTGCTCGCCCTGGCGCCTGCATCGGCCGAGGTGGTCAACGTAGGCAAGCGCTGCGGCGCGGCCAGCATCACCCAGGAGCAGATCCACCAGCTCATGCTGCGCGGCGCACGCGAAGGCCGCTGCGTTATTCGCCTGAAAAGCGGCGACCCGCTTGTGTTCGGCCGCGCCGGCGAGGAGATGGACGCGCTTCGCGCTGCAAACATTCCCTTTGACGTGGTCCCCGGGGTTACCGCAGCGTCTGCGGCGGCGGCGGCCATGCCCTGCTCGCTCACAGACCGGCGCGCCGCGTCCAGCATCCTGCTTTCAACCGCTCATCATGCCCCGGGAGAAAGTGCGAACCCCGAACCAACCCGCGTCGTCTACATGCCCGGCCGCGACCTGTCCGAGATCGCCCGGCAGTGGCGTGCCGCCGGGCTGCCCGGCGACTATCCCTGCGTGCTGGTGTCGCACGCCGGCCAGCCCGACCAGAAGGTCATCCGCACCACGCTGAGCCTGCTGCACGTGACCGCTCCTGGGCCGGCGCCGGTGCTGCTGATGGGCGGCGCGGTCTTCGCGGAAAACCGGCCGCACCACAAGCCTGCCCTGGACGAAAGCGTCATCCTGAGCGCAGCGAAGGACCTGCTTTTGCCCTTTGCGGCGGAACAGCAGGTCCTTCACTCCGTTCAGGATGACGTAGGATTTCTTGAAGAAAACCTCGTGGTGTGAGGTCATGGCTGGGCGGTCGCGGACCCTACCCGACCGCCAGCACCGCCACACCCACACCGGGCATCGTCAGGTGCCCCTCTTCAACCGTGA
>CAXUDF010000062.1:8302-10256 GCA_964249695.1 uncultured Acidobacteriaceae bacterium
GCCAGCACCGCCACACCCACACCGGGCATCGTCAGGTGCCCCTCTTCAACCGTGATCCCAGGGTCCGAGCCCATCAGCAGCGTCACGCTTTCTTCCAGACCGGCGGAGTAGCCTTCCTCGCCAAGCGTAAACACCAGAACAATGCTCCCGCGCTGCATGGTGAACCAGCGGTCTTCCTCGTCAAAGTCCACTTCCACCTGCTCGAGCACGCCATCCGAGAGCTCGCGGCGTGACTTCCTCAGCGCGATCAGCTGCTTGTACCAAGCAAGCATCTCGGCGTGCTCCGGCTGCTCGAGCTCGTCCCACTTCAGCTTCGAGTTCTCGAAGGTAGTCGCGTCCTGCGGGTCAGGGATCTCGTCCGGGTTCCAGCCGAACGCCTGAAACTCCCGCTTGCGGCCCTCGGACACCAGCCGCCCAAGCTCCTTGTCCTCGTGGTCGGTGAAGTACTGGAAGGGCGAGGTCGCGGCCCACTCTTCGCCCTGCCACAGCATCGGCAGAAACGGCGCCAGCAGCGTGAGCGCAGCGGCGATCTTCGCGCGCGGCATGTCGGTCAGGTGCTGCAGGCGCTCGCCTTTCGCGCGGTTGCCCACCTGGTCGTGGTTCTGCGAGTAGCCGCAGAAGTGCCACCCGGGCAGGTTTGCCACCGGCCGGCCGTGCACACGCTCGCGAAACTCCGAGTACTCGCCGTCATACACAAACGCCTGCGACACTGCTTTGGCCAGGTCGGCAAACTCGCCGAAGTCGGCATAGTAGCCGCTGGTGTCGCCGGTCAGCAGCGAAACGATCGCGTGATGGAAGTCGTCGCTCCATTGCGCGTCAAAGCCGTAGCCGTAGGCTTCCTTTGAGCGCACCAGGCGTGGGTCGTTCAGGTCGGATTCGGCGATCATCACGTAGGGGCGGCCGGTCTCGGCCTCGAGCGCATGGACCTCGGTGTTGATCTGCTCCATGAAGTGGATCGCCGAGCGGTCGATATACGCGTGGACCGCGTCCAGGCGCAGCCCGTCCATGTGGTAGTCGCGCAGCCACATCAGCGCGTTGTCGCAGAAGAAGCGCCGCACCTCGTACGAGCCTGCATCCTCCAGGTTGACGGCGTCGCCCCACGGCGTTTTGTGCTGATCGGTGAAGTACGGCCCGAAGCGGCCGACGTAATTGCCGGCTGGGCCGAAGTGGTTGTAAACCACGTCCATGATGACGCCAAGCCCCTTGCCGTGCGCCGCGTTTACCAGGCGCTTCAGGCCGTCTGGCCCGCCGTAGGCCGCGTGCGGCGCAAACAGGTCCACGCCGTCGTAGCCCCAGCCGTGCTTGCCCGGGAACTCCGCAAACGGCAGCAGCTCAATGTGCGTCACGCCCAGCTCGCGCAGGTAGTCGAGCTTCGCAATCGTCCCGTCGCAGGTGCCTTCCGGCGTAAACGTGCCGACGTGCAGCTCGTAAATGATCGCGCTCTGGTAAGCCTTCGCATGAAAGTCCCCATCGGTCCAGCCGAACGCGCTGTGATCCACAACCTCCGACGGACCGTTCACGCCTTCCGGTTGAAATGCCGACCGCGGGTCGGGCAGCTCCTGCTCTTCGCCGTTCAGCAGGAACGTGTAGCGCGTGCCCTGGCTTGCCTCTTCGACCACCGCCGCCCACCATCCATCCTCACCCTGCGCCAGCGTGTGCTTCGCGCCGTCCACTTTCACATCAACCGACTCAGCTTTTGGCGCCCAAACTGTAAACGTGTGCATGCTTTCCCTTTTGCTTTCTGTTAGTGCGCCCGGGTGCCTGGTTCGCTGCCCATAGCGATAGTGTCAGAGGAGGCGGTCCGCAGCTCCGGAGCGCTCTCGGTGCGGTCCGCCGGCGGCCGCGGCATTTGGCCCTGCCGATGGTGGCGCGCTCGCGTGGCGCGCTCCGTTGTTTCCAAATCGAAGATTGCGTTCACCATCGCGATGTGCGAGAAAGCCTGCGGAAAATTGCC
>CAXUDF010000062.1:10356-18500 GCA_964249695.1 uncultured Acidobacteriaceae bacterium
GCATTGCCGATGCGCACCGGCTTTGAGTTCTCGTAGCCCGCAAGCCAGGGCACTTCCCACTCCAATAGCTGCCGCTGGCCGGCAACCCCGTACATAATCTGCACCTGGTCCGGGCTGCCGGCGATCGCCCGCAGGAGCCAGTCCTGCCAGGCCTCGGCCTCGTCGTAAAAGCCGCCGTTCATCAGCGCGAGCAGCGTAAAGGTCGAGTCGCGCAGCCAGCAATACCGGTAGTCCCAGTTGCGCGGGCCGCCGAGTGACTCCGGCAGCGAGGTCGTCACCGCGGCCACCACGCCGCCGGTCGGCCGATAGGTGAGCGCCTTTAAGGTAATCATCGAGCGCTCAATAGCACCCGCGTACGCGCCGGCGTTGTTGCATTTCGCGGCCCACTCGCTCCAGTACCGGGCCGCGTTTTCGAGCGCCTGGTCCGCGTCCAGCAGCTCGGGTTCAGCGCCGGCCGACTGCCCATAGGAGAGCGCTAGCCAGACATACTCACCCTCCCGGATCGTGAAGTTGCTGACAGTTTTTTCCTGCTCCCCGTGTGTTTCTAAAATCGTTCGCAGCAGCACCATGTGCGGACCGGCAATGGCGCGGATCGTCTGCTCCTCATGCGTGACCCATGGCACGGAGCGCCCGTAATCGAAGCGCAGCACCAGCTCCATGCGCATCGCGGCCGCGCCCTGCTGGCACTCCACCTTGCGCAGAATGTGCGAGTCCTCACTGCGCACCGGCATAAAGTCCGTAACGCAGACCACATCGTCGCCGCGGGTCCACTTCGTTTCGAGCACCAGCGTGCTCGGTAGATAGCGCCGCGTCACCTGCCAGGGAGCCTCGCCTTCAGGCCGAGCCGCTGGCCGCAGCAGCCATCGCCCGTTGTTCTCATTGCCCAGCAGTGCGGCAAAACACGCGTCGGACGAGAAGTTCGGCCAGCACAGCCAGTCGATGGAACCGTCCTTGCCGACCAGAGCGGCCGTCTCGCAGTCCCCGATGATCCCGTAGTCCTCAATGCGCAGGGCCATCGCTATTGCTCGTGGTAGGAGCGCGTGAGCCCGCCGTCGATGAAGTAGGTCGCACCAGTGATGTACGAGGCTTCGTCCGACGCCAGAAAGGCGACCAGGCCGGAAATATCCTCTACATTCGCCATGTATCCCAGCGGAATGTTCTGCCGCAGATGCTCCATCTTCTGCTCATCCTGCATCAGCGCCGCGTTGATGGGCGTCTTGACCGCGCCGGGCGCGACATTGTTGACGGTGATGCCGAGCGGGCCCAGCTCCACGCACAGGTCGCGCATCATCATGCGCATGCCGCCCTTGCTGATGCAGTAGGTGGAGAAGCCGGGGAAAGCCATGTCCTCGTGGACCGAGCTGATGTTGATGATCCGACCCTTTTTTCCTGCGGCTTTCAGCCTGCGGGCAAAGGCCTGTGCGACGAAGAACGGCCCTTTCAGATTCACCGACATTACCCGCTCGTAATCGGCTTCGGTTACATCCAAAAACTCGGCCTTGTGCTCCATGCCGGCGTTGTTGACCAGGATGTCGCACGTCCCATACGTGTCGTAGGCCTTTGCGATCAGGGCTTCGATCTGGTCCAGCTGCGTAATGTCCGCGGAGAAAATAACCCCGGTCCCGCCTGCCTGCTCGATCGAGGCAAGCGTTTGTTTTGCACCTTCATCGCCGCCGACGTAGTCGACGACCACCTTGGCACCATCCTTCGCCAGGCGAAGCGCGATGTTCTGGCCGATGCCCGTCCCCGCTCCCGTTACGATCGCTACGTGGCCGTCAAGAGAACCCATACCCACACCCCTGTTCTGCCGGAGAAGCCACGGCAAACGTCAGGCGGTAGGATGCATGAGCCGCGAGGTTTTGGGCGGCAAGCTAAGGAAAGCTTGCCCGGAGCCTGCTACTCCCACTCGATGGTGCCGGGCGGCTTGGACGTGATGTCGTAGACGACCCGGTTGATGCCGCGCACCTCGTTCACGATGCGGTTCGAGATGCGGCCCAGCACCGGGTACGGCAGCTGCACCCAGTCAGCCGTCATGCCGTCCTCTGAGTGCACGGCGCGGATGGCGCAGGTGTAGGCATAGGTGCGCTGATCGCCCATGACGCCGACGCTCTTGACCGGCAGCAGCACGGCGAAGGATTGCCAGATCTTGCCGTACAGGCCGGCCTGCTTGATCTCATCGACTACGATCTCGTCCGCGTTCTGCAGGATCGCGACGCGTTCCGGCGTCACCTCACCGAGAATGCGCACCGCGAGGCCGGGCCCGGGGAACGGCTGGCGGCCCAGAATGTCTTCGGGCATGCCCATGTCGCGGCCAATGCGGCGGACCTCGTCCTTGAACAGGTCGCGCAGCGGCTCAATCAGCTTGAGCTTCATCGTTTCCGGCAGGCCGCCGACGTTGTGGTGGCTTTTGATGGTCTGCGAGGGTCCCTTGACGGACGAAGACTCGATCACGTCCGGGTAGAGCGTTCCCTGCACCAGCCACGCGGCACCGTCGGCTTCAGTCGTCAGGATGCGCGCCGCTTCTTCATCGAACACCTCGATAAACTCGCGGCCAATCACCTTGCGCTTGGTTTCCGGGTCGGTCACGCCGGCCAGCTTTGCCAGGAAGCGCTCGCGCGCGTCCACGGCGACCAGGTTCAAGCCGAGCTTGCCCCGCAGGTTCTCCTGCACTTTGCGGAACTCGTCCTTGCGCAGAACGCCATTGTCGACAAACACGCAGGTGAGCTGGTCGCCGATGGCGCGGTGGACGAGCATCGCCGCGACCGATGAGTCGACCCCACCCGAGATGGCGCAAATGGCATGGCCGGAACCCACGCGCGCGCGGACCGCGGCGGTCGTCTCCTCGACAAAGTGGTGCGGGGTCCAGTCCGCCGGCGCGCCGCAGATGCCGCGCACAAACGCGCGCAGCAGCTCCGTGCCGTGCGCGGTGTGCTGCACTTCCGGGTGGAACTGCACCGCCCAGATGCGCCGCGCGGGGTCGGCAATGCCGGCCAAGGCGTGCGCGGTTTTCGCAGTCAGGTGGAAGCCGGGCGGCAGTTCGAGCGCTTCATCGCCGTGTGACATCCATACCCGCAGCGTGGCGGGCAGGCCCGCGAACAAGGCGGTCGACGGGTCCGTGATGGAGACCTCGGCGTCGCCGTACTCGCGCCGGTCGGCCGGCCGCACCTTGCCGCCCAGGTGGTGCACGATGAATTGCAGCCCGTAGCAGATGCCGAGGACGGGAACGCCAAGCGCGAGCACCGCCGGGTCGGCCTTGGGCGCATCCGCGTCGTACACCGACGACGGGCCGCCCGAGAGGATGATGCCGAGCGGCTTCGACGCCTGGATTGCTTCGAGAGAAGCCGTACACGGCAGCACAATGGAAAAAACGTTGAGCTCCCGGACCCGGCGCGCGATCAGCTGCGTGTACTGGGAGCCGAAATCAAGTATGACGATCGAAGAGCGCGCGGCGGGGCTTACGGATGAGCTCGCAACGGTAGTGACAGAACGAGACGGGTTGGCCTGAGTGTCCACGGGTCCAGTTTAAGGCCTGTGTTTCCGGCTAGATTCTGAGTTTCTCCAGCGGCACGCCCGGCATGGCTCTTACCCGGGCGTCCAGCTCGTCCCGCATCTCCCGCAGCAGCATCAGCAGCTCGCCCAGCTTCACCGCGTCGGTGGCCACCAGCGGAACAAGCGAAAGCAGGCCGTACCAGACCAGGAGCGCGCGATGGTCCAGAAACGGCGAGGGCAGCAGCGAGATGAAGAAAGCCGGCCAGATGATACGAAAGCGCGTTTTGCGCGCGGCTACCCGGAAGCGAGCGGCGCGGGCGGCGATGCGCTTGTCAGGTCCCTGAAAGGCTCGCAGCAGGGCGCCCTGCGTATCGAGCGACTCAAGCAGGCCCAGAGCCAGGGCTATCTGGACCTTGCTGGACAGCAGCGTCCAGGACCACACCGCCAACCACGACACGAGGCCCAACAGCAGCGCGTACAGAAGAGGGCTTGGATCATCAGACCGCAGGAGCAGCTTTGCTCCCGCCACGGCAAACAGGCTCCACGCACTGCAAATCCCCAGGCCGCCAAGCATGGCGAAGCTCTTGCAGCCCGCCAGCAGCCACGGACGGCTCGGCAGGCGCGGGTCGTACCGGGCCAGCAGCGCCCCGCGCCCGAGCGTGAAGGCTGCAATCCACGACGCGAGCGCCAGCGGCGTCAAGCCCAGCATTGCCCGCATAAGGGGCGGTGTTAAAAGGCGCCATATCGTGCTGACGAGATCAAACAGCGGCGATGGATCGCTGAGTGCTCCCAGTAGGCTGTCCGATGTGAGCGAAAACGCGCCGGCTGCGGCAAGCGCAGGCGTGCAGGCAAGCCAGATGCGCCACCCTTGATAGCCGGCCAGCAGCAGCAGCAACGTGCCGCATCCCCAGCGCCACGCCAAGTCGATCCCGAGCAGCCCGGGCCGTGCGCGCAGCTCGCCAAGCAGCGGGAACAACCCGGTACCCAGGGTTGGGGAGAGGTCCGGCGGCCCGTTCATCACGCTGCCTCCCTGCATGGCTAGATAGATGCTATGGACTGATGCCGACGACGGTAAACAACGGAGCCGTTCGCGAAGTACAGCGCCGTTAGCGGACGACAGAGCCTTCAGCGAACGACAAGGTTCACCAGCTTGCCCGGCACCACAATCATCTTCACCACCTGCCTGCCTTCGAGCGCCGCCTGCACCCGCGCGTCGCCGAGCGCGGCTTCCCTCAGCGCAGGTTCCTCGGCGTCCGCGGCCAGGCGCACCACGGTGCGCAGCTTGCCATTGATCTGCACCGGCAGCTCCATTTCGCTTTCTTTCGCAAGGTTCGGGTCAAACACCGGCCAGGGTGCGCGCAGCACCCCAGTCGGCTCGCCGAGCGTCTGCCACAGGTCGCACGCCAGGTACGGAGCAAACGGTGCAAGCAGGAGCGTGAGACTTTTCAGCGTGTGGCGCGTAACCGCGGGCGAGATCGCGCCGTTTGCGAAGGCGTCCTCCGCCGGTACGAGCGCGTTCTTCATCAGCTCCATGACCGCCGCAATGCACGTGTTGAAGTGCCAACGATCGCTGAAGTCGTCCGTGATCTTGCGGATGGTCTGGTGAAGCTTGCGCAGCACGTCCTGCTCCGCAGGCGTCACGTTGTGTGCGTCAAAGGCGTCCGGCGCGCCGGCGGCATGCGGCGCGTGCCGCTGGACAAAGCCGTACACCTTCGCCAGAAAGCGTGAAACCCCGGCCACGCCGTCCTCCTGCCACTCCAGGTCGCGGTCAGGCGGCGCGGCAAACAGCGAGTACATACGCGTGGCGTCCGCGCCGTAGCGGGCGATCATCTCGTCGGGCGAAACGACATTGCCCTTGGACTTCGACATCTTCGCCCCGTCTTTGATCACCATGCCTTGCGTGAACAGGCGCTCGACCGGCTCGGCATTCGCAACGAGCCCAAGGTCGCGCATCACCTTCGTCCAGAAGCGCGAGTAGATCAGGTGCAGAATCGCATGCTCGACCCCGCCGATGTACTGGTCGATCGGGAACCAGTAGGCAGCAGCGTCCTTCGCGAACGGCGCTTCTGTGTTGTGCGCGTCGATGTAGCGGTAGAAGTACCAGCTCGAGTCGACAAACGTATCCATGGTGTCGGTCTCGCGCCGCGCCGCGCCCCCGCACTTCGGGCAGGCGGCGTTTACAAACTCCGGCACCTGCGCCAGCGGTGAGCCGCCCTGCTGCGTGATTTTGACCTGCTCGGGCAGCAGCACCGGCAGCTGGTCGTCGGGCACCGCGACGATCCCGCAGCTATCGCAGTAGAGCATCGGGATCGGCGTGCCCCAGTACCGCTGGCGGCTGACGCCCCAGTCCTTGAGCCGGTAGGTCACGGTCGCTTTGCCGAAGCCGCCGCGCTCAGCCTCGGCGCTCAGCTGCGCACGCGCTTCGGCGCAGGGGAGGCCGGTCCACCGGCCGGAGCTGACCAGCACCGCGCCTGCATCAGAGTCAGCAATCACGGGCAGCGTGTTTTCCGCGCCCGGGATCTCGACGACCGTCCGCACCGGCAGCTCATACTTGCCGGCGAACTCCCAGTCGCGCTCATCGTGCGCGGGTACGCTCATAATGGCGCCCGTGCCGTAATCGGCCAGGATGTAGTTGGCGATCCACACCGGCAGCAGCTCGCCCGTAAACGGGTTGCGCGCATAGTGGCCGGTAAACGCACCGTGCTTCTCGAGCGCGGCCATATCGCCCGCTTCCCGCGCTGCGCGCTGCTGCTCAAGCATCACCTCGACGTGCAGCTGCAGCGCCGGGTCGCCTTTCGCCCAGCCCGTCACCAATGCGTGCTCGGGCGCCAGCTGCACGCTGGTCGCCCCGTAAATGGTGTCCAGCCTGGTCGTAAACACCGCAATCTGCTGGCCCGTGACCGTGACGCGGCTCTCCGGGAGGATCGCCTTGCCTTCGTCGCCCGCCATGCGGCCGCCCGCAACCACTGCAAACGAGACCTCCGCACCATCCGACCGGCCGATCCAGTTGCGCTGCATCGTGCGCACCTTCTCGGGCCAGCCTTCCAGCTCGCTCAATCCGTCCAGCAGCTCCTGCGCGTACTCGGTCGTACGAAAAAACCACTGCTCCAGGTTGCGCAGCTCCACGATCTGGTCCTCGTGCCGCCAGCAGCAGCCGTCCACCACCTGCTCGTTCGCGAGCACGGTCGCGCACTGCGGGCACCAGTTCACCTTGCTCTGCTTGCGGTAGGCCAGCCCGCGCTCGAACATGCGGATAAAAAACCACTGGTTCCAGCGGTAGTACTCGGGCTTGCAGGTCGTTACTTCGCTGCGCCAGTCAAACGCCATGCCCAGCCGCTGGAATTGCCGCTTCATCGCGGCAATATTGCTCTCGGTCCACTCGCGCGGCGGCGTGTTGTTTTTGATCGCCGCGTTCTCCGCCGGCAGCCCGAACGCGTCCCAGCCCATGGGGTGCAGCACGTTATAACCCTGCATCCACTTGTAGCGGGCCAGCGCGTCGCCGATGGCGTAGTTGCGCACATGGCCGATATGGAGCTGGCCGGAGGGGTACGGCAGCATCTCCAGCACGTAATATTTCGGCTTGCCGGAGCCGGCCGGCTCGGCCGCATACAGCTCCGGGTCAGCCGCCCAGCGCTCGGCCCATGCGGCCTCAATGGCGGCCGGGTTGTAGCGAGCGTCTTTGTCTTTTTCCTGGTCTTTTTCGTGCAAGGTGTCTTCCATAGCGAACCCCAATTCTACCGGGCGCCCAGCGCGTACAGGCCCTGCAAGGCGCGCACATCTTTCTCTATGTCTGCCGGCTCATCAACCGGCGTTTCCGCCACAAAGGCGCAATGGGCAAAGCGGGGGTCGTTGAGCAGCCTCCGAAACGGCCCGGCACCGATGGTGCCCTCGCCAATGTGCTCGTGCCGGTCGAGCTTGGAGCCGCGCGCGGCCTTGGCATCGTTCATATGCCACACGTGCACGTGCCCGAGGCCGATGGTCTTCTCAATGGCCGCGACCGTTTCCTCCCAGCCGCTCTCGCTCACGATGTCGTAGCCGGAAACGTGGGTGTGGCAGGTGTCGAGGCACGCGCCGACAGGCAAATGCGCGCGCAATTCACCAATCAGCTCGGCAACCTGCTCGAAGTTGCCGCCGAGTGAGAAGTCCGATCCGGCGGTGTTCTCAATCAGCAGGTGGAAGGGCTTGCCGGTGAAGTCCATGCCCTCGACCGCAGCCTCGATCGCTGTTGCGGCGCGGTACAGGCCTTCCTCGCGGGTCAGCTGCTTCCATGAGCCTGGATGCAGCACCAGGAACTCCGCACCAAGCGCAAGCGCGCGCTCGACCTCGCCGCGAAACGCAAGCGTGGACTTCTCGCGGACGTCGTCATTGACCGACGCCAGGTTGATCAGGTAGTTCGCATGCACGACGGCCGGGCCCACGTCGTGCTTTTCGCGCAGTGCCCGCATCTTTGCCGCAACCTCGGCCGCGATCGGCGCGGCGCGCCAGGTGCGGGGACTTGAGGTAAAGATCTGGAACGTATTCGCGCCGACTGCCGCCGCGCGCTCGACCGCGGTGTGCGCGCCGCCGGAGGTGGACAGGTGGATGCCGATTCGTTTGGTGGCCCGCGCTGCGCTCATGGTCCTATTCTAGGGCGCTCCAAGCAGCATTAGGCGGCG
>CAXUDF010000063.1:0-18205 GCA_964249695.1 uncultured Acidobacteriaceae bacterium
GGATCAAGTTCATCGCACAGCCGACCGTTTCTCGATCTTCTTGACAGGGGGCCGCTGCGCTGGTTCGCCGGTGCGCTCGATAAGCCCTGAGGGAAGCGCGAATCGCTGCCGCAGCACCGCTTCCCGGCGAGCCATCTGGCCGGCATCTGCTTCATGGTCAAAACCGGCTAGGTGCAGCATGCCGTGCAGCAGCAGGATTTTGACCTCGTGGAGAAGCGAATGGCCAAAGGCGTCGGCCTGGCGCTGCGCAGTCTCAACGGAAACAGCGAGATCACCGGCGAGCGGCGTCTTCTGCGTTGGACCAAGAGCAGCAGCGGGGAAGGAAAGCACGTCGGTCGGCTTGTTCTTGCGGCGGTAGGTGCGGTTGAGCTCCTGGATTGCCGCATCGCCGGCCAAGAGCACTGAAAGCTCGCCCTCCAGCGGAATGGCCTGGGCCGCATCGCGCACAAAGTTCCGAAGCTCCCGACGGGGGAGAGCACCGCGCGCTAGTCGGAGGTCCGGGGCGATGGCAATCATAAGCGTGGCCTGCGTGCGGCCAGTAGTTCTCTCCTCTTCGAAACGAGCCGGATGCCGCCCGGCCCTAAACAGAAACAGGAGAGCGATGCTCTCCTGTTGCCGCCAATGCTTGCCATCTATGCTAGCGCACTCAGGGCTACTGCGGTTTCCCTGGTTGCGGTGCGGCAGCCGACTCGTTCATGCCGAGCGGCATCTGCTGCGCGCGGCCAAAGTGATCGTAGGCGCGGATGATGCGCTGCACCAGGTGATGCCGGACCACGTCGCCATCCTCAAAGTGGATGAACTTGATGCCGTCGGTGCCGGACAGAATGTTGATGGCCTCAACCAGGCCGGAGCGTCGAGGATTTGGCAGGTCGATCTGCGTCACGTCGCCAGTGATGACCGCCTTGGAATTGCTGCCGAGGCGGGTCAGGAACATCTTCATCTGCTCGCTGGTAGTGTTCTGCGCTTCGTCCATGATGATGAAAGCGTCGGACAGCGTACGCCCGCGCATAAAGGCGAGCGGCGCCATTTCGATGATGTTTTTCTCAATCATCTTGTCAACGCGTTCCGGCTCCAGCAGGTCGTAAAGCGCGTCGTACAAGGGCCGCAGATACGGGTCGATCTTCTCCTGGAGCGAGCCAGGCAGAAAGCCGAGCCGCTCGCCTGCTTCCACAGCCGGGCGCACCAGGATGATGCGGCTTACTTTTTTCGCGAGCAGCGCCGCCGCCGCCATTGCGACCGCGAGATAGGTTTTGCCGGTACCGGCAGGGCCGATCCCGAAGGTCATGTCGCTTGATTCGATGGCCTCCACATACAAGCGCTGGTTGATCGAGCGCGGCTGGACAATGCGCTTGACGCCGCCAGTTGAACGCTGCTTGCCAGTCTCAATGAGCGAGCGAAGACTTACGGAAGGGTCGCAGACCACAAGCTTGAGCAGGGCATGCAGCTCGCCGTTGTGGGGATGGACGCCTCGCTGGCGCAAGTGCTCAAAGTCGGCGAAGATCCCCTCCACCCGGGTGACGCTTTCTTCCGGACCACTGACGTGCACGGCATCGGCGCGAAGGTCGATCCGTACCTGGAGCTCACGCTCCATCAACTTGAGGTTTTCATCGCGGGTCCCGAACAGGGGCTCAAGATTTGGCGTGATTTCAAGCGTTTTGGTGGTCATTAATCGACGAGTAGGCCTCCGTCTGCAGACTGCTCCCAAGGGAGCCTGACCGCAGCTACGAGATGTTGGGGCGTTGTGGTGTGGGCAGCAGCCAGGAGGCGACGAACGGCCGGGTGGCGGACCGAGTGGAAGGCTTTGCCGTGGCTGCAACGGGAGTCGATGCCGCAAGATTAGCGCCGGGGCGGGAAGCCGTCAATGCTTCCTCGATGAATCTGTATGACCGCAGTGGAATTGCCCTTGCTGTTGATGAAAGCGCGGCATGGAAGCCGGCGCAGCCCAATCCGGCGGAATGAGCCAACGCGGACCTCGCTCCAACCCTCTTACCAAGGAGGGCGGTCGCTTACCCCCTTTGAGGTTCCCCAATGGGCTTTATCACTCCGAACGACTATGACAATCTACGCGCGCTCTACACGGGCCAGCTCCGGTACCTGCTCTCGACTGAGACGCTAAGCGTGAAAGGCCTGGACACCATGATCAGCCACACGCAGGACGAGCAGCTGAAGCAGGCGTTCCAATCGCACAAGCAGGAGTCGCAGGTGCAGGCGCAGCGGCTCGAGCAGATCATTACCGAGATGGACGGCAAGTCGCACGACCTGCCAGACCCAATCTGCGTCGCGCTCATCGGTTCCGGTGCAAATATTACGCGTGAGTCGAGCGAAGGCCCGGTCCGCGATGCAGGTCTGCTGGCCACCGCGCAGAAGATCGAGCACTATGAGATCGCTTCCTACGGGGCGGCTCGCGACTGGGCCAAGACGCTTGGGCTTACCCAGCATGTTGCGTTGTTGCAGAAGACCCTGGATGAGGAAAAGCACTTTGATCTGCTGTTGAACTCGATTGCTGAGCGGACCAACACGGACGCAGCGACCGCTGCAGCATAGCGCCTGGCTCTCCATACGAGAAAAGGCGGGCCCAGGAGGGCTCGCCTTTTTCGCGTCAAAACCTGTCGGCATGGCGGTATGAAGACCTGCTACTTTGAGGCGCTTTTCGCAAACCAGTAATACCGCCGCCAGCAGTTGGAGCAGCGAACCGGCCGCAGCGCCAGCATGCTGAAAGCCCGATCCAGCGCCTGCGCTTCAGCCTGCTCAAAGTTGACGGAGCTGCATAAAGGGCATTGACGGCTGCTCCAGAGCATTTGCGGCCACTGTGTTGATCCGCTTCCCCGTTGTGTAGGCATCGCTTCTCCTATCCACCTGGCTTACTGCTCGGCGCATTTCTTCAAGAGCCAAGCCGGCCTGCGCTGTTGCGCCTCAACCGTGGCCCTCCTAACTCCCGAGCATACGCGTACCGGGAAAACACTTTGTTGACGCGACGGTTGCGCCCCGGCTCCTCAGCCGTTTGCCGCGCATGCATCTATCTGTAGGCATGCTCGTGTTTGCACTTTCACTGCTCGTGGCAGGCTCTCCGCAGGAGCAGTCGGCTCCGCCACCGCCGCCGGCCGGCTTTTTTGCACGGTGGGCAGCGTTTTACCGGGCAGACTGGCACCCGGCGCCGCAAGCGGAGCCGCAGGAAGCGCCAGCTCGGCGCGGAGCACCTTCGCCGCTCGACTCACCGCCATTCCCCAACGCTGACTGGTCTTACGGAGGGTCGCCAGTCATCGGCGAGCCGGATACGCAAAGCTACCCGCTCATGACGGCGTTGAATGGGGCAAAGTCCCGCACGAAGCTCTACGGCTGGGTGGACCCGACCGTGAACGGAAGCACCTCGTCGCACTCGAACTCGCCTGAAGCGAATGATGCCTACCCGAACCGCGTCGAGTTAAACCAAATCGTGATTTACCTCGAGCGGCTCCCCAATACTGTCCAGCAGGTGCATGTGGACTGGGGATTTCACCTGACCGCGTTCTACGGGACTGACTACCGCTACACCACAGACAAGGGCTACCTATCGTTCCAGCTGATCAACGACCATCACCAGTACGGCTTTGATCCGGTACTCGAATATGTCGACGTGTATTTCCCGCATGTGGCGCAAGGCATGAACCTGCGCGTCGGCCGGTATATCTCCATCCCAGGCATTGAGGCCCAGCTGTCGCCGAATAATTACATGTTTTCGCACTCGCTGCTGTATGCAATTGATCCATTTACAGATACCGGGGTGCTTGCGACGGTCAAATTGTCGGAGCGGTGGCTGGTGCAGGGCGGGCTCGCTGCATCGCACGATGTGGCACCGTGGACATCGGACGCCAAGCCTTCCGGCACAGCCTGCATCAGCTACACAACGACGTCTGTCAACGATAATCTGTACGGGTGCGCCAACGGCATCAATAGCGGCAAATACGCGTACAACAACCTGCAGCAGTATGACCTGACCTGGTATCACAAGTTCTCAAAAACTGTGCACATCGCGACGGAGGCCTGGTATCTCTACGAGCGCGATGTACCGGCCGTGGGTGGGCCGATTGCGCCCGAAAAGGGTACCAATGGCGCCTACTGCAGGCCGGGCGAGCTGCGCTGCACCGCGCCCGAGTACGCCGCGGTAAATTACGTGCAGAAAGAGCTGGGACCGCACGACTACGTATCGTTTCGGTCTGACTTTCTCAATGACAAAAAAGGGCAGCGTACCGGCTACCAGACGCGCTACTCCGAAAACACCCTGGACTGGAATCATTGGTTCGGAACTACGGTCCAGCTGCGGCCCGAGGTGCGCTTTGATCACTCGTGGGATCGCGCAGGCTATGACGACGGGCGAACGAGGAGCCAATTTACCGCGGCTTCTGATCTGATCTTCCACTTTTAGGGGTGGCCGCACCGATGCCGATTGCTCACGAAGCATTTGCCACCGAAGCAAGTACAGTTCTCGCGCGCGTTGCCGCACACTGGAATGCGCAGGAGCCGCTGCCGGGTGCGCTGGTGGTGCTGGCGCACCCGGATGATGAGGTGCTGGCGCTGGGCGCGCGTCTGGAGCGCTTCGCCGAGTCGGTGCTGCTGTGCGTGACCGACGGCGCGCCCAGCGACGGCGAGGATGCGCGGGCGCACGGGTTTGAAACGCTGCCAGCCTATCGTGAGGCGCGCCGCGCGGAGCTGGACGCGGCGCTCGCGCTCGCGGCGGTACCGGGAGAGAGGGCGCGCACGCTGCTGCTGGAAGAAGACGGCATGCGCGCCGTCGAGGACAAGGGCGCAATGGCTTCTCTCGTCCAGATCACACGGCAGCTGCGCCTCGAAATTGAGCGCTTTCGCCCCGAGGTGCTGGTCACCCACCCTTACGAGGGCGGGCACCCGGACCATGACAGCTGCGCCTTTGCGGTGCACGCGACGGTGCGGCTCCTCCGGATTCCGCGGCCGCCCGTGATCGTGGAAGCGCCGTCCTACTTCAACGGCGAGCACGGCATGGTCACCAGCAGCTTCCTGCCCAAGCCCGCTTCCTCGCAGCTCATCGTGTGCGAGCTGTCACCCGAGGAGCAGGCACGCAAACAGGCACGGCTCGACTGCTTCCGCTCGCAGCAGTCGATCCTTGCGAACTTTGGCGTGGAGCGTGAACTCTTTCGCATCGCGCCGATCTACGATTTCACCGCGCCTCCGCACGCGGGGCCTCTGCTGTACGAGAGCTTTGGATGGGGCATCACCGGGCAGCAATTTTGCGCGCACGCGCGTGCGGCGCTCCGCTCGCTCGGACTTGCGCCAGGCGCGGAGGTCGGCTCGTGAGCCTGCACGTGCTCGGCGTCGCCTACCGCTTTGCACCTGTAGGCCCGCACGCGCGGTCGGCGGGGCCGAGCAGATTCTCACGACGCTCGAAGAATAGGTCGTGGCGCGGGGTATCCGCCCACCATTGGTGGCGTGCGCAAGCTCCGAGCCGACCGGCAAGCTCTTCCCGACAGCAGTGCCCGGCGGGCTGATCACAGCGGAAACGCGAGGGCAGGTTACGCGCGCCCACCAGCGAGCGCTCGACCGCTCGCTTGCCGGCGGCGTCGATTCGTCCACATGCACGGCATCGACTTCCCTGAGTATCAGGTACCCGCGCATGTGCCCGTTCTGGTGCGGCACCTGCCGTGGAACTATTACGACCGCTCGGCAGACCACGTGCGCCGCGCACACTGGGACCGCTGGCGGCCGCTGCTCTACAGCAAGGCCGGCCTGCCGATGCCGCCGGCTCTGCCGCTTGAGCGAGAGTGGCAATCGTGAGCAGGCCTGTATAGGCTCGCGCCCCGCGCACATCCAAGTCGTCGTAGTTCGCTGTACACCGCCGACGCCGATGACGATTTTTGCCCTGCTCAGTACGCTGGTGACCCTGGCCGCGCTCTTCGGCCTGGTGAGCCACCGTGTGCTGCGGCTGCCCACCTCCATCGGCACCACCATCCTCTCGCTGTGCGCCGCGACCGCACTGATCGCCAGCGGCAACGCGCTGCCGTCGCTGCGCGACGCGGTCGGGCGCATGATGAGCGGCATCGATTTCAACCAGGTGGTGCTGCACGGCATGCTGGCGTTTCTGCTGTTTGCCGGCGCGCTGCGGCTAAACCTCCAAGAGCTTGCGCGCCAGAAGCTGCCGGTGCTGAGCCTGGCGCTCGCGGCCACAGCGCTTTCCACGTTGTTTGTCGCGGAGCTTTTTCGGTACACGCTTGGGTGGTTTGGCATTCCGTTGAGCGGCATCGGCGCGCTGCTGTTTGGGGCGCTCATTTCGCCGACTGATCCGACAGCAGTGCTGGGCATGCTGCGGCGCGTGGGTGCGCCCGCATCGCTGGAGGCGCAGCTTGCGGGCGAATCGCTGTTCAACGACGGAGTGGGCGCGGTGATTTTTCTTGCGCTGCTTGACGCTTCGGCCTCGGGCGCCATGCCGGCGCCGGGGCACTTCGCCGCATTGCTGCTGCTTAAAGCCGGCGGCGCAATCGCGCTCGGCTGCGCGCTCGGCTACCTCACGTACCGCCTGCTGCAGCTGGTTGATGAGTATCGCATTGAGATCCTGCTGACGCTCGCGCTGGCCATGGGCGGCTATGCGCTTGCTGACGCGCTGCACTTGTCAGCGCCGCTTGAAGTAGTGGCCGCGGGGCTGCTGGTAAGCGGGCGTGCGCGCCGCTTTGCCATGTCGGACGAAATGCTGGACAACGTCGATCGCTTTTGGGAGTTGGTCGATGACATCCTGAATGTGGTGCTTTACCTGATGCTTGGCCTGGAGCTGCTGGTGGTTCCGCTGGAGAAGCGCTTCCTTTTTGCCGGTCTGCTCGCCATTCCTGTGGTGCTGCTGGCCCGGTGGGCTAGTGTGGGCTTTACCACCCTGGCGCTTGCACCGGTGCGCAAACAGCTGCCGGGCTCGGTCACGGTGCTTACCTGGGGCGGGCTGCGGGGCGGGCTCGCGGTGGCGCTCGCGTTATCTCTGCCGGCGCGGCATGGGTTGGAGCGGCAGCTGCTGCTGGTCACCTATGTGGTAGTCGTGTTCTCCGTGGTGGTGCAGGGTCTTACTATTGCGCCGCTGCTTCGCAGGCTGCGGTTGAGTGCGACAAAAGCAGCTTAACGCGAGGGTCGTTCTGTCACTGACTCAGTGACAATCCAGTTCATCGGTATGTCGAAGGGTTGTGGGTAGATTGTTGGCAAGCGTCCCAGCTCAAAGCCGACGCCGATGGTCAGCGGTTTCTTCGCCGCGTGTTCGAGCGTGCGGTCGTAGTACCCGCCGCCATAGCCAAGGCGGTAGCCTGCGGCGTCAAAGCCGAGCAGCGGGACCAGGAGCAGGTCCGGCTGCACCGGCTCTCCCTCGAGAGGATACGAGATACCGTACACGCCCTCCGTCATCGCGCTCTGCGGAGTCCACGCGCGAAACTCGAGCGGCTTCGCTTTTCCAGTGACGACCGGGAGCGCTGCCTTCCCGCCGGTTGCAAGCAGGCGTTCAATGGTGGGCAGTACGCTGACCTCCCGCCGGGTTGGCCAGAAGAAACCTATACAACTCGCTGCGGCCAAGGGCGGCAGGTTTGCGAGTCTGCTGTGAAGCGCAAGGCTCGCGCCGCGGTGGTTCTCATCCGACATCGCGGTGCGGGCCGCCAGCAGTTGCGCCCTCGTCCCGGTTCGCCACGCTGCAAGTTCCGCTCCGGTCACGGCAGCGGTTGGCGCGGCAGCCCGGGCCCTTCCCACAGCACAACCGGTTTACTCTCGCTCTGGATGTGGAGGCCATGAAGACCGGCCCGCAGTGCAGCGCTGAGGCGCACCGGCTGCACCGCACTTTCGGTCGAGCCGCACGCGCGCGGGCGCGGGATTGGGCTTCTCAATGGAGCCCCGTTATCGAGCGAGACGATTGCGGCGCTGTCGGTCAGGATCGTAAATGTGTAGCCGCCATCTGCAGGCACCTGGAAGGTCCGCGTGATGTTGGCCGGTCCGGTTATCGCAGCACCAGCGTTGGCAGGCAAGTCGTCACGGGCGGCAAGCACCACCGACTGGCTCGACCACGACTGCGCTCCATGTGCGTCAGTCACGTGGAGCAGCGCGCGAAAACGCCCGGAGCCGTCAAGCAGCGTACCTTCTGCGTCTGGGAAACGATGCCGCACCTCGCGACCCTCGGCGCGCGCGCCGTCTCCGAAAAGCCACGTGAAGCGGCGGCCGGGGCTGTCGGGCGCGAGCGCGCTAAAGCTTACAGGCTGCCCGGGGCGCAGAAGGCCCGGCGTGTAGGTGTAGGTCGCGTCGATCGCGGCTGCGACTACGTTGGGAGGTGCCGCGCCGTTTTGGATTTCTACCGGCCGGCCCGGCATCGCGGGCACGTCCTCCAGCGTCACATCGCGTACGTCGCCCTGCAGCACCGACGGCACCATGCCGGGGCCATCCATCGCCCACACGCCCGTGAAGCGCACATCGCGCACACTCGGCGAGGGATGGCGAATCTGGAACAGCGAGTACCAGTCCTCCAGGCGTATGTCCTCAAAGCTGTAGTCCGTGTGGGTGCCCGTACCCTCCGGGTCGTCCCACAGCTCAAAGAAAGCGAACGGCACCTTGCAGTCGCCGAAGCCCGTGTGAATCACGTCCATATTGCGCATGTGGAAGTGCGCGCTGGAGAAAACTTTCGTCGGCCATGCGACGCGAACCGTGTTGGAAATGCTGGTCGAAGCGGTCGTATTTTCGATCGTGATGTTGTTCACGTCATGCCCGGGCAGGCGCAGCTTGTCGTAGCCTTCCCAGTTGCTTTGCAGCGCGAACACATCATCGGAGGCGCGGAAGAAGCTGTCGCGCACGGTAGTATCGCCGCCGCCGAGCCAGTCCATGCCGTCCTGGTTGGCGTCGCCCGTGGTGCCCGCGACCACCTTGACGTTGTAGAAGCCGATATGGCGCGAGTCCTTCATCTGGATCTGCCAGGTGCGGCTGCGCACCACCGTGGTGATACCCGAGATCTCGATGTTCTCGGCCGCGTCCATGACGATCGCGTGCCAGTCGCGCTTATGCATCCAGCCGTCGTCGTCGCCCGGGTTTTGCGGGCCGTCGTAGACGATCATGCCGCGGCCCAGCACGCGCACATCGTGCACCTGCCACAGGTTGAGCGCCCCGAACACAACGGCGCCACCGGCGAGATAAATTGCGTCGCCGGACTGCGCGTCAATGGAGCCCTGGTGCACGCCCGGCCCGTAGTAGCGTACGCCGGGCGTGTGCTCGGTAACGCCGGAGGTTTCCGGCGGGTTCGCGAAGAGGAACAGCATATCGGCTTCGGCGAAGTGGTCGCCGGGGCGGCTGATCGTCAGCTTTTCAGGGCCCGCCAGCGGGAACGTGATCGTTGCGCCGCGGCGAACGGGGCGAATCCCAAGCCGCATCGGCTGCACCTCGACGCCGGCGTCCCAGAAGTGCGGGTCGTCTGCCGTAACGGCCACGGTAAGTGGGCCGGTCCTGCTGAAATCAGCGTCGAAGTTGAGCAGGTAATAGCTGGAAGCCGCGTGCACGACAGGGGTTTTCTGCCTGTTAATTGTGACGGTGTAGTGCGTCGAGCGAACTTCCTGCGGAATGGGATAGAGCGTTACGGGTGCCGCCGCGAAGAGCGGCAGCGCGAGAGCGGAACCAAGCAGCACCATGGCAAAACGGAAAGCACGAAGCAGGGTCACAAGCATCGCCTGCCATCATACGAGAGAGCGCAAAGCAGGCGCGCACCCTCGCGCGCAGTTACTTCGCCGGAGCGTCGCGGTCGTACATCTCTGCCGGTGGATGCGTCGCCTCCACAGCAGTAAAGCTCTCGAGAAAGTTGTAGCTGTGCTCGCTATCCTTCGGCACAATCCACGAGCTGCCCGGCTCCAGACGGACGGTCTGGCCTTCCAGCGTCAGCTCGGCGCGGCCTGAAAGCACGTAGCCGACCGTCTCGTACGGGCGCCGCACCGGGGTCGACGGCGTGCCGGGCGCTTCATTTTCCCAGAGCCGCATGGAAAGCGCGCGCCCGCTCGCGAGGTAGCGCTGACCCTGCGAACCCTTGGGCGCGCTGGCTGCTTCGACCTTTGTCACGGATATATCTGCCATGGTGTTTCTCCTCTTTACAGTGATAGATGCCGGCAGCCCGCGCCTTAGTCGTCGTCGTCTTTTTTAGCCGTGTGCTTTGCCGGGTGCTGCAGCTGCGCGGGCAGCGGCGTGCTGCCCTTTGCCTCGCGCCATAAAATCGCGTTCAGCTCGCCGGCGGGCGCCTGGTCAGCATGCGAAAAGTCCATCCGGGCCGAGGCACGCGCGCCGGGCGCGCGCTCGGTGTTCGCCTGGTAGATGAGCAGGTTGTCGCGATTGCTGGTGTCGGCCGTAAACGGCGGCTGATCGCCGTCGCCGGCAAACAGCGGCGCCATCAGCGGCGCAAACGCGTCGTTGTTGTTCATCGGCGGCAGGCCCAGCAGCGACTCCATGGTGCGAATGGTGCTGACGGTGGTGTAGAAGCGATGGTCGACAAACGGCGTTGCACCCGAGGGTCGCGGCGCATATCGGCTGATCACGAGCGAGATGCTGCGGTGTGCGTCCACGTGGTCGGCCCCGTCCTGCGCGTCATCCTCCAGGATGAAGAAGGCCGTGTCATCCCAGTAAGCCGAGTGCGACACGGCCTCGACCGCGCGGCCGACCGCCAGGTCGTTGTCGGCAACCGAGGCCGCCGGGCGCGGCATGCCGGGGCGCGTGCCGGCGGTGTGGTCATTCGGCAGGCGCAGCTGGATAAAGTCCGGCATGGTGTCCTTGCCGGCTTGCCGCGCAGCGACCCAGCCGTTGAACTTGGTCAGAAACTCCGCGACGCGCAGCTGGTCGGGAAACGTGATTTGAAAGTCCGGGAAGTCGGGGTCGAAATGGCCCTGCAGCTCGGGTTTGGTTGCAGTGTTGGTGGCAATAATCGGGATCGCCCATGGGTATGGGCTTGGGCCGCCGCCGTAGTTGGCCGGGATGGCCTCGCCTTTGTGAATGGCCTTGCGCGGGCAATCGAGCGTGGTTGGCTCGGGCGTGCCTTCGGTCGGCGACTGCTGTTTTGTAATGGGCGCGTTCTCAACGCAGAACTTGGTCGAGATGTACTCGCCGAAGTGGTACAGCGTTTTGCCGTGCGTGGCGAGGTTGGTCCACAGGTAGCCGCTGGCCGGCTCGTTCACGTCAGGGATGCCCTGCAGGATCGGGTAGCCTCCCGAGACCACGCCTTCAAAGTCGTACATGCGCTCATTGCCGCGGTAGCTTTGTTGCCAGGTTTTCTCGGTGTAGTCCGACGTGATGGCGGCGTTGGACCAGACGTGGCCGTCACCCGAGACCTCGGCCGAGTCATAGAAGTTGTCGAGGATGCCGAACTGCTCGGCTAGTTTGTGCTGATTAGGCGTGACGTCGCGGCCGTACATGGTCAGCTTCGGGTCGCCGTTCGCGGCAGGCTCGTCGCCCAGGATCTGATCGTAGGTGCGGTTCTCTTTGATGATGTAGATGACGTGGTGGATCGGATTGGTGCCGCCATGGAACGGGATCGTCTCGGCGGCAGCCTTCATGCGGTTATCGGTGACGACCTCGTCGGTCATCGCGGTGAACTGCGCATCGAGGCCGGCAAGCGGGACGCGCGCGAAGCTGCCGTAGAGCAGGGTGCCTATGTAGGTGCGGTCGCGGCGCGCATTGCTAGCCAGGGCGTTCGTTTTGATAACGACTTGCGGCATGTTGTTCGGTCCCGTGCCCTGCCCTTTCGCGGTGGCGATCAGCAGCTCTGTCTGGGTCGCGGCAAGCGCTGTCGGGTACCAGCCGGTCGGGATGAAACCGATCGGACGCGCCGCTTTCCGCCCTCCTTGCTCGGTCCCGTGCTTTGCCGCGTGCGCGTCATAGACAGCGACCGCGTCTGAGCTTGCATTGGCGACAAACAACCGCTTGCTATCGGGTGAGACAGCAAGCGCATCGGGCACCGCACCGAAATAGGTCTGGCCGGGCAGCTTGGTGTCAAAATACCCGGCGATCTTGAGCGGGGCTTTCCCTTTCTCGTTCACGTCAATCGCCGCGACCATGTCGCGGTTCGCGAGCGCGACGTAGAGCTGCTTTTCGTCCGGGCCAAGCGCCAGCGCAGCGGGGTGCGACCCGGCAGATACCGGCGTCTTTGGCCCGAGCAGCACGACCCGATCCACGATGCGGCCGCCGGCGAGATCGAGCTCGACAATGGCGGAGTCATTCCACAGGGCGACAAAGGCGCGCTTGCCGTCGCGCGTCGCTGTGATGGTGATCGGGTAAGCGGCAGGGACGGTGCTGGAGGTCGACAGATCAAAGCGCGTCACCACCTTGCCCGAGGCCGCGTCCAGCAGCAGCACGTCGTCAGAAAGATTGTCCGCGACGAGCAGCATCTCCGCGCCGTTCGCACCGGGAACCACACACAGGCCGGACGGATATGGAACGGCCATGCCGCTCGGGATCGCGCGCTTGAGCACGCCCTGTTGTTTGCCGGCGGCAAGCTTCTGCAGCGGAACCGGGATGAGTCGCTCGGGCGCAAGCCTGCCGTCCGCGAAGCTGTACACGGCAATCGCGCTGCCGGTCGCGTCGTCCACGCCTCCCTCCGGTGCAGTTAACGAGGCAAGGCTCGCGTACAGGTGCTTGCCGTCGAGGCTCCAGGCCAAACCCTGGTACAGCGTCTGGTGGGCGCTGCGGGGCGCGGTCCGCGCGTCCGGAAAGTCAAGCTGCTTGCCGGTCTGCAGGTCGACGATCAGCACCGACTCGTCGTAGTTCGATTCCGCCGTGCCGTAGCCGCCGTTCAACGTCGCGGCGTACCGGCCGTCGGGCGAGAGCACCATCGACATGGGCAGGCTGTTGATCTTCGACGGCGAGCCGGGCAGCGTTGGTTCCAGCTGTTTGCTGCTGGGCAGGTCGATCGTGACTCCGCTTTGCGCGTTGGCGATCGCGGGGGCAACGGAGATAAGAACGGCAGCGAGCAAGGCAGGGCGTAACGGCATACCCCTCACCATACGTGGGCGCGCGCGGTCTAGAGCCTTTCCCTGGGAAATTCACACAGTGCGCCCGCGCGCAAGTTGAGGGTCACGGTTCGTCGCGGTAGATGGCGATCTGCGGCGTGCCGCCCTGCACCAGCTTCGCCCGGAACATGCCGGGCGTGTTGAAGCTCCAGGCCATCTGCCCGTCCGGCGTGATGGCGATGACGCCGCCGTCTCCATGGATCGCCGGGAGCTGCTTCTGGACAACATCATCGACAGCGGCCTGCAGCGGCATATGTTTGTACTCGACCAGGGCACAGATGGTGCGAGCGACCGTGAGCCGGATGAAGTACTCGCCGGTGCCGGTAGCCGACACCGCGCACGAGCTGTTGGAGGCGTAGGTGCCTGCGCCGATCACGGGCGAGTCGCCGACCCGGTTCCACTGCTTGGCGGTCACGCCGCCGGTCGAGGTGCCGGCGGCAATGTTGCCGTGGGTGTCGAGCACGGCGATGCCGACGGTGCCGTACTTGTGCGCGTCAGGCTGCTCAAAGAAAGCAAGCGGTGCTGCGGGTGCGGGCGGCACGCCGGCCGGCCGCGGAGGCACCGGCAGGCCTTTCGCCTTGAGCTCTTTCTCCAGCCCCTGCCAGCGCCGCTCCGTGAAGAAGAAGCTCGGCGGCTCCTGCTGGAGCCCGACGTGCGCGGCAAACGCATCCGCCCCGGGGCCGATCATCATGACGTTCTGCGACTGGTCCATCACCGCGCGGGCGAGCGCAATGGGATGCCGGGTACGCTGGACGTCCGCAACCGCGCCCGCCTTCAGCGTCGCGCCATCCATAATGGCAGCGTCGAGCTGGTTGGTGCCGTCGGCTGCAAACACCGCGCCGCGGCCCGCATTGAACAGCGGGTTATCCTCCAGCATTTCAATCGCGGCCAGCACCGCGTCAGTCGCGGAGCCGCCCTTGTCGAGCACAGCGCCGGCGGCCGTAATGGCCTCGTTCATGCCGGCGCGGTATTCACGTTCCGCGTCCGGCGACATGGACGTGCGCTCGATAACGCCCGCGCCGCCGTGCATCACGATGGCCCACTTATGAGCAGCGGGTGCCTGCGCTTGGGCCACCGGCGCGGTCATGAGCAAGAGTCCCGAGCAGGCAGCCAGGGTGAGGAGAATCCGCATAGAGCATCCTTTCCATTGCTGCCATTTCAGGCAGCACGGCAGCTGTTTACGCGAGGATCGCCGCGTCAGAGAGCAAATCTAATGCGCCTCGCCGGACGCGAACGCGCGATACACAACGCCGCCCTTCATCACAAAGCGGACGTGACCCACGGCTGAGATATCGGTGAGCGGGTTGCCGTCAATCGCAATCACATCGGCGTAGTAGCCGGCCTTCAGCTCGCCGAGCTGCCCCTCCCAGCCCAGCAGTTTCGCCCCGTTCAGCAGGTCAGCGCGCAGAACCTCCGGGGCAGCCATGCCGTACTGCACCATCAGCTCAAACTCGCGGGCCTGCGTGCCATGCGGGAACGGGCCCACGTCGGACCCGACCGCCATGGGCACGCCGGCAGCAAGCTGCTTCTTGAACTCGGCAGCATGCAGGGCCTGCAGCGTGCGCTCGCGGTCCCCAGCGGCTGGCGTTGCGGCGTGCTCGGCGAAGTACTCCGTGATCGCGAAGGTCGGCACGGCGGGGATCTGCTTTTGCCGCATCAGCTGCATGGTCTCCGGGCTCAACTGGTACGCGTGATCAATCGAGTTGACGCCCGCCTGCACCGCGTAGAGCGCGCCAGGGTCCGTCGTGCAGTGCACGCCGATGCGTGTGCCTTGCCGGTGCGCTTCCGCCACCGCCGCAGCCAGCTCCGCTTCGGTGTACTGGTAGGGCGTGGTGAGCTTGCCGCCCGCTTCGCGCTCGTCGGCCGTCTGGTAAATCTTCGTAAAGTCAGCGCCTTCTTTCAGCTGTTCCCGCATCACGTGCACCAGCTGCTCGGCGCTGTCGGCGTAGGTCGCGTTCGAGGAGATATGCTCCGCCGGGTTGAAGTCGATCGCGTCCTCGTGGCCGCCCGTAATGCTGATGGCATTGCCGCTCATGCGCATGCGTGGGCCGGGAATCAATCCGGCATCGATCGCGTTGCGCACTGCCGTGTCCGCGGAGCCCGCGCCTTCAGTGCCCATGTCGCGCTCAGCGGTAAAGCCCGCCAACAGATCCTCGCGTGCGGCAATCTCGGCAAGGATCGTCCGCTCCGGTATGGACTCGCGAACCGTCTGCAAATCCTCGGCCCCGGGATGAAGAAAGAGGTGCACATGCGCGTCGATCAAGCCCGGCATCAGCGTCGCGCTGCCGAGATCCACGACGGATGCATTTGCGGGATGCGGCACGCTTGCGCCCGCAGCTGTGATGCGTTCACCCTCGATCAGCACCTCACCCGGGGAGATAAGCATGCCGGCGCGGACGTCCAGCAGGTGCGCCGCGTGCAGCACGGTGGGCTTTGCCGGCTGCGGGCTGCTTTGCGCGAATGCTGCCCAGGAGCAGCACAGACCGGAGCAATACATAATGGCGACCGCAGCCAGGGGAAGCGCGCTCCTGCGGGGCATGACTGAGGTGTCGCGAAGCATGGCAAGGATGCTAGCACGCGCCCGCACCCCTACACGGGCGACTCACCCGGCAGCGGCAGCGCGAGCCGGAACACAGAGCCCGCGCCGAGCGTGCTTTCCACCTCCAGCGTGCCGCCGTGTGCTTCCGCGATGGCGCGGCTGATGGCCAGGCCCATGCCTGTGCCCGGCACGGTGTCGCTTTCGCGCTTGGCGCGGTAAAAGCGGTCGAAGATCAGCGCGATCTCGGAAGCATCGATGCCGGAACCCTGATCGCGAACGGAAAAGACCAGGAAGCGGCCTTCAGGCACAGCCTGGAGCAGGATGGTCGTGCCGGAGCGGGAGTATTTCGCTGCGTTTTCGAGCAGGTTCGAAAGAACCTTGGCCAGGTAGGCGGCGTCGGCCCAGAGGCGCGGCAGCTCCGGGCTCACGCTGACTTCGACGTGGTGGCGCCCCAGCGCCGCATCGCTTTCCTCAAGCGCGATGCGGGCGATCTCGGACGGCGCGGCGGGGGCAAACGCCATCTGTGCATCGTGCGCTTTAAGCCGCGTCACCTCGACCGTGCGCGCGACGAGCCGGTTCAGGCGGTCCGCCTCCTCGTCGATGACCAGCAGGAGCTCGCGCGTGTCTTCCTCCGGCAGCCTGACCGCCCCCGGAGCATTGAGAGCGAGCAGCGTCGTCGCAGCGGCTTTGATCGCGGTCAGCGGCGTGCGCAGCTCGTGGGTCACCGCGTCGATCATGACGTTGCGCATCCGCTCACTTTCCTGAGCGGCGCGGGTGCGGGTCACTTCTTCCAGCGCCTGCGCGCGATCCATGGAAACGGAGACAAGCCCGCCGAGCGCGTCGAGCGTCTCCGTGGACAAGGCAACGCCGCGCAGCAGCAGCATGCCGCGCGGGCGCACGCCGACGCGCAGCGGCACCGCCCAGGTGTCCTTGGCGATCTGCTCGGTAGAAGGGTCCGGCGTGGCGAGCAGCTGTTCTGCTTCCTCAAGCGAGCCACGGAGCTCGTCGACCATGCCCACGCGGCGCCCGTCAGAAGTCAACACAGCCACAGCAGCTGCCGAAGAAGCCCGGGCAACAGCGGGCGCGATGGTTTCAAGGAGCGAGGACACATCCTCGGCCTGCAGCAGCTCGCGGCTTAAACGGTACAGCACTTCGAGCTCACGCTGCCGGGTACGCGCCTGCTCGGCCTCGCCGCGGGCCTGCTCGGCAAGCCGGCTGCCGAAGACGGAGGTAGCAAGAAACGCGAACAGCGTGAGCCAGTTTTGCGGGTCCGCGATGGTGAAGGTACCGACCGGCGGAAGAAAAAAGAAGTTGTAGCAGGCGGTGGCCGCAAGCGAGGTCGCGACCGCATAGCGCAGCCCCCAGCGCGCCAGAGCGAGAACCAGCAGCAACAGGGTAAGGGCGACGGTTGTGGGGTTGACCGGTGCCCAGAACCGGTACACGCATACAATCAGTGCCAGCGACAGGAGAGCACTGCTCCAGCGCTTCCAATCCCGCAGGGGCCTAGGCAGCGGGGTCGTACGGCGGTGCTGGTTGGAGCCGACGGGCATACGGCGCGATTTTATCTTGAGCAACTTTGAGCGTTTTTCGTAGACGCGGGCAGGCCGGCATACATGCGCATTCTGGTAGTGGATGATGAGCGGCAGATCACGCGTGTGCTGCGCACCTCGCTGCAGTCGAGCGGCTACGAGGTGGACGTGGCGCACGACGGACTGGAAGCGCTTGCGCTGTTTCAGCAGTCGCCGCCCGACCTGATGATTACCGACCTGGGCATGCCGGAAATGGACGGCATCGAGCTGACGCGCGAGGTGCGCCGCATCTCCGACACGCCGATCCTGGTGTTGTCGGTCCGCGAGGCCGAGCGGCAAAAGGTCGCGGCCCTGGACTCGGGCGCCGACGACTACATCACCAAGCCATTCAGCATGCCGGAGCTGCTGGCGCGCGTCCGCGCGAACCTGCGCAAGGTGGCGCAGCAGGCGGAGCCGGCGCAGCTCACCGCCGGCGACTTCTTTATCGATACCGAGGTGCACCAGCTGCTGGTGCGCGGAGCGCCGCTGCACTTGACGCCGAAAGAGTTTGAGCTGCTGCTGTTTTTCGCGCGAAACCCATTGCGGGTGCTGACGCACAAGGCGTTGCTGAAGCAGGTATGGGGCCCGGCCGGCGAAGACCAGCCCGAGTACCTGCGGGTGCTGATCGCGCAGCTGCGCAAAAAGCTGGACGGCGGCGAGGGGCGGCGGTATATCGAGAGCGAGCCCTGGGTGGGGTACCGCTTTTACCCGGAAGGGATCGGGGCGGCGTAGCAGGAGACTTGGTCCGCTCTCGATACTCGCCCTTATGCAACAATCGTGGGGCATGGATATCGGACAGGCTGCGGCGTATTGGGAAAGTAGGCTTAAAGAAGGCAAACCCATCTACCGCGTTAGAGTGAGGCGTCTTTTGGAACTGGCAGGTTCAGAAAGACGTGGCTACGTCATAGTTCAGAAAATTCGGAGGATTTTCGACGCCCACGGGCTGGTGACCATTCCCGATTTCGAGCTCGCGTGGATAGATAGTCTTGTACGAGTCCGACTTGCCTCAGATGGCGATGTAAAAGAGTCACTTGAGCCAAATCTGGATCGAGTTGTTGGTGAGCAGGAATCGCTGGACGAATCAATCGTGGATCCTGCGGTCAGTAATCAGA
>CAXUDF010000064.1:0-15503 GCA_964249695.1 uncultured Acidobacteriaceae bacterium
CCGGCGGCAAAGGCGGACTCCTGCGCGATGTAGGTGATGCGGGCGCGCTTGCGCGTGCTCACCTCGCCGGAGTCGGGATCGATCTCGCCTGAAAGTATTTTGAGCAGGGTGGACTTGCCGGCGCCGTTCGGGCCGATGAGCGCGAGGCGGTCGCCGTCCGAGACGGTGAGCGAGATCTCGCGAAAGAGCGGGTGGGCGCCGAAGCGCTTCGTGATGCTTTGTGCGTTCAGGATGAGCAAAGCTGACGAACTCCTACTTATTTCCTAGCGAAAACTACCGCAGTCAACGATGCAGAAAGTTCCTGGAGCGGCGACGTCGACCGTGGCGCTGATAGCTGCTGACTGCCGTTTGATAATTGACCAGTGATTGTCAATCAGGACGACTAAAACAAGGCGGCGCGTAGTCAAGTTCTGCTGATATCTGAGGTTTTGGTCTCCGGTAACCATCACCTCAAAGCCATGCTCTTCCGCCCGCTTGACCAACGCGGCATTGTGTATGCCAGGCCAGCCTAAAAAAGCGAACCGTCACTACGTCATGACCAGAGATGAGAAAACGCACTTTCTGAGGCAAGCTTTCGTCAACGAGTACCTTCACGCGCTGTGGCGCTGCTCACGGTGCGCGAAATCGATCAGCCTGAGAATCGTCTCGTTGAAGGTGCGGGTTAGTTCTCCTGGATTTCTTCAAGCGGCGAGCCTAGGTCGTAATCGCCGACGATTGCATCCGGAAAAACGCGCGTTCCCACAACAGTCGGCACCCCTCCGCACCGCCCCTCTACCTGCTCCACCAGATCACATCCTGTCCAGTCCATTGCTACTCCTCCACGTGCATGCGCTTCTACCGCGCCGCGATACTCTCCGCCTCCGCAATCTCCGAATACGGGCCCTTATGGTCGTCCACCGTGCCGTGCTCAAAGCGCCAGATGCGGGTGCCCACGTCGTCGATCAGATCACGGTCATGCGTGACTAACAGCACGGTGCCTTCGTACTTCTGCAGCGACAGGTTGAGCGCGTTGATCGATTCAAGATCCAGATGGTTCGTCGGCTCGTCCAGGATCAGCACGTTCGGCTTCTGCAGCATCAGCTTGCAAAACAGCAGGCGCGCCGCCTCGCCGCCCGAGAGCGCCTCAGTTTTCTTCAAACCCTCATCACCCGAGAAGAGCATTTGGCCGAGCAAACCCCGGATTTCTTCCTTCGTCTTCTTCGTATCCCAGCGATATAGCCACTCAAATACCGTGGTGCCGTGGTCGATGGCACCGGTGTGGTCCTGCGGGAAGTAGCCGATCTGCGCTTCGTGGCCCCACTTGACCTCGCCGCCGTCCGCGCGGAACTCGGGCTCAAGCTCCGGCAGACCGGCCAGCAGCGATTTGAGCATCGTCGTCTTGCCCTGGCCGTTGCGGCCCATCAGGCACACCTTTTCGCCGCGCATCACGGTCGCGGAAAACTTGCGCAGCGCCGTTTCGTCGCCGTAGTGCTTCGACACGCTCTCGATCTCGATGGTCTGCTTGCCGCTCGGGCGGGTCTGGTCGAAGCGGATGTAGGGGCGCGAGATGTTCGAGCGGGCAAGCTCGCTGGTCTGCAGGCGCTCGACTTCCTTCTTGCGGCTCGTCACCTGGCTGGACCGGGTGCCGGCCGCAAAGCGCGCGATGAACTCGTTCAACTGCGCGATCTTTTTCTCGCGCTGCTCATTCTGGCTTTCCAGGCGCGAGCGAATGCCGGACTTTGCCTCGACCATCTGGTCGTAGCCACCCGTGTAGATGATGATCGTCTGGTAATCGATGTCGGCGATGTGCGTACACACGGCATTCAGGAAGTGGCGATCGTGCGAGATGGTAATCAGCGTGCCTTCGAACTTCAGCAGGAAGTCCTGCAGCCACTGCACCGATTCGAGATCGAGATAGTTGGTCGGCTCGTCGAGCAGCAGCGCCTGCGGGTTGCCGAACAAAGCCTGCGCCAGCAGCACGCGCACCTTTTCGCCGCCCTGCAGCTCGCTCATCTTGCGCTCGTGCAGCTCGTCCGGGATGTCGAGGCCCTGCAGCAGCACGGCCGCGTCGGACTCGGCGGTGTAGCCGTCTTCCTCGCCGACAATGCCCTCGAGCTCGCCGAGGCGCATGCCGTCTTCATCGGTCAGCTCGGCTTTCTCGTAAATGCGGTCGCGCTCTTCGAGCGCCGTCCACAGGCCCTTGTTGCCCATGATGACGGTGTCGATCACGCGGTACGCGTCGAAAGCATACTGATCCTGGCGCAGCACGCCGAACTTGCGCGGGCGCACGACCGTGCCCTTTTGCGCGTCCAGTTCGCCCGTGAGGACCTTCATGAAGGTGGATTTGCCGGCGCCGTTCGGGCCGGTCAGGCCGTAGCGGCGGCCGTCAACGAAGGTGATGGACACGTCGTCGAAAAGAATCTTTGCGCCGTAGCGCATGCTGACACTGCTGACAGAAATCATGTGCGAAACTCTCGGGGGCGTGGACTGGACGCGGCCGGTGGGCGGCTGCATGTCCCTACGCCAGATTATGGGAGGAGGCTGGACTGGTGGCGCAGCAGCCGACAACCCACATCTCTATGGTAACCGAGGTTTGTCAAGCGCGGAGATAGCCTCTGCGGACCGGCGTTCCTCTTTCGCCATATATCGCCTTACGAAGAGGGCGGCGGGACTTCTTCGCGGGAGACGCTTAGGACTTCCACCGCTCCAACAGCGCAGTAATCGCCTGGGCGCTGGTGTGCTCGAACTCTTTCGGCTGCTCGGCGTACAGCACCGTTCCTTTGGCATCGATAATCGCCAGCGACGGAACCCCGTGTGCGATAGGCGCATGATACTTGGCGGCAATGTCAAGGTTCTTATCGATGTGGCCGATATCGATCGGCACGACGATGTAGTACTTCGCCAGCAGGTCCGCGTTCGGGGCCTGGTGGTAGTACAGGTTCAGCAGCTGGCAGTCGCCGCACCAGTTGCCGCCGAACTCCAGCAGGATGCGCTTGTGAGCGGGGCGAGCAGCCTTCTCGGCGGCGGCAATCTGCTGGCGAGCGTCGGCCGACTCATCGTAGAGGTGCTTGTCGGTGTGGACTTGTTCTTGTGCGGTCAGGCGCGGAGCGGCTGGGACAAGAGTGAGCAGCAGAGCAAGTGCGGCGACAACGGGACGTCTCGATACGTGGCTGTTCATGAATATTCCGTCCTTTAGGCGATTCTCAATGTAAGACGCTCAGCAGGCCCGATGGTGACAGGACGGAAGAAAGCAGGTACTTCGCTTCGGGCAGGAGGACGCCTCTGATGCGCTATGGACAATGCACCAAAAGTAAGCCTAGAAAAAGCGGCTCACCAGCACATTCGTCAACAGCGCAGCCAGGTAGGCGAGCACGCTCATGTACGTGAACTGCAGCGCCGGCCAGCGCCAGCTGTTGGTCTCCCGCTTCACCACCGCGAGCGTGGACGCGCACTGCATCGCGAAGGCGAAGAAGACAACCAGCGCCATCGCGCCGCCGAGCGTCAGGTCGTGGTGCAGCGCCTGGCGCAGGCCCAGCTGCTGCGTCTCCGGGTCCATCCCGTACAGGGTGCCCAGGGTGCCGACGATGACCTCGCGCGCAATGATGGACGAGAGCAGGCCGATGCCGATCTTCCAGTTAAAGCCGAGCGGCTGGATGGCAGGCTCGATCCAGTGGCCGACCGTACCCACCACCGAGTGCGCGAGCTCAGGAACGGTAGCCCCGTAGGGGCCGAAGTGGACGGGCACGTGGCTCAGCACCCAAAGCCCCACCGTGACCGCGAGGATAATCGTGCCGGCCTGCTTAAGAAAGACGCCGCCGCGGTCGAGCAGCCGCAGCCCGAGCGAGTGCAGCGTGGGCAGGCGATACTGCGGCAGCTCGAGAATGAACGGTGCTGATGAAGCTTTGAGGATCGACGACTTGAGCAGGCGCGCGGTAAACAGCGCCGCCAGGAAGCCGAGCACGTAGAGCCCCAGCATGACCGCTGCCTGCAGGCCGAAAAACGCCCCGAGCAGCGGGCGGTTGGGCACAAACGCCGCGATGATGAGCAGGTACACCGGCAGGCGCGCAGAGCAGGTCATGAATGGCGCAACCAGGATGGTGGCAAAGCGGTCGCGCTTGTTCTCAATGGTGCGCGTGGCCATAATGGCCGGCACCGCGCAGGCATAAGCCGAAAGCAGCGGGATAAAGGCTTTGCCGTTCAGGCCGATAACTCTCATGACGCGGTCGGCGATCAGCGCCGCGCGGGCCAGGTAGCCGGTGTCCTCCAGAATGCCGATAAAGAGAAACAGCAGGAGGATCTGCGGTAAGAAGATGAGGACCGACGCGACGCCTTTCCAGATGCCGTCAATCAGCAGCGAGGAAAGCCAGGCCGGGTGAATGTGCCTGCCCAGCAGGTCGCCGCCTCCATTCAGCAGGTCCTGCGACCAGTTGCTGAACGGCAGACCGATCGAAAAGACCACCTGAAACACAGCAACAACGACAACGAGGAACATAAGAGGCCCGGTGACGCGGCCCAGCAGAAAGCGGTCGAGCTTGCGGGTCCACTCCGGCGAAAGCGGAGCCTTGTAGCGCGTGCGGGTGCTAACCCCCGTAGCCCACTGACGATAGGAGCGGGCATTGCCCATCACGGGCAGCTCCAAACGGGGTAAAACCGCCGCTGCCTGGATGGCCGGCACCGTTCCGCTAAGTACCCCGGGCTGCGCGCTCTTCAGGGCGTGCGCATCGCGTTCAGCAGCCTGCTGCGCGTCCTTGCGAGCCAGAAAGCGCGGGATCGCGTCAAGCCCGATACCCTGCGCCGCGCTGATCTTCGCGACCGGTACGCCGAGCTCCTGGGCGAGCGCGAGGGTATCCACCTCGCCGCCGCGGGTCTCCATCAGGTCGCTCATATTCAGCAGCACAATGGTAGGCAGCTTCAGCGCTAGCACGGGTGCGGCAAGCATCAGCTGGCGCTGCAGGTGGAGCGAGTCCAGCACCAGCAGCACGGCATCGACCGGCGGCGAGCCGGGCATGTTGCCTTCCAGCACATCGACCGCGACGCGCGCGTCTTCGGAATAGCTATCGAGCGAGTAAATGCCAGGCAGGTCGATCAGCGTGAGGTCGGGGCGCTGGATGCCGTTGAGCTTGCCGTAGCGCTGCTCGACCGTGACGCCTGGATAGTTTGCGACTTTTTGCCGTAGACCGGTGAGTCGATTGAACAGCGTGGACTTGCCGGAGTTAGGCGGCCCGACGAGCGCGACCGTGCGCAGTTGGCCGGCAATGCGCGGGCTGGTCTCGAGGTCGACAACGCCGACGGCGTGGCAGCTCATAGAGCAGCCTTCTTCAAGGCCCACGGGCGGCCTGGCATGGCTGCGACAGCCTCAGACGGAATCGGATCAACCAGGATGCCGCGCGCGGTCTCGCGGCGCAGCGCAATCTCCATGCCGTCGATCGCATATACGGTGGGGTCGCCGGCCGGGGCGCGCCGAACAGCCAGCACGCGCGCTTCGGGGGAAAAGCCCATGTGCATCAGGTGGTGCTCGACCGCGTCGGGCAGCGCGAGCTCGCTGATTACCGCAGCTTGTCCGATCGGCAGAAGGTTTAGAGCCAGCACATGCGCAACCTCTCTGCAGATCATAACGCAATATGCGACAGGATCGGTCGGCTATTGCGGGCGGGTGAAGGTGAACTCATCTGCAAGCATCTACGAGAGCATGGATATCCACGCATTTGAGGAGTCACTGGCTGCCTCGGAGCCACCTACTGGCCTACCCGCACTTGCTGAAGCGCTCTGGTGGGAGGCTCACGGAAAGTGGGAGCGCGCGCACGAGATCGCGCAAGAAGTCGAAACACTCGAAGGTGCCTGGGTACACGCCTACCTGCACCGGCGCGAAGGCGATGCAGCCAATGCACGGTACTGGTATCGGCGGGCGGGAAGGCCGGTAAGCCGGGAAGCGTTCGAGCAGGAGCGGCGCGCAATCGTGGCGGAGCTGCTCAGCTAAGGCAAGACCCCCTGTGCGGGAGGCAGCCGCTCACGCGGCATTTTACTTTGAGAAGCAAGGCGGGAGAACCACCCCGCCTTGCTTCTTAAACGACTACCCGCCCTGAAAGGGCTGCCTCCCGCATAGGGGGTCTTGCTCTTATTTAGCTGAAAACGCCGACACGGCGGAGGCTTCGTCGTCCTTGATGTCGAAGACGGTGTAGAGCTTGGTGATTTGCAGAAGGTCGTGGACCTTCTTGGTAAGGCTGAGCAGCTTCAATTCGCCGCCGGCATTGCGCACAGTGGTGAAAGCGCTGACGAGCTCGCCGAGGCCGGAGCTGTCGATGTAGTTGACGTCGCCGAGGTTGAGCAGGATGTGCTTCTGGCCTTTCGAGACCAGTTCCTTGATGGTGTCGCGAAGCTGGACGGATCCTTCGCCGAGGACGATGCGGCCGCTCAGGTCGAGGATCGTGACGCCGTCTACCTGGCGTGTCTTGATCGTCATGCTCATGGGGTGGTTCCTCCGTGCAGATCTGTAGGTGGCTTCGGGGTGAAGTGTTTGATCAGGGTAAGTTCAGTGCCGGGGTGCAATTGTCGAAAGTGGACCTCATCCATGAAGGAGCGGATGAGAAAGATGCCGCGGCCTGAGCCGCGCAGTAGATTTTCCGGAGCCAGCGGGTCGGGCAGCGTATCGGGGTCCACGCCGCTGCCTTGGTCCGAGACGATAAAGATCAGCGACTCGCCCGTGTTTTCAAAGCTGGCCGTAATCGATTTTGCCTGGTCCTGCAGGTTGCCGTGGACCACTGCGTTGACCGCGGCTTCGCGCACAGCCATGCTGATGCCGAAGCGCGCGTCTTCTTCAACGCCGGCCTCGGCGGCGAGCTGTTCCGCTGTGCGCTCCACCTGATCCACGCTGGGGAGCGAGGAAGGCAGGGTGAGCGTTATCCGGCGTCCTGTAATTCCGGTCAATGGGCTCTCCCTGTCGGCGTACACAACGGCTTTCGTTGTTTCGCAGTGTCCCGTGTCGGCGGGCTTGTGTCAAGGAAAGCCTCACCGCATGGGCCCAGAGCCCTAGAGCAGCTTGCCTGCAGCGAGGTCGCGAATCAGGCTCCGGTCGGCCGCGAGAAAATCATATGCGGGCAGGTTGCGCAGCTCGCACCAGCGCATTTCCTGGAAAATATTGTTGGTGAGCTCGCCCTGGAACTGGTGGACGACAAAAAACTGGAGATCGACCGCACCGCCGGAACGGTATGTGTGGCGAAGGCGCACGACGCGGCTCCCGATTTCGGCATGGATCGAGAGTTCTTCCTCAAGCTCGCGAATCAGGGCCTGCTCGGCACTCTCGCCGGGCTCCATTTTGCCTCCCGGAAACTCCCATTTGTGAGCCATCGGCTGGTCAGCGCGCCGCTGGCAAATGAGCACCGAATCGCCCCGGAGAATCAGGGCTGCCACAACGTACCGCACGGTCTTGATCTCCGGACGAGCTTCAGGCCCTGGCAGTGGTTCGCCCGCAAGGCTCTCCGGAGTTTTGCCGTTTCGCTCGTCCTGCATACTCTTCTTCGATTCAGATTTGCTGGGGCGGGGTGAGCTTTCTTTCCGCAAAGCTTGCGGCGGCTCGCTCAGGCGGCCGCATCTGCAAGCCCGCCGGCCAAAAAACAGGCCAGCCCGAGGCTTCAGCATGCGCGCGCAGCGCCTCGGACGGGTTGACCGGATAGGGGTCGCGCGCCAACTCCAGCATGGCTAGATCATGGATCGAGTTGCCGAAGACCGCATCGGGGCGGGGCACGCCCACGGAGCGCAAGGCATCCGCCTTGGCTTCATCGGTCGGCACGGCCACCAGTTCGTCGGTCGCCCGGCCATTTTGCGAGCGCGCACAGGCCGCGAGAACTCGCTCTGCCGGAATCCCGAAGCGCTCCACCACGCCGGCTTCGACGACCCAGTCGCAGGTGGAGGAGACCGCCCAGATCTCGGCGCCGCGCGCCCGCAGGGTGCGGACAAGCCCGTCGAGCTCGGTGAAAATACCCGGCTCGATCTCCTCCCGGAAGAACGCCGCCGCCGCCTTCCGCAGGCGGCTCACGTCGAGGCCCGCGTACACCTGCACCATTTCGCCGCACATGGTGGCTTCGCTGACGGAGCCTGCCTGGTACTCGGCGTAGCGGGCCAGCAGGGCAGCGGAGCGCTGGGCCGAGACAAGCCCCTGCGCGAGCGACCATCGCATGAAGCTGAAGCCGGCGTCGCCGCTCCACAGGGTCCCATCGCAGTCAAACACGGCCACGCGCGGCGCGCCGGCAAGCACGCGTTCGGCCCAGTCGCTTTGGGGTTCGGTCATGCGCTACCTGACCGTCGTATGCAGCTGCACGTCGATATTGCCGCGTATTGCGTTCGAGTAAGGGCAAACGGCATGCGCGTCAGCGACAAGCTTCTCCGCGTCGGCCTGCGACAAGCCGCCAATCTCAATGGCGAGCGCAACGTCGAGCAGAAAGGGTCCGGCTTCGGTTGAGCGCAGGCTTACGGTCGCATCGATCGCGGTGCCCTGGAGCTGGATACCCTCCTGCCGCGCGATGTAGAGCATGGCGTTCTCAAAGCAGGCCGCATAGCCTGCGGCAAACAGCTGCTCGGGGTTGGTTGCGGTCTCGCGCCCGCCCAGGCCTTTCGGAAGGTCCAGCTTGAGGTTTAGCAATCCGTCGGACGAGGTGACCGAACCTGCGCGGCCGCCTTCGGCGCGCACCTTTGCGGTGTACAACACTGCCATGCCGCTCTCCTGAGTTGCTCTGCTCGATTTCTGTTCCGGTTGCTCTCAGTGTAGACGCCGCGGGCGTGGTTTCCTCTGGCGCCGATGCCGCCTGGCGGCCGATACTGCACGTATGCCTGCCGGTACCCCCCGACCAAAGCGGCCATCTGGGTCTGCGTCTTCTGCGGACCCCATCCTTCGTGAGTATGCGACGTTCCTCACCGTGGACAAGGGGCTTCAGCCTTTGTCTGTTGAAGCGTATCGAAGCGACCTGGACCAGTGGGCGCAGCACCTGGCGCTTGAGGGACGGCTGCTGCTTGACGCCACGCGCGACGATGTTGCGAGCTTTCTGGGCTCGCTTGCCGCGCGCGGCGTAACGGCGCGGGCCGCGGCGCGCAAGCTTTCCAGCCTGCGCGGCTTCTATCGCTGGCTGCTGGCTGCGGAGCGCATCGGGACCGACCCGATGCTGCACGTTCGCCTGCCGAGCGGCTTCAGAACGCTCCCGAAAGCGATGGCGGAAGCGACCGTGTCGACGATGCTTGACGCCGCGCAGAGCCGTGCCAGGGCCGCAGCGGGCTCGGCCGGCTGCTCCAAGGCGGAAGCTGCCGAACTGCGCGACGTGGCCGTGCTGGAGCTGCTGTATGCCGGCGGTTTGCGCGCCACTGAAGTCACGACGCTGACCGTGGCGAGCCTGCAGCTGGCAAGCGCGCAGCTGCGGGTGCGCGGCAAGGGCGACCGCGAGCGGGTGGTACCGATCGGGCGCTCGGCGGTGGCGGCCATTGAGCGCTACCTGCGGCGAGGCCGGCCTGCGCTGGTCGCCATGACGCCGCGCGAAGCGCGCCTCTTTGTGGGTACCCAGGGCCGGCCGTTGTCGCGGCACTTTATCTGGCAGCTGGTCAAGAACGCGACCGAGGGCGCGGGTTCGCCGCACATGCTGCGGCACAGCTGCGCCACGCACATGGTGGACCACGGCGCGGACCTGCGCTCGGTGCAAACCGTACTGGGCCACGCCGATATCGCGACGACGGAAATCTACACGCATGTCGCGCTGGGGCGGCTGCGCGCGGTGCACAAAGCGCACCACCCGCGTGAGCAGCAGCACGAACAAATAAATTCCAGACCGGTGATCTCCGACAGGCTGGCTGCTGAAACCGATGAGCCTGGCGAGCCTAGTGAGCCCGGCAAGCCTGGCGAGCTTAGCGAGAACGACCAGTGAAGCGGCCAGCGTCGCCGGCGGCTCACGCAGGCGCGCCGGGAAGGGAGAGCGCGCCGGCCAAGGTCGAGCTTGGCGCGGCTTGGACCGAACCGGTGGAACGCTTTCTCCTCTCCATGACGCACGAGCGCGCCGCCTCGCCGCATACCTTGCGCGCCTATCGCCGGGAGCTTGCCGATTTCAGCGCCTTTCTCGCGCAGACGCTGCGGCTGCAGGGCCCGGCGGAGCTGCGGCAAGCGCATGTCCAGGCGTTTGTGGGCGTGCTGTACGAGCGCGAGCTTGCCAGGACCTCGGTTGCACGGGCGCTGGCCGCCGTGCGGTCCTGGTGCACGTGGTTGGCGCGGGAAGGCATGCTGCCGCAGAACCCGGGCGCCCTGGTGGCAACGCCGAAGCTGCCGCACCGCTTGCCGAGGGTGCCGACGGCGGGAGAGCTGATCGGGGCGATGGATGCTCCCGAGGCCGCCGCGGCGGCTGCGTGGCCGGAGCGGGACGCGCTGATCCTGGAACTGCTGTACGGCTGTGGGCTGAGGGCCGCGGAGCTGGCCGGGCTCGATCTTGCCTCGATCGACGCAGCCGGCGCGCTGGTGCGGGTGCTGGGCAAGGGCCGCAAGGAACGCGTGGTACCGCTCGGCCTGGCCGCCGCTGCGGCTTTGGAGCGCTACCTGCCGACGCGGGCGGCGGTGCTCGCGCGGGCGGGCTTCGGCTCGGCCGCTCAAGCTACCGCGCGAGCAGACTTTGGCTTGCCCGCGCGGGAGCTTGCGCAAGCGGTCCAGCCTAGCCAAAGGCTCTTGCGCTTGCTGGAAAGCCATCCCGGTCCGCTGCTGGTGCCGCTGCAGCTCGGGGCCCACAAGCGCGAGGGTGCCGGGCTGCCCCGCCTGACAACGCGGTCGATCGGACGCATCCTGAAGACGCTCGCCATCGCGGGCGGGCTGCCCGCGGAAACGCACCCGCACACGCTGCGGCACGCGTTTGGCACGCACCTGCTGGCCGAGGGAGCCGATCTGCGGGCGATCCAGGAGCTGCTGGGGCATGCGCGGCTTTCCACGACGCAGCGCTACACACAGCTGACCATCGGTGAGGTCGCGGCGGTGTACGACCGCACGCACCCGCGGGCTAAGTAGCGCGAACAGGAAGCCGGGCCGCTGTCGCTCCACGGGAGGCCTAGCGGCAAAGCAGACTGCGGGACCGCTCACGTATAGTGGGGCCGCGTCGATACAGCTTCTTGTGATCGGCCTGGAGGTCGGGACCGTTGCCGCATCGCACATTGCTTCCGCTTGCTGCTTGCATCGCCGCGTTTGCCGCACACGCGCAAACCACGTCTTCCTCGGCGACCCCGCCGCCGGGCCCGCAGACTGATACCGCGGTCATTTCGGCGGATGGTACTGCGCACATTACGCGGGTCGTGCCGTTGTCGCCGGTGCTGAGCGCAGAGGCCCGCGCGGCCTACAGCAAGGCCGGAACCGATGCCCCAAGCATGGAGGCTGACGTGATGAAGCGCCGTGTCGGGACGCAGACCTGGCAGGACGGAGCAGGGAAGCAGTCGGCGGCGGTGTACCCGGTGAAGATCACGGAAGGGCAGGTGATGGGTGGGGTGCCGGTGCGGATTGTGGATCCGCTACCGCAGGCCCGGACCGGTATTCAGCCGGGCCCGGGCAGCGGATGCGATCCTCTGCGCTACTCAGCCATGTTTCACACGGTGGTGACTGGCCCTCTCGTATCTTGCTCGAATGCGTCTGAGCCCATCCACACCGACCGCGTGCTGATGTGCCTCCACGGAGGCGGCTTCAACTCCGATTCCGGTTCCTACACCGAGTCGATCCCGATCGCCAACCTGACCCGCACCCGCGTGGTCTCCGTGCTGTACCGCCTTTCCCCCGAGCACCCCTACCCGGCCGCGCTCGACGACGCGATTGCCGTCTACCGGGAGCTGCTGAAGACCTACAAGCCCGAGCACATCGTCGTCTACGGCACCTCGGCGGGCGCGATCCTGACCAGCGAGGTGGCAGTGCGCTTGAAGCAGCTAAAGCTGCCGGAGCCGGCCGCGTTGGGCATTTTCTCGGGCCTGGGCGATTTCTACACTCCCGGCGACTCGAGCGCACTGTTCACCCTGACCGGCTTTACCGGGCCGCTCGAGCCGCCGAACGGCAATCCGGACCGGCACTCCCACGACCCCGAGTACACCGGCTCGGCCGACGTGCTGGATCCCGTGCTCGACACGGTACACGCTGATCTGCACGGCCTGCCGCCGACCTTGTTCATCACCAGCAGCCGCGATTTCCTGGAGAGCAGCACGACCACGATGCAGCGGGCGTGGATGCGCGACGGCGTACGCACTGAAATGGTGGCCTTTGACGGGCTGCCGCACGCCTTCTGGAACGACGTAAGCCTGCCCGAGTCGCGCGAGGCCTACGCGGCCATGGCGCGGTTTTTCCTGGAGCAGATGGGGCGTTAGAGCAAATTCACGTTCGGATATTGTTGAACGAGCCAGTCTGCCGTAAGCAGGACGAAACCTTCGAACTGCGCCTGGGCTATGAGGATGCGGTCGAACGGATCCTTGTGCAACAGTGGCAGGGCCCCGACTTGAAGAGCATGATCTGCAGTTATAGAAAGCTCCAGGAATCCATTGCTAAGCGCGTGCCTCCTAAGCAAGCGCGGGTCGTAAGGGAAGCGGCCGGCAGCGTGCTTGATGGTCAGCTCCCAAATTGCCGTCACGCTGAACCAGACGGCGTTGTCCACGTCATCGAGCGCATTCCGCATGCGGTCCGGCACTTTGGCCTGCTCAAACGCTGCCCACACAAGAATCTGCGTATCGAGCAGGAGGTTCACTTCCTACCCGACTCATTCTTCAACCTCTCCCGGTACTCATCCGCCGAGAGTTGCAGCCGCTGATCCGCGTCGCCGAGCTTGGGGAAGGGAAAGTCCAGGCCGGCAAACTTTTGCCCGTCGCCTACGCCATAGAACATTTCTTCGATCTCGTCCGCCATGGAGGTGTCGAGATCGTCCGGTACCGTGCACTGCCCCTCAAGGAAACCCAGGCGTCGGCGCTGCGGCTTTTCCTCTTGTATGACCTCCACTTTCACCATCGGCTTGCCGGCCTTCGCGATGATGAAAGGCTCGCCAGCGACTGCAGCCTCAACCAGCCGCGAAAGGTGCGTTTTCGCTTCGTGCATGTTCACTGTTTTCATCGGGATCTCCGGTGGACTAAGTGTATGGACTAAGGCTGATTCCAGCAAGCGCTTCGCCCTAGCGGTTACACTTGTAGCGACGAGGAAACGGCTTTGATCGGTAACACCTTAACCAAAATCTTCGGGACCAGCAATGAGCGCGTGGTCAAGCGCCTGCTGCCTGTCGTGGACGAAATCGCGGGCTTCGAACCGGCGCTTCAAGCCTTGTCAGATGACGAGCTGCGCGCGAAAACGACCGAGTTCAAGCAGCGCATTGCCGACGCTGTCGCGGCGGCGACAAAGACGGTCGCGAACGACGGGCCGGAAGCCCTCGATACCGCCGCGAATGCAGAAGAAAAGCGCGTCCTGGACGAGATCCTGCCTGAGGCCTTTGCGGTGGTACGCGAGGCAGGGCGGCGCGTTCTGGGGATGCGGCACTTCGACGTGCAGATGATCGGCGGCATGGTGCTGCACCAGGGCAAGATCGCCGAGATGCGCACCGGCGAGGGTAAGACACTGGTCGCAACCGCACCCTGCTACCTGAACGCGCTCGCCGGCCGCGGCGTCCATGTCGTCACGGTCAATGACTACCTGGCCAAGCGCGATGCCGAGTGGATGGGCAAGATCTACGAGTTCCTCGGCCTCACGGTCGGGGTCATCGTGCACGACCTGGACGACGCGCAGCGCCGCGCGGCGTATGCGGCCGACATTACCTACGGGACAAATAACGAGTTCGGCTTCGACTACCTGCGCGACAACATGAAGTTTGAGCTCTCGGACTGCGTGCAGCGCAGGCACTACTTCTCGATCGTCGACGAGGTCGACTCGATTCTGATTGACGAGGCGCGGACGCCTCTGATCATCTCGGGGCCTACCGACCAGACGACCGACAAATACGTGCGAGTGAACCGGATTATTCCGCAGCTGGTGCGCGGCGAGGAAATCGAGAAAGGCGAAGAAAAAATCCTCACCGGCGACTACGTCGTCGATGAAAAGCACAAGTCGATCACCGTCACCGACGAGGGTTGGGAGAAGATCGAGGGCCTGCTCGGCATCGGCAACATCGCCGAGGTGGAGAACTGGGAGCTGAAGCACCACGTCGAGGTCGCCATCAAGGCGCACTCGCTCTACCGGCGCGACGTGCAGTATGTCGTCAAGGACGGCGAGGTCATCATCGTCGACGAGTTCACGGGCCGCCTGATGCCGGGCCGGCGCTGGTCCGACGGGCTGCACCAGGCGGTCGAGGCGCACGAGGGCGTAACGATTCGCCGCGAAGACCAGACGCTGGCGACGATCACCTTCCAGAACTACTTCCGGCTCTACAAGAAGCTGTCCGGCATGACCGGCACGGCCGAGACCGAAGCCGTCGAGTTCGACAAGATCTACAAGCTCGAGATTGTGGTCGTGCCGACAAACCGCAAGATGCTGCGCATCGAGAACCCGGACGTTGTGTTCCGCACGGCGGCCGAGAAGTACAACGCAGTCGCGGACGAGATCACAGAGCTGCACAAAAAAAATCAGCCCGTGCTGGTCGGCACTACGTCGATTGAGAAATCGGAGCTGTTGTCGGGCATCCTGCAGCGCAAGGGCGTGCGGCACGTGGTGCTCAACGCGAAATACCACGAGCGCGAGGCCGAGATTGTGGCGCAGGCCGGGCGGCTGGGCATGGTGACCATCGCGACCAATATGGCCGGACGCGGGACCGACATTCTGCTGGGCGGCAATACCGAGTTCATCGCCAAGCAGGAGCTTGCCCGGGCGAAAAAGGCCAAGCCGGTCGCTGTAGCCGAGGGGGCGATCCAGGCAATTGCGGCGCCGGGCATGGAGCGCTGGTACTACCAGGGGCAGGAGTACGAGTGCCCTGAGGCCGAGTGGCAGCGCGCGCTGGAGCGCCACGCGGAGGAAGTGAAGCAGGAGCACGCGGCCGTCATCGAAGCGGGCGGCCTGCACATCCTGGGTACGGAGCGGCACGAGTCGCGGCGCATCGACAACCAGCTGCGCGGCCGTGCGGGCCGGCAGGGCGACCCGGGCGCGTCGCGGTTCTATCTGTCGCTCGAAGACGACCTGATGCGCATTTTCGCGCGCGAGTGGGTTTCGACCCTGCTGCAGCGAATGGGCATGGAAGAAGGCGTACCGATCGAGTCGGGGATGATTTCGCGGCGGATCGAAGCAGCGCAGAAGGCGGTCGAAGGGCAGAATTTCGAGAGCCGCAAGCATTTGCTCGAGTACGACGACGTCATGAACAAGCAGCGCGAAGCGGTGTACGGGCTGCGCCACGGGCTGCTTGAGGGCATGGACCAGCGCCAGCTGGTGACCGAGGATTACGTCGCGAACCTTCTGAGCGCGATCCTGGACGAGACCGCGCCCGAAAAAGTGCATCCCGACCAGTGGGACACAGCTACGATGCGGCAGAAGGTCAAAGACCAGTTCGGGCTGGACCTGGACGCTGAGGGCATTAATC
>CAXUDF010000064.1:15513-17509 GCA_964249695.1 uncultured Acidobacteriaceae bacterium
AGCTAGGCGATGCCATCTTTGAGAACCTGAAGGACCGCTACACGGCCAAGGAAGAGGTGATTGGGTCCGGGGGCATGCGGTACCACGAGCGGGTCATTATGCTGAGCGTGTTGGACGGGCTGTGGAAGGACCACCTGCTCAACATGGACCACCTGAAAGAGGGCATCGGCCTGCGCGGCTATGGGCAGCAGGACCCGCTGGTGGCCTACAAGCGCGAGTCCTTCGACATGTTCGAGCAGATGATGACGCGCTTCCAGGAAGATACCGTCCGCTACCTGTACCTGATGCAGATCGTAGGCCCGGACGGTAAGGCGATCCCGCTGCCGACCAAGCCGCGCGGGACGGTCATGGACGCGCTGGAGGGGCCTGCCGCAGGCGAGCCGCCGGCGGCGCTGCCGCAGGCATCCGCACCGGCAGTGCAGCCTTCGAACGGCGCGCCGCGGCGCCCGGGCATCATGGGAGGTGCGGCTTCGCGGCCGACCTCGTTTGTGCCCGCGCGCAGCACGCCGACCAGCTTTACGCCGCGCAAAGGCGCTGCCGGGGAGCCGACCACGCTGAACAAGGTGGAGCAGCGATACCTGAAAGACAAGGCGAAGGAGCTGGGACAGGCGCGGGAAGAGGGCGGGGCAGAAAACACGTCAGCGAACGGGAAGTGACGGACGGCTTCCCTGGGACGCCGTTGAAGTCGAGATACGTGAGCTCGGCGATTTGCCGTCATAGGTGATGGCTACCCCGTCGGCATCCCGCAGTCGGTTGTGCCTCATGCCAAGAAAAGGGGCTGGAATGACGTCAACGAGCTTCACTCTCCCGGGTACGTCCTTAACCCTCAATCGCATGGGCTACGGGGCGATGCGCCTCGCTGGGCCTCATGTATTCGGACCGCCAAAGGACGTTCCCGCAGCCATCGCTATTCTCCGGCAGGCTGTCGCATCCGGCGTCAATCACATCGACACCAGCGATTTCTACGGCCCGCATAGCACTAACCAGATCATCCGGCAGGCGCTTCATCCCTACGCGGAGAAGCTGGTCATCGTCACGAAGCTGGGTGCGCGCCGGGATGAAGATGCATCCTGGCAGCCTGCTCTGTCGCGCCAGGAGTTGATAGACGGCGTTTACGACAACCTTCGTAATCTGGGGCTCGAAAGTCTCGACGTGGTGAACCTGCGGGTCGGGCCGCCGCTGGCGCCGCCGGACGCGTCGATCAAAGAACCGCTGACCGTTCTGGCAGAGCTACAGCAGCAGGGACTCATTCGCCATCTTGGCTTGAGCAATGTAAGTGCGGCGCAGATCGCTGAAGGCCGGAGCATTGCAACGATCGTGTGCGTGCAGAACTTGTACAACGTGGCAAACCGCGCAGACGACGGCTTGATCGACGACCTGGCAGCAGAAGGCATTGCATACGTCCCCTACTTTCCTCTTGGAGGGTTCAATCCGCTGCAATCCCATGTGCTTGATCGCGTAGCTGCTTCGCTCGGGGCGACCCCGATGCAGGTTGCGCTGGCATGGCTGCTGCAGCGCTCGCCCAACATTCTGCTGATCCCGGGTACGTCTTCGCTGGGGCACTTGGAGGAGAATCTGGCAGCGCAGTCGTTGCGCCTGCCGGAGGAAACTGTTGCCGAACTCGATGCGATGGCAGCACCAGAGCCGGCCGGCACCGCCACCGCACGTAGCTGAGAGCTGCGTGCCTGCGAAACACGAAAGGGCAGCCCGAAGGCTGCCCTTTCTGTTTGAACCCGCTTTCACAGCGGGATGTGACTAGACGGCCTGGACGTTCTCAGCCTGGAAGCCCTTGGGACCACGCACGACGTTGAACTGAACGCGCTGGCCTTCCTGGAGCGAGCGGAAGCCGTTCGCACTGATTGCTGTGAAGTGAACGAAGACGTCTTCGTTGTTGCTCTCGCGGGTGATGAAGCCGAAGCCTTTTGCATCGTTGAACCACTTGACTGTGCCTTGTTCCATGTGACTGGTATTCCTTAGAAGATCGAAATTCGCTGAT
>CAXUDF010000065.1:0-17434 GCA_964249695.1 uncultured Acidobacteriaceae bacterium
GGATGGCTTGCATATAGAACAAGGTATCGAACGGGGCACGCCCTCAAGCGCGCCGGCTCGTTTGGACGGCCGCATCGGCTGGGACCGGAGCTTGCTCCTGCACTTTGCACCGAACTTCGCTGCGAATGATGACGCGGACCAGCCGGCGACGATCACCGGGACGCTTGCCGATCCACTGCTTACCCCAGCGGCTGCCGCCGACAGCTCCGCGCAGTAGAACCGCCCGGCCTGCCACCTTACTGCAGCACCCGCCGATGCACGCTGGCCTGCACCTCCGGCACGCTGCCGTCGTTCACGTCGACCTCGGTCGGCTCCCCCAGGAGCAGGATGCGCCGCGCAAGGGTGCCTCGGGCGGGAACGCGCACCTGGACCGTAACGCTGCTGGAGGCCGAGCGTACCGTGACCGGCACGTTCGCATCTGCATAGCCGGCATTGCTGACCTGCACAGCGACCAGCCACTGCTCGCTGTTTGGAGCGGTGCGGCTCGAAAACACATTGGCAATCGCGAGATCGGGCAGGCCGGGGTCGCCGTACACCCAGGTCTCAAAGAAGGAGTGCAGCGCCGTCGCTGCCGCGGGAGCGCTTTCCAGCCCGGCACTTCCCGGCCCCGCCGCCTCTGGCGCTGGTGAGGCGCCGCCTGTACTCGATACGCCGCCCGTAGGTGGATGCGCAGTCACGGACTGCGCAAGAACGCTTTCAAAATACCCGGGTGCGGTGTCTTTCTCGGGGTCGTAGCTTTCGAGCGCGCCAGCGAGCGCCGCATCCCCGGCCAGGGTGCGCAGCATCCACAGAACAAACGTGGCTTTGGTGCGGTAGAAAACCTCATCCCGGGCTGCGATCAGCGGCTCTCCGCCTTCTGCCGGGCGAGGCGGCTCTGCAATGGCGAGCGCGCCCCGGCCGGCACCCAGCTGCTCCAGCGCCCGGCTGCGGCCCTCGGTGCGCTCGGTCCACAGCACACCCATCAGCCCCCCCACGCCCTCGCGCAGCCATGGGCGCGGCGAGTGGAAGTACACATGAGCCAAAGCCCCGGCCAGCGAGCCCGCCAGGCGGGAGGGTGCGGCGTCCGCTGACAGCGAAAGCAGCAGTGCGTCGCCATCGTCCGACGGCGCTGCGCCGTCCACAGGCAGGTCCAGCAGGAGCAGCGGCTTCAACGGCTGGTCTCCAAGCCAGTCCGCAAACAGCGGCTGCAGCAGGTCGGCCGCGGCACGGTATTTGACTGCGGCGTCCACGTGGACCGGCAGCGCTGCCACCGAGATAAGGCCGTTGGTTAGGGCTTCCTCCCGAGCGGCGAGCACGAGCGAGGGCGTCGCGAAGCCGAGCGTCGTGGGAGGAAGCAGGACACGAAGCACCCCGGGGAAGCTGGCGGTCGGCAGCGATGCCGGCTCTCCCGGGGTCGTGGGGTGGCCGTCGAGCACGGCCAGGTTCGGCGCGTCGCCGGTGAACTCAACCGTGATCGCCATACTGACGCGGGCAGCGCTGTTCCCCTGCTTTTGACGCCCGATTTCGGTAAAAAGCCGGGCGCCGTCGCCCAGCAGCGCCGGTTGGGAAGCGACCGGGTACCAGACCGTGTTGCCGAAGCCGCGCAGACCTGTAAAGCTTTCGCTGATCCGGTCCCAGTCTGCCTCCGCAGCCTGCGAAGCGGGCGTGCCAAGGCGGTCGAGCCGCGTGCTCGAAGATGGGATCGCCCCGGCGTAGTCGATCGTAAAGCTCTGCTCCGCGCCGGGCGCAAGCGGCTTCGGCAGCGCGACGGCCGCTTCAACGAGGGCGCCCGTATGGTCGGCATCGCTTTGGAGACGGTGAGTCGCGAACGGCAGCGCCAGCCCGCTCGAGCGAACATGCTCAAAATGCAAGGACGAGCTGAGCTGAAGCGGCAAGGCCGCCAGGGGGGCGGAGCCCGTGTTGCGCAGGGTGGCGCGCAGCTCCACCTGGAGGCTCGCCGTTTCAGGCTGGAGATGGATGGTGAAGTCGTAGGCCGTGAATGCGACCGAGGTCCGCATTGCGTCAGTGACCGACTCGGCAAGCGCGGGCGAGGCGGCCTCGTTAGACACAGGGGAGCGCGAGTCCTGGGTCGAATCGGCTGCAGATCGGGAGAAGATGACCTGCCCATGCGGGGCGGCAGGATCGGGTGCGGCAACGGGAGGCGGCGGCGCTTCCTGACCCAGGCTTGGCCCGGGGGCCGCGAGAAATATAGCCACGAAATAGACGGCGAGGGCCATTGCTGCACGCCCGGACAACCGTCTCAAGCTTCTGGACCCGGCGCGGCTCAGAGAGATCCCAGCCCCTTCTGCTTTTTCGGCTTAGCCGGCGCGTCGGAAGGCGGTTCGGCGGCTGCCGAGAGCAGCATACGACGCTGCCGCGCTGCCTCAAACAACACCACCGCTCCCGCGACCGACACGTTCAGCGAGGCAATAGCTCCCGCCATCGGGATGCGGAGCAGATGGTCGCAGGTGCGGCGCACCAGCTCATGCAGGCCCGCGCCCTCGCGGCCCAGCACCAGCGCGCACGGGGCCGAGAAGTCGAAGCGGTCGTAGTCGGTCGAGCCGCGCTCATCGAGGCCGATGACCCAGATGCCCGCGGCCTTGATCTGCTCGAGCGCGCGGGTCATGTTGACGACCCGCGCCATACGAACGTGCTCGGCCGCGCCGGCTGATGCCTTTGCGGCAACGCCGCTCAGGGGCGCGGCGCGCCGCTCGGTTGCGACCACTCCATCAACTCCGGCGCCGTTCGCCGTTCGGAGCAGCGCGCCCAGGTTCTGCGGATCCTCCACGCCGTCGAGCGCCAGCAGAAGCGCGTTGCGCCCGGCCCGGGGCTGGAGGAGGTCTTCCAGGTCAACCAGCGCCTTGGCTCGGACCAGGGCCACAACGCCCTGGTGCGCGGCAGTTTTCGCAAGCTCGGTCAGGTGATCGCGCGGTTCCAGGCGCACGCGCACGCCGCGCTCCCGGCACAGCGCGAGGAGGCGGTCGAGCTTTGCGTCTGCGCGGTCGCGCGCCAGGCATACATGATCAAAGGTGCGGGAGCCGGCCCGCACGGCCTCCTCGACCGGGTGGAGGCCATACAGAATATCCATTCTTATAAGTGTAGAGGGGGTGAGAGCAACAAGCTCGGGCAGGGCGAGGCTGCTTCCTCCCCTGCGTAATTTATCGTCGATCTGCGGGTCCTTTTCCAGGGACTCGGCGTCTGATGGGGGAGAGATGAGCACCCAGGCCAGAACAAGCCCGATCGCCGGTACGGCAAGCGTTGAAATCGCGGAACGGCTGAAGCGGCAGGATCCGCTGCTGCTGGACCAGCTGATTGTGGAGTACCAGCATCGCCTGCTGCGCTACCTGTTGTACCTGACCGGCAATCGCGAGCTGGCCGAAGACCTGTTCCAGGAGACATGGATGCGCGTGCTGGTGCGCGGCGCGCAGTTCAACGGCAATGCCCGCTTTGATACCTGGCTGTTTACCATTGCTCGGAACCTGGTCATCGACTTTCGCCGTCGCCGCACCATGGCGAGCCTTGAAGAAATGTCAGAAAAGTCCGAGGACGAGAGACCGTTTGAGGTGGCCAGCCACGATCCGACGCCGTTTGACAACTACCTGAGCCGGCAAAACGGCGCCCTGGTCGCTGAAGCGCTGCTTTCGCTCGAGCCGCTGCATCGCGAGGTGCTGGTGCTGCGCTTCCATGAGGAGCTGGCGCTCGACCAGATCGCCGCCGTCACCGGCGCGCCGCTTTCCACGGTCAAGTCACGTCTGTATCGTGGGTTGGCCGCGCTGCGCCCGAGAGTGGAGCAGGCCACACGCCGCGGGGCGGAAGAGGCACGTCGATGAGCACGCCGGAGAAGCAGCCTGCACCGCGGCATACGCACGAGTCTCGCCTGCCTGATCTTCACGCGGATGCGGACCCGATGTTTCCCCGGCCCGATCCTCGCCTTATCGACGCCCTGACCGGGCGCGACGCCGGAGCGGAGCGCGCCGTCGCGCTGAAAACACGGCGAGCCGTCTACCACGCGGTCATGGACCAGCGCAGCGAGCGGAATCAGGGCCGGCGCAACCTGCTGTTTGCCCTGCTACTGACCGGCGCCCTGACGCTTGCGCTGGCACCCGCGCTGTGGGCCGGTATTGACGACCTGCTGGGCGGGGAAACTCTTCTGGATTTGCCGGGGATGCTGGTTGCCCTCGGTATGACCTTGTTTGCGGCCGTAGCTGCAGTGCTGTTCCTGGTGGGCGGCGAACGGCGTGCGCCGCACGCAGCACGCAGTGGGCGGCAATAGTAGCTCGATACGGATGGTCCCGTGATACCAGGAATGCCAATGCGCCCCACACGACCCCGCGGCAGCCAATCGGAGGACATTGCGCCTACCTGGGCCGCGGAGCTCCGGCTGATTCCGCGCTGGTCTCTCGCGGCAGCCGCCGCGGCCTTTGTCGGCGTACTGTATCTGTTCTGGGTAGTGGTGCCGGCACACCGGCATCATCAGCTGCCATTTGGCCTGCGGCTCTACTTCGCCTTTACCTGGAGCTCGCTTTCGGCGCTGTACGTGCTGATGGTGGGCTACATCTGGCGCGACACCAAACGGCGCGGCATGCAGGCACGCTTCTGGATTGCGCTGTGCCTGGTGCTGCAAGGAGGCATCGGCGCGGTGCTCTATTTTCTGCTGCGGTCGCCTTTGATAGCGACCTGCCCCGCCTGTGCGACGCGCGTGCAGCCCGGCTACCATTTTTGCCCGCTCTGCGCATACCAGCTTTCCGCAAGCTGCCGGCGCTGCTTCGCTACCATGAGGCTGACCGACCGCTTTTGCGTGGATTGCGGCTACGACCGCTCGACCGAAGACGCCCCGCAGCGGCTCTATGCCTTTCGTGAAGAGCAGTAGCGCGTATGGCGACGCGCACCGGCCTGACCGCGCTCATTATCGATGACGAGGCACTGGCGCGCGAGGAGCTTGAGTTTTTGCTTGAGTCGTCGGCCGACGTCGATGTCTTGGCGCAAGGCTCAAACGGGATTGAAGCGGTGGACCTCATTCGCACGCACCAGCCGGACGTGGTCTTTCTCGATGTCCAGATGCCCGGGCTCGACGGCTTTGCCGTACTGCGCAAGCTGCTAGAGGTTCCCGGCGCGGCATCCCTGCCGCAGATCATCTTCGCCACCGCGTTTGACCAGTACGCCGTCCGCGCCTTCGACGTGAATGCGATTGATTACCTGTTAAAGCCGTTTGACCGCTCACGGGTGCAGCAGGCTTTGGAGCGGGCACGGGTGCGGGTGCAGGAGCGGGCAGTACAAACGCAAACGGCCGTCGAGACATCGTCTGCGGCGATCGCCCTGCCAGGGACCGAAGCGCAGCTGTCGGCGCTGCTGCGGCTGATCGAGCAAACCAGCGCGGCGAAGCACACCCCGGCGAGCAAGATCGTGCTCCAGGCCGGCTCGCGCCTGCTGCTGGTCGATCAAAAAGACATTTGCTACGCCGCGGTCGAGACCGGCACGATCACGGTGACGACCACCGCGCTCGAAGGCCAGTCCAAATGTCGAACCCTGGAAGAGCTGCTGGAGATGCTGGACCCTGCGATGTTCTGGCGCGCGCACCGGGGCTACGTGGTGAATCTGAACCACATCCGTGAAGTGGTGCCTTGGTTCAAAGGCAGCTACCAGCTGCGCATGGACGACAAGAAAGGGTCCGAGATCCCGGTAAGCCGGACGCAAACGCGGCGGCTGCGGGAGTTGTTTAAATTGTAGCAACCCGAGACAGGGCGCACCGTGTCAAGCGGCTCACTGCTGCTGCCAGACACGCACGTAGGAGATCGCCCAGTCCCATCCATTGGCCACGCCGCCCTGATCGGTGATCCCGGAAAGGTCGTTGAACTTGGCAGCGGTCTGATTGCTGAGGATCAGCTGCATGGGCGGCGCGCTTGCGGGCCAGGTGTAGCCGCGTGAGCGGTACACAACACCGTCCAGCAGGGCGTCAATGTGGTCGGGATAGATGCGCGCTCCATAGACATGCCAGCCCGCCGTGAGATCGGCATTGGTAGACGCGTACCAGGAGTTGAACTGGGCGACGCTGGTGGTCGGCAGGGTGGGGCCGCCCGGGGTCAGCGGGAGATCGCAGATGCTGATCCCTTGCGGAGCGCACAAGGCAGAGGCGTACGCCGCATCATTGCCGCCGCTCGGGTCGCCCATGATGAGGAAGTGACCCGGCAGCGTGTTGTTGAAGCCGTACTCATCAAAAATGTCGATCTCAGGCGGCCAGCCGGACGAAACAATATTGCCCGGAGTGCCATTGGCGTTGCGCGAGGCCTGCTGGCCCGGATTGATCCAGAACGCCGGCCAGGAGTACTTGCCTTTCGGCATGATCCCCTTCATCTCCACGATGATGGGATGGGCGGCGCTGGGACGAAACGGCGTAATGAAGCGCAGCATGCCGCCGCCGACGTTTGCGTCGGAGCAATTGCCCGGATTGTTGTCCTGCAGGCCGCAGTTTGCCTTCAAGGTCAGCCGGTCCGTGGCAAGAACATGCCGGTCCCAGGGTGAGCCCGGGGTACAGTGCATAAAGCGGCTGCGGAAGTTGCCGTACAGGCCGTCCGTCCCATTGCCCTGCGGCCCCATGCAGCTGTCCGGCGCGCCGGCCTGGGCGCCATACACCGGATCCGTGTTGGAGGGGCCGTACTCGAACCAGTAGTAGGCGAGCTTGTCCAGGTCTGCCCGGCTCTTCACGGTCGCGTCAGAACGGCTGGTCCCGAAGGTGGCATCGATGAGCGGCGTAAAGCTGCCCGTGATTCCGGACGGCACATGCGCGGCTGCGGTACCGGCCGAGGGGAGGTTGGCAATGGCAAACTGTTCGTTGCTGCTGCCGACGCAGCTCCACAGAATGATGTCGCCGCCGTTCTGTGTGCTGTTGCCGGAAACGTTGAGGCAGCCGCCTGCGGCGTTGGCCACGGCGTACACGCCGGCACGAGCCGCCAGGAGCGTCCAGTGCTGCGATTTGGCGGTGCCGCAGGTGTTCTGGATCACCTGCCATCCGTTCGAAGCAGCGTCGAGGCAGAGCCCGTCGATCTGCGGGTGGATCTGGTAGCTGCCATCGCCGACGGGCGAGAACGTGAAGCTCTGGTTGGCCCCGCCGTTGCAGCTCCACTGCTCCATAGAGAGGCCGGGCTGCGTTTTCCAGCCGCTCACGTCCAGGCACATGCCGCTGTTCTGGGCGACGACCGTGGACGCAGTCTGCGCGGACGCTGTGTTCGCGCCCGCAGGGATACTGGCCGCTGCAAGAAGGCACGTCAAGATAAGAGACTGAACGCTGGGCACCGGGGAATCTCCTCGGGCCACTGTCTCAGGGATAGACAATCCTACTGTGCAGATTCTCCGTCGACGCCTACCACAAGGTAACCAGGTGGGAATAGGCAGTCGCCTGACGCGTCAGGAACGCAGGCAAGCAAGGACCGCAAGCGCGGGGAAGCCGCCCTATCGCCCGCTTTGGGAAGAAATTTCAGGAAGCAAGCTGGGCTTCTCTGCGCACGCGGGTAGCCCCGGAGCGACCCAGCGCGACCCAGCCCGCCGAGGCGAGCATCAGCAGCGCAATAACTCCCTGCGAGCAGACGCAGTACAAGCACCAGACCTTAAGCAGGTCGCGCTCAATGTGGGTCAGGTACGCCGCATAGCAGAAGCCCGCAACCGCGCTCACCAGCAGCAGCTTGCGCAGTCCAACGAGCGCGAACGCGAGCAGCAGCGCATAGCCGGCAATGCCCAGGACGGCTACAGGCAGACCGTGCACGGGGCCGAGGTTTACAACGGCAAACCGGCTGTGATTCACAACGCCGCAGTCCCAGCGGGCGTTGATATCGCACGGCTCTACGTCATTCGAATAGTGGACCCGCAACGCGAGCGAAGATACGATGATACCCAGGGTTGCTAGCAGAGCAAGCAGGATGCGCATACGAGTTTCCGGGCTCCCCCAGGCAGCTGCCTGACACATTCGATACTACAGCCGACGCGCCCCGGTCTTACGCGTTGAAGGGGCGGTGAAAGGGCGATGGAGGGTTTGTACATGAGCAGTCTGATATCAGGACGCACACGGGTTTGGCAGTGGATTTCCGGAGCAAGCAGCGTGCTGGCGTTCGCGCTCGTCGCCGGCGCTTCCGCCGCGGCACACGCGCAGTTCTCGCAGGCGCCGCAGGTGCCGCAATCCATGCTGGAGTCGCCCGCGCTGAAGCCGCCGGCCGGCGCGAACGTTGCCATTGTTGAGTTCGCCGACCTGGAGTGCCCGGCGTGCGGCGCCGATAACCCGACGCTCGTTGCCGCGGCAGCGAAGTACCATGTGCCCTGGCTGCGGCACGACTTCCCCCTGCCGCAGCACCAGTGGAGCTTCCAGGCAGCGGTCAACGCGCGCTGGTTCGATGAAAAATCGCCCAAGCTGGGCGGCGACTACCGCAACACCATCTTTGCCGAGCAGCAGTCCATCAGCACGACCGACGACCTGAACCAGGCCACGCAGAAGTTTGCGAAGGAGCACTCGGTCGAGCTGCCGTTCGTGGTCGACCCGCAGGGCAAGCTCGCGGGGGACATCAATGCGGACCGCGATCTTGGACGTCAGCTTGGGGTACACCAGACGCCGACCATCTGGATTGTGACCGCGCACAGCCACGACCCGGGCCACTCGTTTGTACAGGTCACGGACCCGCAGCTGCTGTACTCGTATCTGGACCAGGCGGTTTCGGCAACCAGCTCACCTAAAACGGCGCAGACGGCTGCGGCGCGCAAGAGCCACGGCACACGCTAGGGCGCGCTCGCGCGCTCTACGCTGGAAGCTTTACACTGACGCCGGATCACGAGACCGCACGAGCGCCCTCAATTTCGTGCGGCACGCGCGTTTTAGCTTGTTATGAGGAGCTCCACCCCAATGGCCACCAAAACAGCTGTGCCCGCCCAAACAGAGTTTCAGAGTGAAGTCGCTGAGTGGATTGAAGCATTTGACGAGGTGGTGGTCGCCGAGGGCGCACCGAGCGGCGCAGCCCTGCTGCAGGCGCTGCAGCGGCGCGCCAACGAGGCGGGCATTGCGACCCCGGGGGAGCTCGTCACCGACTACAAGAACACTATTCCGGCGCACGAGGAAGTGCCGTACCCGGGCGACCGCGACCTGGAACGCCGGGTCGAAAGCCTGATCCGCTGGAACGCCATGGCGATGGTGCACGGGCAGAACAAGAAGGATGCGGGCATCGGCGGCCACATTGCCACCTATTCCTCGCTGGCAACGCTGCTGGAGGTTGGCTTTAACCACTTCTTCCACGCCAAACATGGGTCACAGCCAGGCGATTTCATTTACTTCCAGGGCCATGCCTCGCCCGGCGTGTACGCGCGCGCATTCCTGGAGGGCCGCTTCGACGAAGAGCGCCTTGGCAATTTTCGGCACGAGCTGCGCGGCAAGCCGGGGCTTTCCAGCTACCCGCACCCCTGGCTGATGCCCGATTTCTGGCGCTTCCCCACAGTTTCGATGGGCATCGGGCCCCTGAATGCCATCTACCAGGCGCGCTTCATGCGCTACCTCGAGAACCGCTCGCTGATTGAAAAAACCCCCCGCAAGGTGTGGGCGTTTGTGGGCGATGGAGAAACGGACGAGGTCGACACGCTCGGCGCGATCACGATGGCCTCGCGCGAAAAGCTCGACAACCTCATCTTCGTCATTAACTGCAACCTGCAGCGGCTGGATGGGCCGGTGCGCGGCAATATGCGCGTCATCGACGAGCTGGAGGGCGTCTTCCGCGGCGCAAGCTGGAACGTCATCAAGGTGGTGTGGGGCTCGGACTGGGACAAGCTGTTTGAGCGCGACCACACGGGCCTGCTGCTCAAGCGCATGGAAGAGTGCGTGGACGGCGATTTTCAGGCGTTCAAAGCCAAGGGCGGCGCGTATCTCCGGCGAGAGTTCTTCGGCAAGTACCCGGAACTGCTGGAACTCGTGGCCGACTACACCGATGAACAGTTGGCGGCGCTGCACCGCGGCGGCCACGATCCGGCCAAGATCTACAACGCGTACAAACGCGCGGTCGAGCACAAAGACGGGCCAACGGTGATCCTGGCGAAGACCGTGAAGGGCTACGGATTTGCCGGGACGCAGGCGCGCAACGCCTCGCACCAGGAAAAGAAGCTGACCGACGACGCGTTGGCTGCGTTTGTGAAGCAGTTCGACCTGCCGCTTCCCGAGGAGATGGCCCGCAATGCGAAGCCCTGGAAGCCGGCGGAGAGCGCGCCGGAGATCCAGTACATGCAGGCACGCCGGCAGGCGCTGGGCGGCTATCTGCCCGCCCGCACGGTTCCGGCGAGCGAGTGGGGCGGCCAAGCCGCCGCTGACGCGCAGCCAGCCGCAGGCTCCCGGTACCAGGCTCCCAAGCTGGAGTTTTTTGCCGAGTGGATTGCCGGGTCAAAGGGCCGTGAAGTCTCGACGACCATGGGCTTTGTGTCGATCCTGCGCTCGCTGATGAAGGACCCGAAAATCGGCAAGCTCATTGTGCCGATCGTGCCAGATGAGGGCCGCACCTTTGGGCTTGAGTCGGCGGTGCGGCAGGTCGGCATCTACGCGAGCGAGGGGCAAAAGTACAAGCCGCACGACTCGGATGTCATGCTGTACTACCGCGAAGAGCAGGACGGGCAAATCCTCGAGGAGGGCATCACCGAGGCCGGTTCCATGGCGAGCTTCACGGCAGCTGGTACCGCGTACGCCAATTACGGGCTGCCGACGATCCCCTTCTACATGTACTACTCGATGTTCGGATTTCAGCGGGTCGGCGACATGATCTGGGCGTTTGCTGATTCGCGCGGCAAGGGCTTCCTGATGGGAGGCACAGCCGGCCGCACGACAATGTTGGGCGAGGGCCTGCAGCACCAGGATGGCCACTCGCACCTGCTGGCCTCGACGGTGCCGACCTGCCGCTCCTACGACCCGGCCTACGTGTACGAGCTTGCGGTCATCCTGGAGGACGGCATACGGCGCATGTACGTGGACGGCGAGGACTGCTTTTACTACGTCACCATGTACAACGAGGACTACGCGATGCCGCCGATGCCGGCAGACGCGGACGGCGTGTCTGTGCGGCAGGGCATTGTGCGCGGGCTGTACCGGTTCCAGACAGCGCCGGCAGTGAATGAGAAGGACGAGAAAGCCCCCAGGAAAGGCAAGAACGGTGCGCCTCGAGCGCAGCTGTTCGGCTCCGGTCCGATCCTTAATGAGGTGCTGAAAGCGCAGGGGATCCTGGCGGAACGGTACGGGGTTGCCGCGGACGTGTGGAGCGTGACCAGTTGGAATGAGCTGCGCCGCGATGCACTGGAAGCGGAGCGCTGGAATCGGCTGCACCCGGCCGAGCCGGAGCGGAAGCCTTACCTGCTTGAGGTGCTTGGTGAAGCCAAGGGTCCGATCATCGCTGCCAGCGATTACATGAAAACGCTGCCGGACCAACTCGCGCCGTGGCTCGGCTCGCGCCTGCTCACCCTTGGGACCGACGGGTTTGGGCGGTCCGACAATCGCGAGCACCTGCGCCGTCATTTCGAGGTGGATGCCGCCTCCATCGTCGCGGCGACGCTATCGAAGCTGGCGCGCGAAGGTGCATTCGACAAAGCACGGGCACAGGCTGCGTTTGCGGAGCTTGCGGTTGAGACCGAGGGCATCAACCCGGTTCGCTTGTAGAGAGACGCGGCTGATGCGGCGGCCCCTCCGGTCGCTGCATCAGCTCGCCGGGTTGACGTTTAACTGTCCTCCGAGCCGTGCGAAGCCGCACTCAGGCTAAAGTGCCGCCTCTGCTGTGTACGCTCCGCGTACCAGGTGCTCTACGCCGCTCCCTGGATCTGCCTCTGCCTATTGGTCGCCCAACGAGTCCATGGCGGCGCGCCCATGCCTGCAGGGCCGCAAATCTCTCCAGTGTGTTCGCTAAGTAACCGAATGAGCTGTAAGTTCTGACTTACATTGAAGCTAGTTTGAGTGGCCGGCTCGCTATCATGCATGGCAAGCACTTTCAAGCTTCTTGATAAGAAGGAAGATAGAAATCCTAGGCGGGGCTTCGGCTCCGCCCTTAAGCGCATGCTCTTAAACCGTTCCATACCAGCCTACAAAGAGTCTCCTATGACAGCACCTAGCAACGTCCGATCGGTTTCCGGTTCGCCCTCTTCGTATGTTGAAGACGCGCCAAGCAAAATGCTGTTGGTAGATCGAGCGCAATCCGTCACACGGGAAGACCTGCTCCTCGCAGTGGAAGAAGAATTATGGCGCCTGCGCGAGATCCTGAACCTGCTTCGTTTTTCCAGCACACAGTTGTTTTCACCTCCGAGCGGCTCCGCAGCCGGTGCGCGCAGCAAGGAAAAGCGGGCCCTCACGCCTGCAGGGCGCATGCGCATTTCTGAGGCGCAAAAGCGCCGATGGGCGCGGCAGCGTTCGGAGCCGCTCTCGGCTTAGATCGAACGGAGATCGAGCGCGCGTCTTGATCTGCCCATCTTGACCGACCAGGGCTCTTTCCATACACTCAAGGTTTGCGGGTGCGGTCCAGCTGCCCGATAGATAAGGATCAGGAATCATGGCGAATCACGTTTCCGCGCTGAAGCGCGTACGGCAAACCAAGCGGAAGACCGCTGTCAATCGAGCGAATCGGAGCCGGATCCGCGGCAGTTTGCGTCTCCTGCGCGAGGCTCTTCTGAAGGGCGATCACGCTGCCGCAACCGAGCAGTTCCGGATTACCGTTTCGGCTCTGGACAAGAGTGTGCAAAAAGGCATCCTGCACAAGAACACAGCGTCCCGCTATAAGAGCCGTCTAAACGCCCGCGTCAAGGCTTTGTCAGTGCCGGCGGCTGCCTAGCACCGCTTCCAGATTTGATAGACAGAAAGGCCGGGGCTCGCAGCCCCGGCCTTTTCTCGTGCTCGCTTGCCGTTATCGGATCTCGAATACATCCTCACCGCGACCTTCCAGCTGAGCAGCGCGCTCGGCGACCTTGCGCGCGATGGCGAAGAACTCCCCAGCGAATGCCGCGTCCGGACCGGCTGTCGTCACCGGTGCACCCGCGTCTCCGCCCTCGCGGATTGCCGAAGCAAGCTCGATCGAACCGAGAAACGGCACCTTGAACTGTTCCGCGGTGCGGACCGCGCCGCCCTTTGAGAAGATGTCGATTTCGTGATGGCAGTGCGGGCAGGTGAAGTGGCTCATATTTTCAACGATGCCGAGCACTTCCACGTTGACCTGACCGAACATCTCGAGCGCCTTGCGCGCGTCCTGCAGCGCAACGTCTGACGGCGTTGAAACCACCACGGCACCGGTCAGCGGCACCGTCTGCACCAGCGAAATCACTACATCGCCGGTGCCTGGCGGCAGATCGATCAGCAGGAAATCAAGCTCGCCCCACTCCACCTGCTGCAGAAACTGGCGGATGATCTGGTGCAGCATGGGTCCGCGCATTACCATCGGCTTGTCGCCGGGTGAGATCAGCCCGACCGACATGACCTTTACGCCGTGCGCCAGGTTCGGTTCGATCTGGTTGTTGGGGAGGACTTTTGGCTGGCCGCTGGTGCCGAACATCAGCGGTACGTTCGGGCCGTAGATGTCGGCGTCGATCAAGCCGACGCGCAAGCCGAGCCCGGCAAGGGCAATCGCGAGATTCGCGGCAACTGTTGTTTTGCCGACGCCGCCTTTTCCTGAGCCAATCGCGACGATGTGCCGAATGCCGGGCAGGGACGCCGGTCCCTGTGCTGCGCTGCCTGCTGCCGTTCCATGTGCCATCTTGATCCTTCCTGATTCTTGCCGCTGTGTCTTTGGCTGATAGCGCTACGGCAAGGTCGAGGCCTTGCCCGTCGCTCGCCTGCGCGCAAGCTCGGCCTGCCGCAGCTCGCGTCGCCGTCCTGCATCGGCAAAGCGGCGTTCGCCTTCCGAGTCTTCCTCTGCGAGCTGGGGAATAGGCACCGGGATACCTGCCGCGCTTACCGCTACAAACGTTAGATACGCGGAAGCGACATGCCGGTGCGTTCCTTCGATCGCGTTTTCAGCCCACACCTTGACGCCGACCTCCATGGAGGTGCGGTATACGCGATTGACGCGCGACTTGAGGATCAGCAGGTCGCCGACGTGGACAGGCGCGATGAAGTCGATATGGTCCATGGCGGCGGTGACCACGTGCGCACGTGCGTGCCGGTAAGCCGCCATGGCAGCGACCAGATCAATGAAATGCATAAGCCTGCCGCCAAGCAGGTTGCCGAGCGTATTAGCGTCATTCGGCAGGATCAGTTCGGTCATCTCGGACTCGGAAACAGCGGCGCGGCGCGGCGCCTCCGTAGAATTGGGGGCAGCGTTGGAGGCAGTGTCGGGAGCGCGGCGTTGAGCTTCAGGCATGGTTTCCTTTCACAGGGCCAATATGCGCCCGCAGTTACACTACCCAGAGTACTTTCAGCGCTCGCACATGGTTCTTGCGGGTCTGCAATCGATTGGCACCCTGAAGAATCTAGAACCTGTGAGCGGCAAGGCTTGGAGGCCTGACAGTGCATGGATAAGGTCGCAATGCTGCAGCAGATTCTGACGGCAAATCCACGGGATGCCTTTGCACGATATGGGCTTGCGATGGAACTGGCTGGAACAGACCGGGTTGAAGCCTCGCTCGCTGAGTTTGAAACCCTGCTTCGGGATCATCCGGAGTACACACCCGGCTACTTTATGGCTGCGCAGACCCTGGCCAAGGCGGGTCGGACCGGTGAAGCCAAAAAGCACCTGGAGCTTGGGATTGCGAGCGCGAGACAGACCGGGAATACGCATGCGCAAGGCGAGATGCAGGCCATGCTTGATGAACTGGAACTGGCCGATTAGCACGTCACCGTCAGGCGTGCGACAGTGAATGAACACAAGCGAGGATTGATCCTCCGGCGTTTCATTCCACCCTGTCGTACTCCCCCAGACCGGCGAGCATACTTCGAAATGTCTGACCCGGCGCTCTGGTTTGAAAGGCAGTGAACTCCTTATGAAAATCGCCCTGTTTCCACTCGATATGGTGTTGTTCCCGGGCGTGCCTCTCCCGCTCCATATCTTTGAGGAGCGCTACCAGGAGATGGTGGGCGAATGCCTGGCGGGCAGTCTCGAGTTCGGCGTGGTTCGCGCGCAGCGGGAAGGCCTTGCCATTGCCGGCTGCACCGCCGCGATCGCGAAGGTGCTGCGCAGCTACCCGGACGGCCGCATCGACATCCTGTGCGAGGGCAAACGCCGCTTCGAGATTGAGCAGCTGGACAACTCGCGTGAATTTCTACAGGCCGAGGTCGATTTTTTCGAGGATGATCCGCTGGAAGCGTCCCGGGAAGAGCGCGCCGAGTGCGTGGCGCTGCACCTGGAAGTGCTTGCGCTGGCCGGCATCGGACGGGAAAGTTACTCGCTCGACCTGGACCGGGCACTCTCCTTCCAGCTCGCCTGGGAGCTGCCGGCCGACCTTGGCTTCAAACAGTCACTGCTTATAAGCCGCTCGGACCAGGAAAGAACCTCCATGCTCCGCGCGTTTTATCGGGAGATCCTGCCGAAGCTTCGGATGGGCGCGCAAGGGCGGGAACCCTCCCGTAATGGACATAATCGAGTCATGTAACGGGATGCGTTCGCGCACTCGCCCGTATCCCGCCCCGGCGTACCATCTCCTGAAGGCACAGGAAACACGCACCCGCTGCGTCATTTATCCTAGAGTTGTCAGACGCCTACGCTCTTTTGGCCTGCCCCGCAGCTATGCGTACCTCAAGACGCTCTTGGGCAGCTGATTCCCCTTCCCGTAGATCAGGAGTTGAACCCTATGTCCTCGTTTCCGCAAGCCGCCGCTCCAGATAGCCCCGATACCCTTTCGCTTCCCAGGACTTTGGGCGAATTGAGGAACCATCCTTTGTACGGCGAAGCGCGCCTGCGCGCACGTACGGTGAAGGACGAGATGCGGGAGAACCTGATCGCCCGGCTGCGGGACGGCGCCGAGCAAAGGGAGCCTATTTTTCCGGGGATTGTCGGGTATGAAGATACGGTGGTGCCGCAGATTGTAAACGCGGTGCTTTCCCGTCACAACTTCATCCTGCTGGGCCTGCGCGGCCAGGCAAAAAGCCGCATTCTTCGTGCCTTGACCCACTTGCTGGACGAGTGGGCTCCGTACATCGCGGGCTCGGAAATACGCGATAACCCGTGGAAGCCGCTCGCCAAGCACTCGCGCGATTTGATCGCCGCGCATGGCGACCATACCCCGATCGCCTGGATGAGCCGCGATGACCGCTACGTGGAAAAGCTGGCGACCCCGGATGTCACGGTCGCTGACCTGGTGGGTGATCTTGATCCGATCAAGGCGGCCCGCGGCGGCCAGGATCTGTCGAACGAACTGACGATGCACTACGGCCTGCTGCCCCGCGCCAACCGCGGCATCTTTGCGATCAACGAGGTTCCCGACCTCGCGGGCAAGATTCAGGTCGCCTTGTTCAACATCATGCAGGAAGGTGATGTGCAGATCAAAGGCTACCCGGTGCGCTTGAAGCTGGACGTCGCCATCGTTTTCAGCGCGAACCCCGAGGACTACACGGCGCGCGGAAAGATCGTGACGCCGCTCAAGGACCGCATCGGTTCCGAGATTCGGACGCACTACCCCGAAACGCTTGCCGAGGGCATCGCGATTACCGAGCAGGAAGCCTGGGCGCGGCGCGAGGCAAGCGACATCGAAGTTCCCGCGTACATGCGCGAGATCGTGGAGCAGATCGCTTTTACGGCGCGGGTCGACAAGCGGGTCGACAAGCGGTCCGGCGTTTCGCAGCGGCTGCCGATCTCCACGATGGAGCTGGTCATCTCGAATGCGGAGCGTCGGGCTCTCCGGCACAGTGAATCGCTGGTTCTGCCGCGGATCGGCGATCTGTACACCGCGATGCCGGGAATTACGGGCAAGATCGAGCTCGAGTATGAAGGCGAGATGCGTGGTGCGGACGTGGTGGTGCGAGAGCTGATCCGCACCGCACTGGGGACGGTGTATGACCGGTACTTCGCCGACACAAACACGCAGCAGATTGAGCAATGGTTCAACCTGGGCGGCAGCCTGAAGGTGGAAGACTCCTCCTCGACCGCGGCCATCGCAGAGGAACTGAAGCAGATCCAGGGGCTCTTCGAGAAACTTGCGCCGCTGGGTGTCAAGAGCTCGGATCGGCCGGAGCGGGTCGTTGCGGCTGCAGAGTTTCTGCTTGAGGGAATGGTCGCGCACCGGCGTATCAGCCGCAATGAAGAGCGCGGCTTCTCGGCGGGGGAGAAAAACAGGCGCGGTGATCGTGAGCGTCCGGCGGAGAACGACGAGCAGGCCTACGAAGCATGGCAGACGCGCCGCTCGAAGAGGGGCGGCCTTAACTAAGCGCTCGCTAGGTGGCTTAGAACAGGAAAGCCCCGCGGTTGCGGGGCTTTCCTGTTTCGTTCGCACCTTGCTAGATAAAGCCGACGTTGGGGTTCTGGAAGTTCGACAAACCCGGAAAGAT
>CAXUDF010000066.1:0-9917 GCA_964249695.1 uncultured Acidobacteriaceae bacterium
AGCACGCGCTGGCCTGGGCGCTGCGCAAATCGCCGCGGGTGGGCGAGATTGTGTGCGCGCCCGGCAACGGCGGCATCGCAGCCGTGGCACGGTGCGTACCGGTCGACACGAACGACCTGGACGCCATGGTTCGGGTTGCGGCCGCTGAGGAGCCGGCGCTCGTGGTCGTGGGGCCGGAGGTGCCGCTCGCGCTGGGCCTGGTGGACGCGCTGCGGCGCCGCGAGATACGCGTCTTTGGGCCGACGCAGGCTGCGGCCGCGCTTGAGTCGAGCAAGGCTTTCTCGAAGCGCTTTATGCAGCGGCACGCGATCCCGACGGCGAGCTATGCCGTGTGCACCACCCTCGGGGAAGCACGGGAAGCGCTCGCCCTGTTTCCCGGCGCTGTCGTAGTCAAGGCTGACGGACTGCACGCGGGCAAGGGTGTGGTGCTGTGTGAGGATCGCGCCGAGGCCGAGCTCGCGCTCGAAGGCCTGTTTCGTGGAACGCTGCTCGGCTCGCCGGTCGCGGGCGTAGTGCTGGAGGAGCGGCTGGAGGGCGAGGAGATGTCGTTCCTGCTGATGAGCGACGGCCGCCATGTGGCCCCGTTTGTGCCTGCGCAGGACCATAAACGCATCGGCGAGGGCGATCTGGGCCTCAATACCGGCGGCATGGGCGTGTACTCGAGCGACAGCATGCTTTCCGCGTCCATGCAGCAGTGGATTGTGCACCACATTGCCCAGCCGACCATCGACGGCATGGCTGCCGAGGCTACGCCGTTTGTCGGCGTCCTGTTTATCGGGCTCATGATGACCGCGCGCGGCCCCATGGTTTTGGAATACAACACGCGCTTCGGCGACCCGGAGACGCAGGCGATCCTGCTGCGGCTGGACAGCGACCTGTACGAGGCGCTCGAAGCAAGTGTGGAAGGGCGGCTCAGCGATTCGGAGTTTCGCTGGCGTCCGGGCGCCTCGGTGTGCGTCGTTGCTGCCTCTGGCGGCTACCCCGGCGCGTATCGGACGGGTTTCCCGATCAGCGGGCTTGAAGCAGCGGCGGCTCTGCCCGGTGTTGAGGTGTTCCACGCCGGCACGGCGCTGGTCGACGGCGCGTACAGGACGGCGGGTGGGCGCGTGTTGAGCGTGGCTGCCGAAGCACCGACGCTTCCCGAGGCGCTATCGCGGGCGTATGCGGCCATCGACAGGATTCGCTTTGAAGGCATGTACTATCGCAGGGATATCGCCCTGCGCGCGCTCGGCGAAGCGCGTAGCGACGCGGGGTTGCACAAGGAGCAGCGATGATTCTGAAAGACGATCTCCAGGTAGATGTCGCGACGGAGACAGGTCCGATGCGGACCTACTTCTTTCACCCGGCGGCTCCCGGCCAGTACCCCGGCGTCGTTCTGTACTCCGAGATATTTCAGCTCACCGGGCCCATTCGGCGCTTCGCAAGCTTTGTTGCCGGGCACGGCTACCTGGTCGCCGTGCCCGAGGTGTACCACGAGCTGGAGCCGGCAGGTACTGTGCTCGGCTACGACCAGGCGGGGTCAGACCAGGGCAACAAGGACAAATACGCCAAGGAGCTCAGCGCTTATGACGACGACGCGCGCTCGCTGCTGCGGCACATGTCCGGCATGGAGCAGTGCACGGGGCGGCTGGGGGTGATCGGCATCTGCCTGGGCGGGCACCTGGCGTTTCGTGCGGCCATGAACCCGGAAGTGCTTGCCGCCGTCTGCTTTTATGCGACCGACATCCACTCCGGCACGCTCGGGGCGGGCAAGCACGACGACTCGCTCGCGCGCGCTGGTGACATCAAAGGCGAGCTGCTGCACATCTGGGGCCGGCAGGATCCGCACGTGCCGCTCGAAGGCCGGCGTACGGTGCTCGCGCGGCTGGACGAGGTTGCGGCCAATTACCAGTGGCTGGAAGTGAACGGGGCGCACGCGTTTCTGCGGGATGAAGGCTACCGCTACGACGCCGCGCTGGAATATCAGTTAAAAGGCATGATGCTTGAGGTGCTGCACCGCAAGCTGGCGCTGGGACTGTAACGGTTAGAGCTTGTGCGCGGGGTTAGCGGCTGCAAGACGCGGGCTGCTGCTGAAAGGCATGATGGCGGCCGGCGCAAAACGCTGTTCGCGTGTGTGTGCGAGAAGCCTTACAGTCTTGTCGACCAGGGTAAGCGGCGCCGTTTGAGAAGGTACTTCCAGCGCAACGGAGCCAATAGCGGAGCGCTCGCCGAGAAGCACAACCCGACTCACCGGCCAGAATAAGTCAAGAAGCTTCGAGAGCTGTAGGACATCCTGCTCGGAAAGCGTGTGGCACAGGAGAACAACGTCAAAGAATTGGCTCTGCACCAAAGCAAGCGCCGGTTCGACCTTGGCGCTCCAAACCTCCGCACCTGTTTGCCGCAACACCATCTCGCGTGTGAACAGGAGAGGTGCATCAAGGCCAATAGAAAGTATCTTGCCCATAGATTGCTCCGCGTACGCACAAGGAAAGCTAGACGAGCCTGCTGTTCGGGACCTGCCACTTTAGTCTTCTGCTCCGGACCTGGTAGTTCAGGAGTTTCTTTCTAAGTGGTGCTGCTTACAGCCTGCTATGGGGGAGAGATCAATGTACGCTAGCGAACACAGGCGGCGCTAGAGCGTTGGGTAAAGTTTGCGGTAGGCGCCGAGGATGGTTCCGTAACAGGCGCAGGCAACTTCCTCAAGCTGGTCCCGTTTGCGGATCTCCACCACGCCGCGGCTATATACGATCAGGCCGCTGCGCTGCAGGATACCGGCGGCGATGGTCACGGCGGGGCGGCCCACGCCCAGCATCTCGGCCAGATACTCCTGGGTCAGGTGCAGTACCGACGTCTCCATGAAGTCCGAGCACATCAGCAGCCAGCGCGCCAGGCGTGCTTCCAGGTCGTGCAGCCGGTTGCACAGGATAAGTTGCGTTGTCTGCTCGAGCAGGGCAAAGACAAAGGTGTGCATGGCCTGAAGCATGATTTCGTTATGGGAGCATTGGTCACGCATGTAGTCAGCGCGGATACGAAAGCCTTCGCCCGCACCCTGCATCACCGTCATGTTCTGCGTCGTACGCTGCCCGAGCAGGGCCTGAACGCCGACAATGCCTTCCCGTCCGATGATGCCGACCTCGACCGGTGTGCCCTCAATGTCCATGCTGTTCATCGAAGCCATGCCGCGCTCCAGGAAGTAAATCCACTGGATCTCACGCTCAGACTTGACGAGCAGCAAGCCCTGCGGCAAGTCGACGTGAAGCAGCTGCGGAGACAATTTGTCGTAGAGGGTCTTTGGCAGCGAGGCAAGCGTTAGATTACGGAGAACCGCAATGGGAGGAGTGTCGATGAACCCGTTTGTGCGCATACTTCCACCCGCGAAAGGCGGAGCTGTAACCTTTCGTGCGCACAGACCGGTCCTGATATCCACGACCATCCACTACGTAAGTTAACGGTACGCTTATAACCCAGTTAGCGCTACGTAATAAGTGGCTAGGCAGGGTAACTTATCGTCTTTGTGGGCGCAGGCAGAAGGTTGCCTCGTAGACTGAGCAAAATGGACCGCTTTCTATGGTTTAGCCGTCAAGCTTGCCGGCAATCAGCTCGTTCAGCAACATAGGGTTAGCCTGCCCCTTACTAAGCCGCATAACTTGCCCCACAAAGAAGGCAGCTACAGTCTTCTTACCTCCGCGGTACTGCTCCACCTGCTTCGGGTTCGCCGCGATGACTTCGTCGATCAACTTTTCGATCGAAGCCGTATCCGAAATCTGCTGCGGCTTTTCACGTTCGTACACCGCCGGGAAGTCTTCGCCGTTCTCAAAAGCGAGATCAAAGAGCTGCTTGATCTGCTTGCTCGACAGCTTGCCGTCTTCGGCAAGATCGGCGGCCTGCGCGAGCCCCGCCATCGATACCGGGGACGCCTCAAGCTCCATGCCGCGCGCCTTGAGCCGTGAGGTCAGCTCGCTTTGCACCAGGTTTGCGACGCGCCGCGGGTTCTTTGCCGCACGCGCCGCGGACTCAAAGCTGTCGGCAAAGGCGCGCGTGGCGGTAAGCGTCTGCGCGTCCTGCTCGGCGATGCCGTACTCGGCCACCATGCGGGCGCGGCGCGCCTCCGGCAGCTCGGGAATGGTAGCGCGTACCGCCCGCTGCTGCGCCGCATCGACGATGAGCGTGGGCAGGTCGGGCTCGGGGAAGTAGCGGTAGTCGTGCGCCTGCTCCTTCGAGCGCATGGAGTAGGTGCGGCCTTCCGCCTGGTTCCACAGACGGGTTTCCTGGATGACGCGCTCGCCGGACTCGATCAGCTCAACCTGCCGCTCGATCTCATAGGCCAGCGCGGCGCGGATGTAGCGGAAGCTGTTGACGTTCTTCACCTCAGCCTTGGTGCCGAAGCGCTCCTGCCCTCGCGGGCGCACGCTGACGTTTGCATCGCAGCGCAGCGAGCCTTCCTCCATATTGCAGTCAGAGACCCCGGTGTACAGCAGGATTTCCTTGAGCTTGGTCAGGTACTCGTAAGCCTCGTCGGGGGAGCGCAGGTCGGGCTCCGAGACGATCTCGATGAGCGGCGTGCCGCAGCGGTTCAGATCGACCGAGGTGCTGAGGGCCGAATCATGGACGCCGTCGTGCAGGCTTTTGCCCGCGTCCTCCTCCATGTGAAGGCGCGTGATGCCGATGCGTTTCAGGCCCGTAGGTGTAGTCACGTCGAGCCAGCCGTTCTCCGCCAGCGGCTTGTCGAACTGCGAGATCTGGTAGCCCTTCGGCAGGTCGGGATAGAAGTAGTTTTTGCGGGCGAAGATGCTCCGCTCCCGGATTTCGGCGTTGATAGCCATCGCGGCGAGCGTGGCAAACTCGACCGCGCGCGCATTGAGCACGGGAAGCGCGCCGGGCAGCCCCAGGCAGACCGGGCACACCAGCGTGTTGGGCGCGGCGCCAAACCGGTTGGCACACCCGCAAAATGCCTTGGTGCGGGTGAGCAGCTGGACGTGCACCTCAAGGCCGATGACCGGCTCGTACTTGGCGAGGAGTGCAGGCGGGAGCGTAGCGGCGGCGGCCATGCGAGCAGTTTAGCAAGCCGGAAAAGCGCCTCCGGCTTACGGCAGCTCCAGATCCACCGTGTCCATCAGGAAGTTGACCGTAAGCGGCATCATGGCGACGGCAAAGGGGATAAAGATGCGCATCTCTTCAAGGCGGCCGAGCAGCGCCCAACTGCCGAAGTAGAAGAAGGCGATCAGCAGCAGGGCCGAGAAGGGCGCCGGCAGTCGGGAGAGCCGCGGAATCGCCTGTTTATAGGTGTAAAGCGTGGGAATGATAAAGAGCGCGAAAGGAACCAGTATGGTGGGCCGCAGATTCAGGATTAGCTGGAACATCGGGGTGTCGCCGTAGGTCGCGTGGGGGAAGATTTTGTGAATGAGCACGTACAAAATCGCGGCCGGCAGCGCTGTGCCTACAAGGCTGGTGAGGAGGAGAACGGGCCGCGAAAGCGGGAAACCCCGCCCACCAATGGTGAGCAGGTAGACCAGCAGGCCGAAATGAAACAGGATCGCAACGTCTGCGCGGACAAAGCCCTGCAGCACCGCGAGCACGAGCAGGCAAGGAACCACAATGGCGGCGGGGCGCTTCCAGCTGAGCAGATACACGCTCGCGGCCACAAAGAAGGTGCAGGCAAAGGTCTCAGGCCGCTGATAGTAGCCGGACCATGCGAGATACAAGCTGAGCAGCAGCAGAAACAGCAGGCACCGGCTCCAGCGGGAAGCAGGGGAAGCCGTCTGGAAGCCGCCCATACGGGTAAGTAGGTCGCGAAGCAGAAGCGCAGCCCCGAGTGCCAGCGCAAAGTCGAACAAAGCCAGGAACGAGTAGATGGGCGCCCGGGTGAGGCGGTGCAATGCTTCCGCGGCGAACACCATGCCGACCCGGTATTGCGCCGGTGCCGCCCCGTTGCCGTGAAGCAGCAGCGAATAGGTTTCGGGATGCGCATTCAACTCCGCGTTGTACTCGCGATAGTGCAGAAACGTGATGCTTGCCAGCAGCAGGAGCAGCAGGAAGTTGAACAGCCTCCGCATTGCGGGACGGAGGGTCACAGCGGACGGGCTTGCCAAGGCTGCTGCCATATCGGGAGCGATCCCTGAGCTTGAAAGAGGGAAAGAAGGGTGAGGCACTCTCGATGCGCTGCTTGTTGGCTGGTCAGGCATGCGGAGACTATAGCCTCCTTGATTTGGAGAGCCAATGAAAATTAGCCGGCAGCCGCCATCATCGCCGTGTGCTCAGGAGCAGTAGCGCGCGGACGCCCGCCGGGGTAGCGCCGGCAATGTATGGCAGCTCAATGTGCGGCCTGTTATACGTGCATGCTCGCAGGAGCGCACTTCGCCCGTAAATCTCACTCGTAGCTCAGGCCGCGCCCCGTCGACGTGGTGCCGACTGCGCCCGGCTCTTTCAGGTAGTGCAGCAGAATTAAAAATGCGAAGCAGGCGGCAATGCCGTTCCACTCTGCCCAGACTCGAGTCTCGTACAAGACTCCGAAGACGGCTGAAAAGAGCACGCCCGGGAGCGCCCCTACAAGCAAAGCTTTGTGCACGCGGGAAAGCCGGTGCAGATTCACAAGGATCGGAATCGCAAGAAAGCCAAAGGTGCTCGCCAGCTGAGGCCAGTGCCGAGGCTGGGTGATCGCGCGGAAGGTAGAGTGGTAAGGTACGCCTGTTTCGCTCGGGTTGTGCGCGAAGTGGTGCGAGATAGCCAGCCTGACTAATGCCCAGAAAAGGCTCATGACCACGGCAAGCGGTAAGATGCGCCGCAGCGTACCGCGCGCATAGGCTACCGCCAGCAGGCACGGCACGATGTAGATAGCGGTCTCCCGCATGGGTACGTCGGCCAGGAAAAGAACGCTCAGGAGCCACCAGTTCCCAAACAGCACGGCCAGGCACGATCCGGTAAACAGCGCGGCATGCGGCAGATCGTAAGGGTTCCAGATGTTGGCGTCCGCTCGCGCCGCGTAGCTTGCGTAAAAGGTCATGACTGCCAGGCAAGGGCATATCCACCACAGCGTTGCGCTGTGCCGCCTGCCGAACCAGGCGCACATGCCCACAATGGCGAGCAGACTTACGGCCGCGGCCCAGTAGCAGACCAGCTTTTCGGCCGTGTACGGCTCTACCTGCACGTGCTGTCGCCCGGTATTTTGCTCAAGCGACCGGGCATACCTGTCAAGCCACGGGTGCCCGTGCGCCAGGCGAAGCAAGGGCATCATCGCGACCCGGTTCTGGAACGGCGTGCGCTCCTGCCCGTTCTCGTACTGCACAAGATCAATGTGGGAGTAGTCGTCGAAGAAAATGCTTTGCGCGCAGTGCAGCGAGGCGAACGAAAGCAGCAGGAATACCCAGTAACGCCGGAGAAAGCTCATCGGCCACCAAATCCATAGCAGAGCATACACGCAGCGGCAGCGGAGCCCACTCGTAAACGGACCATTGCTTTAGAAGAATGGCTCCTTGCGCGCCGCTGCCCGGCGGATGCGGAGCACTGTCCACTCTTTCTCAGGGTGCGACCGGGTTGCCAGGCATGCGGCTCAATCGCGCTCGTCGCGCGTGGCGGCGCCGGCGATGCTCGATCCTGCTCTTTCGCCGGGAAGCCGATCCTTCCTTGGAGCCTAGGCCCGCACCCACGCGAGAACGGCTATAAAATGGTTTGAGCATGATCCTGCCTTTCGTCCGTGAGCTCCTGGCGGATCTGGAGCGACCTCCCGCGTTTGAACAAGCCGCACGCCACCTTTCCCTAGGGCGTGGGCGCAGGCGCGTCTCCGGGTTGACCGCGACGGCACGCGCCCTGTACCTGCCGCTGCTGGCGCGTGCAGGCAAGCTGCCGGCCATTGTGCTGGTTGCGGATAACAAGGCGGCTGAGTCTCTTTACCTGGCGGTGCGCGCCGCGTGTGAGCTGACCGGCGCCCTTGCGCCGGAGCGCGTCGTGAAGCTGCTGGCGCCCGATGTGCTGCCGTTTGAGCACCTGTCGCCGCACGCCGAGGTGCAGGAAAGCCGCGCCGCGACGCTGTGGAAGATTGCCACCAACGCGGCCTCGGTTGTGATTGCGCCGGTGGAAGCCGCGGCGCAAAAGCTGTTCCAGGCAAGCTACTATGCTGACCTGGCGCGCACGCTGCGCCGCGGCGAAGAGCACGATGTGGACGAGTTGACGACGCACCTGGCCGGCGTTGGCTACGACGCGGTTGACCTGGTGGAAATGCCGGGACAGTACACTCGGCGCGGCGGCATCCTGGACGTGTACTCGCCTGAGGCGGAGCGGCCGGTGCGGATCGAGTTTTTCGGCGATGAGATCGAGTCGCTGCGGCGCTTTGACCCGGATACGCAGCGGTCCCTGCAGCCCTTGGACGAGGCAGTGCTGCTGCCGCTGACGGAAACGCCGGTGACGGAATCGCTGCTGGCTGCGGTGCATGCGCGGTTGTCGGGCTCGCGTCTTAATGATCAGGACGACGAGGACGATCCGGAGCTGGTGCAGCGGACCGCGGCTTCCGGCAATGTGACGGTGTTCCCCGGGTGGGAGTTCTTCGCAGGCGTCGCCGGTGCGGACGCGACCCTGCTGAGCCTGTGGAAGCGGTCGGTGCTGTTTGTGGAAGAGCCGGGAATGCTGCGCAACCACCTGGAGCGCTGGTGGACCAAGCTGGAGCAGCGGCACGAGCGCTCCGGCATCGGCTCGCTGATGCAGCCGGACGACCTGTATCGGCAACCGGAACTGCTGCTGGCACAAATCTCGAACCATGCCGGGCTTGACCTGGACCAGCTGGGCATAGTGGATGTGCTGGAAGAAGACACAACGCTCGGCGAAATTGCGTTCGCCACGAGGCCGACGCAGCGCTTCCATGGCAACGGCATCGCGCTCGTGGAGCAGCTGCGGAGCCTGCTCGGCGCTGACCAGCGTGTGCTGATCACGTCGGCAAACCAGGGCGAGCTAGAGCGCATGGCCGACCTGCTGGGCGAGCACGAGATTTCCTACCGCCTTGGCTGGCGCTCGGAGCAGGCCTCGAGCGAGATGGGGAGCGACCGCGCGCAAAAAGCGCGTCCCGGCGAGCGTACCCCGCCGGTGCTGGTGCGCGCGCAGCTGTCGACCGGGGTTTCGCTGACGGATTCGAACCTGGTCGTCATCGGCGTTAATGATGTTTCCGATGACGCCGACGTGGCGGCGCGGCCGATTGCCAAGAAGTCAAAAACCTCGGCCTTTGTTTCAGATTTCCGCGATCTGACGGTCAACGATTATGTGGTGCACGTGGAGCACGGCATCGCCCGCTACGTGGGCCTGCGCGAGATCGAGCAGGAGGGCGTGAATGTCGAGTTCATGATCCTTGAGTTCGCCGATGGCGCGCGGTTGTACGTGCCGTTGACGCGGCTTGACCTGATCCAGAAATACCGCTCGAGCGAAGGCGGACCTGCGCCGATCCTGAACAAACTCGGCTCGCAGGGCTGGGCCAAGACCAAGGCGCGCGTTAAGAAGGCCATGGAGGACATGACCGATGAGCTGCTCAAGCTCTACGCGCAGCGCAAGGCCGCGCGCGGCCACCAGTTCCCGCCTGACAATGAATTCCAGCGCGAGTTTGAGGACGCCTTCGACTTCACGGAAACCGATGACCAGCTGTCGGCGATTCGCGACATCAAGGCCGACATGGAGTCGGAGCTGCCGATGGACCGCTTGCTGTGCGGCGACGTGGGCTACGGCAAGACGGAAGTGGCGATGCGTGCGGCGTTCAAGGCCGTGCAGGACGGCAAGCAGGTGGCCGTGCTGACGCCGACGACGGTGCTTGCGTTTCAGCACTACGAGACATTCAAGAAGCGCTTCCGGCAGTTCCCGGTCGCAATCGAGATGATCTCGCGCTTTCGCACGCCCAAGGAGCAGAAGAAGATTCTCGAGGACCTGGAAGCAGGCCGCATCGACATCCTGATCGGCACGCACCGCGT
>CAXUDF010000066.1:10017-17415 GCA_964249695.1 uncultured Acidobacteriaceae bacterium
AAGTTCGACGAGAAGCTGGTCCGCTCGGCAGTTGAGCTGGAAATGGAGCGCGGCGGCCAGACGTTTTTCGTCTACAACCGCGTCGAATCGATCTATGAGATCGCGTCGAAAATTCGGGAGCTGGTACCGTCGGCGCGCGTGGTGGTCGGCCACGGGCAGATGGGCGAGGCGGAGCTGGAGCGCGTCGTGCTCGCGTTTATGGACCACGAGTACGATGTGCTGGTCGCGACGACCATTATCGAGAACGGCATTGATATTCCGCTCGCGAACACGATCATCATTAACCGCGCTGACCGCCATGGCCTCTCGGAGCTGTACCAGCTGCGCGGGCGCGTCGGCCGCTCCAATCGCCGATCCTACGCGTACCTGCTCATCCCGCCGGAGCAGGAGCTGACCGACATCGCGCGCCGCCGTCTCGCAGCGCTCAAGGAGTTCTCCGACCTGGGCGCGGGCTTCAAGATCGCCGCGCTTGACCTGGAACTGCGCGGCGCCGGCAACATGCTCGGCGGCGAGCAGAGCGGGCATATCGAGGCGGTCGGCTTTGAAATGTACACAGGCATGCTCGAGGAGGCGGTTGCGAAGATCAAAGGCGAGGTGGAGGCGGTGCACATCGCCACGCAGCTCAACCTGGGCATCTCGCTGCGCATCGATGAAAGCTACATCCCCGAGGAAAATCAGCGCCTGCGCATCTACAAGCGCATCGCCGCGGCCGGTAGCGAGAAGGCTGTAGATGATGTGCGCGTGGAGCTCGAAGACCGTTACGGCGCAGTGCCGGAAGGTGTGAAGCACTTGCTCGAAGCCGCCGCGCTGCGCGCTGAGTGCGAGCGTGTCGGCGTATCGCAGGTGGACCGCAAGCGCGGCGAAGTGCACATGCGCTTTGCGCAGCAGGCCGGCATCGATCCCGGCCGCCTGATGCGGATAGTCGCGAAGAACGCAAAGCGCGGCGCGCAGTTCACGCCGCAGGGTGTGCTGCGCTTCCCGCTTACCAGTAAAGAGCCGGTCGAGATGATTCTTGAGATACGGCTGCTGCTGGATGAGCTGGTGGTGGAGCAGACAGCGGTTGCGTAAGCGGGTGTGAGGCGTCCTAAAATCAGGCAGAGCCTTCATCTACTTGACAGGGATGTAGCTAGGTAGCATGGTATATATCAGGAGGTGAGCGATGAACCATCCTGAACAGGCAAAGGTGTTTATGAACGGGCGAAGCCAGGCTGTGCGCATCCCGGCGCAGTTTCGTTTTCCCGGCAACGAGGTGTACATCCGCCGCGACGTCGCGAGCGGCGACGTGATCCTGTCGCAGAGCCCCGGAACTCTGCCGGAGATCCTGGCCGCGCTCGATGCTTTGGGGGTGCCGGATGATTTCCTGAGCGCCTCGGATCGTGAGCAGGGGCTCCCGCAGGAACGCGCCGAGCTGTGATAGTGACGTACCTGCTGGATACGAACATGGTCAGCTACATCGCGAAGAACAAGTCGGCCGCCGCACGCGGCCGTCTGCTAGGCCTCAAGCGCGGCGAAGTGGCGTGCGTGTCCGCGGTGACAGAGGCAGAAGTGCTGTACGGGCTGGCAAAGAGGCCGGAAGCTACAGCTTTGCGCACTTTGATGGAAGGCTTTGTGGCGCGGTTTCAGGTGCTGCCCTGGGGCCGCGCAGAAGCTCGGGCCTACGGGACATTGCGGGCCGGTCTGGGAGCGCAAGGATGCACCCTGGGCAGTATGGACCTGATGATTGCCGCGCACGCGGTCGCGACTGAGGCTGTGCTAGTGACAAATGATCGCGTTCTGGGGCGGGTGGATGGACTGCGCGGCACGGAAAACTGGGCCGGGGATCTCTAGCTCCGAGGTGTGCGACTGCCAGGCCGTTCGATGCAAGCAAGTAGTCACTGCCAGGTGAAGTGGAGTAGAGGTATTCAGGAGAGCAGTAACTTCGGTGCGGCGAGGCGTATGCTGCCCGCTCCGAAAGAGAAGCATTGTTGTATTCTTCCCGCTATGCCATTGCTTGTGCTCGTTTGCCTACTCGCTGCGTGGGGCTCCGCCTGGGCGCAAACGGAGCAGGTCGGCGTCTTTCATGAGACGGCCACAGGTTTGACGATGCGCTACCCTGTCGAACTTACGGTGCGCGATGCGCAGAAGCGTATCGAAGAGGGGCATGTCGCTGTGTTTGGCTCTATGTTGAATGAGGCGAGTGCACATGAGCTGGCAAGCCGTTGTATCAAGCCGCTTCTGCTGGCTGAGCTTAACAGGGGGTCGCAGGAGAACGAGTCGTCTGCTGCGAGTTCTGCGACTCTACTGATGTTTGAGTTCGTCGCGAGCAAAGAATGTAAAGCAGGTTTCAGATATAAGGACGATGAGAAGGTAGCTGGAGGCGTTGCCCAGACTGCAATACAGCTTTCTGGAGCAACTGCTCTAAGTTAACCGCTCTGGTTCGACTTTGGTAAGCAGAAACTCCACATCACATTTGCCGCTGTGGGACTTCAAAAAACGTCCCCCGACCAACCTCATGCCTTGATTGCAACGGCGGCGATGCGCTATCACGGACACATTCTTGGCTGGATCATATCTGCAGAGCAACTGAACACATTCAATAGCCTCACAAAGACTTCTGTTGAGTTGGACGATGGCAAGAACTATGCCTTGGTTCCATTTAACTTGGACGATCACCTGCGGCTCCCGGTGAACGTTGTAAAGTAGCTAATGCTCCGCAGGGTTCTTATGGCCGCCGTTCTATCCATCGAAGGAAAGGAACTTCAAGGCCTGCGTAGGCGCAGTGAAGCAAAGGATCGGCATCTGTTGCTTGTATGAGTCTTCAAGCTGAAGCGGCCACTCGCTTCGAGGGGTTCTTGACGGCATTGCCGGCGAGAAAAGCGAGCCGGATCCACATTCTGACCGACTCGGATTGCGATGGGTTGCCGGCGGGGGCGCTGCTGGTGCGGGCGCTCGAGCTTGCCGGGTACCGGCACGTCACCATCGAAGCCAAGCGCAAAGGCGAGTCGGCCTGGAACCCGGAGGTACTGGAGCGGCTGCGTGCGCGGGCGCCGGAGGCGCTGTGTGTGCTGGACCTGGGCAGCCGCGGCGATGCCATGCTGCCCGGCGTGCCGACGCTGTTGATTGACCACCACCTGCCCGGCGGCGTTCCGCCCGGGGCGGAGCTGATTACCGGCTATGGCGCGGAGACCGCCCTGCTGCCCGCGCCAACCACGGGGCTGCTCGTCTACTGGAGCATCCAGGGAATCCTTGCGCCCGAGCACTACCGGCCGCTGCTGTGGCTTGCGGCCCTAAGCATCCTGAGCGACCTGGGCGACAAGGCAGGTTTCGATGAGCTGGCGGAGGCGCGTACGATATGGCCGACCGGACCGATGCGCGACGCGGTGGCATTGCTGAACGCGCCGCGGCGGACCGCTTCGGGCGATGCGAGTGAGGCGCTGGCGCTGCTCCTGGTCGCGCAGAGCCCGAAGCAGGTCACAAACGGCGAGCTGCCCCAAACCGCATCGCTCCGGCAGGCGAAGGAAGAGGTTGCAGTCGCGCTGGCCGTCGCCAAAAAAGCAGCGCCGAAGTTCAGCCGCAAATACCGCGAGACGCTTGGCGCGGACCTGGTGGCTCTGCGCATGGACACGCCCTGCCAGGTGCATCCGCTGGTGGCGCAAACCTGGCGCGGGCGCTTCAAGGATTCCATCGTGATGGGCGTCAACTTCGGCTTTCGGCCCGGGTACGTGCACTTTTCGGCGCGCGGGCCGAAAGGCGTCAATGTCATCCAGTTTCTGCGCGAGCACGCGCCCGCTGGAGCAGACCAGGGATACGGCAACGGGCACGACCAGGCCAGCGGCGGTGCCGTGCCGGTGGCGGCCTGGAACGCGTTTGCCGCTGATCTGGGGTTCGGCCCGGAGCTTGCGCTGGCACCCGCGGCATCTGAGCAGTAACAAAATGCCGAACGAAACAGACCCGAAAGTAGAAAGCAAGCCCCGCAAAGGCCGTGCACCCCGTGTGCGCGGCGAAAGCAATGCGGTAGATGCGCTGCCCGAGAGCACGGCGCAAGCGTCGCCCGCGAAGACGCCGGCCAGGAAGAGCGCGAAAAAAGCCGTCAAGACCAAGACCAAGACCGAGACCAAGGCGCAGAGCAAGAAAGAGCTGGCCGAAGCGGACGCGGCCCGGCGGGAAGCCGAGCCGCTGTTCCCATGTGCACCGCTCGGCAAGGAGCAGGCAATTCTCTGGCCTGCGAAGGCGATGCGCCTTGGTTTTGCGGTCAAGGTGATGGGGCAGCCCGGGCTCAAGAGCAACGACACGCGCCGGTGGCAGCAGAACCCGCACCTGCGCGTGTCACTCGGCCATTTGTGCGAGATCTTCGCGTACCTGCGCAAGCACAAGATTCACATGTACCGCATGAGCTCGGAGATGGCGCCGTATGCGACGCACCCCGCTATGCCGCAGTTCCACACGATGGTGGCGGAGTCGGCGGGCGATCTCGCGCAGGTGGGCAGGCTTGCGCGCGAGTCTGACATCCGGCTGTCGTTTCACCCTTCGCAGTTCATCGTGCTTAACAGCGAAAACGAAGATCTGACGCGCCGAAGCATGTGGGACCTGGACTCGCAGGCTGAAATCCTGGACCGCATGGAGTGCGGGCCGGAGGCGCGCCTGGTGATCCATGTGGGCGGCGCGTACGGCGACCGGGAAAGCGGCTGCGTGCGCTGGATCAAGACGTGGAAGCGCCTGAGTGAACCGGTGCGACGGCGCCTGGTTCTGGAAAATGACGACATCCGTTATAGCGCGGCCGATGTCTTGAAGATCCATGAGGCAACCGGGGTTGCGCTGGTCTTCGACTACCAGCATTTCTGGTGCATGAACCCGGAGAAGCTCGAGATGCTGCCGACCCTTGAGCGCATGCTCGCGACCTGGCCCGCCGGCGTACGGCCCAAGCTGCACTACTCCTGTGCTCGTACGGAAATGCGCGAGATCAAGCGGAAGAACCGCAAGACCAAAAAGATCGAGATGGTGCTGCAGCCGCCGATCTGGACCGGGCACGCGGACTACAACAATCCCTTTGAAACCATCCCTTTTCTGCGCTCGATCGCTCACCTGGATACCGACATCATGCTGGAAGCCAAGGCGAAGGACCTAGCGCTGTTGCGGTTGCGGAGTGACATCCGGCGCTTTGCCCCGGATTTGGCCGAGCGGTACAACGTCGACACTGCTGAGATCGAGGAAGCAGAACCCGAACTGGTTGCAGATGCCGGGGAAGAGGAGATGCTGGAGGCGTGATTGCGCCACAGCATCTCTGGTTCAGTATGATCCACGGCGAAAGCACCGTAGTTGAGGTGCGAAGCCGTCGGTGAACGTGCTGGGTTGCGGCAAGGCGGCCCGCACTTTGCAGCAAGGGGTGAAGAGAGTGGCCGACCATTGTGTGAGCGACTCTCTTCAGTAGACTCGCGCTGTTTAGTGCGAGAAGGACGATTGCGGGTGCCCTTGTTGTTTCTTCTATCGGCGGCTCCCGCAGAAACTTCAGCGAAAAACGAAAAATCTCTACCGATATACTGGCGACGCTGTCTCCTACTGCGAGCTCACAGGATGAACCCTCATGCCTCTCTGTCGTTCCCTGCTGGTAGTCCTCACCGCGTTTACTGTTCCCGCGCTCACCGTGCATGCCGCGGATAGAGGAGAGCCCGGCTTTAACGCGCTGGTCGACCGCTTCTTTTCAGCAGCCCTCCCGTACCAGCCGACGCAAGCCACCATGCTCGGCATCCACGAGTACGACAGCAAGCTTGAGGACTGGAGCCAGGGCACGCGCGACACCGAGGTTCGCGGGCTGCACTACTTCATGAGCAAGTTTGACGCGTACCCGCAGGACGGCCTGGACGCGTCGACACAGGGGGACCTCCAGGTGATGCGCAACTACCTGCGCTCCCAGCTGCTGACGCTTGAAACCATCAAGCCCTGGCAAAGCAATCCTGATACGTATTCAAGCGGAATCACCGGCTCGGCTTTTTCACTGATGGAGCGTGAGTTTGCCTCGCCGGACGACCGGCTCCGCTCGCTGATCGCGCGCGAGCAGCAGATGCCGAAGGTGCTGGATGAGGCGAAAAAGAACCTGGACAATCCGCCACCGATCTATACGGAGATTGCGCTGGAACAGCTCCCGGGCGAGATCTCCTTCTTTCAAAACGACGTGCCCGCGGCGTTCACGAAGGCAGCCGATGCCGGATTGAAGGCGCAGTTCGCGAAGTCAAACGCAGCCGTGATTGCGGCTCTGGGCAGCTATCAGCAGTGGATCAAAACCGACCTTCAGCCGCGCTCCCACGGCGATTTCCGATTCGGCGCGGATACATTCACCAAAAAGCTGCAGTACGACGAGATGGTGACAACGCCGCTGCCGCAGCTGTTACAGATTGCGATGGATGACCTGCACCGCAACCAGGCAGAGTTTGCAAGGGTTGCGAAGCTGGTGGACCCGACGAAGCAGCCCACCGAGGTTCTGGCCGAGCTGACCACGGACCATCCGGCGCAAGGGCAGCTGCTGGCCGCGTTTCACGACCAGTTTTCCGGACTGATCGGCTTTATCCACGCCCACAAGATCGTCACCATGCCGGATGATGTCGAGCCTACGCTTGAGGAAACGCCGCCGTTTGAGCGGGCGACCACGCAGGCCTCCATGGATCCTCCGGGGCCGTTTGAGACGCGGTCGCGAACCTCCTACTTCAACGTGACGCTGCCGGAAAAAAGCTGGACGCCGGAGCACATACAGGACTATCTCGGCATTTTCAACGTCGGCACCATCACGAGCACGGCCGTCCACGAGGCCTATCCCGGCCACCACGTGCAGGAGCTGTGGGCCAACTCGGTTGGCCTGAGCAAAGTACGCAAGATTGTGAATGCCAATACCTATGTCGAAGGCTGGGCGCACTACTGCGAGCAGATGATGCTCGACGAGGGTTACGGGCAGCCGGGAGCGGGCGCGAAAGATGCGCGAGAAGCAAACCTCATCCGGCTCGGCCAGATTGTGGACGCGCTGCTGCGGGACGCGCGTTTTGTGGCCGCGATCCAGATGCACACCGGCACGATGTCGCTCGACCAGGCCCGGACCTTCTTTGTGGATGAGGGCTACCAGACCCGTTCGGTGGCCGATGTAGAGGTGAAGCGGGGCACCTCCGACGCGCTCTACCTGTACTACACGCTGGGCAAGCTTGAGATCCTGAAGCTGCGCGAAGACTGCCGAACGAAACAGGGCGCGGCCTACAGCCTCCAGGCCTTTCACGACGCTTTTCTCCGCCAGGGGCCGGTGCCGATCCCGATCGTTCGTCAAGCGCTGCTCGGCGACGCTTCGCCCAGCCTTTAGTGCTGCTGTCAAGACACGACGGTCAGCGATGCGCTAGGCTCATCTCTGGCACAATAACCGCAGGCAAGAAGGGAACACCTCGA
>CAXUDF010000067.1:0-9576 GCA_964249695.1 uncultured Acidobacteriaceae bacterium
GAGCCGGTCGGCCCGGTCACGAGCACCATGCCGTAGGGTTCGCGAATGTAGCGGCGAAAGCGCCGAAGGTCGTCCTCGCCGAAGCCGACTACGTCGAGCGTAAGCGACTTGAACTTCTCCGACATTGATTCTTTGTCGAGCACGCGCAGCACGGCATTTTCGCCGTGCACGGTCGGCATGATCGACACGCGGAAGTCGATGAGCCGGCCCTTGTAGCGCACGCGAAAGCGGCCGTCCTGCGGTACGCGGCGCTCGGCGATGTCGAGCTCGCTCATGACCTTGATACGCGACAGAATCGTCTGGTGGTGCTCGCGTGCGATCGGCGCCATCGCCGGGTGCAGCACGCCGTCGATGCGGTATTTGACCAGCAATTGGTCGTCGTAGGTCTCGATGTGGACGTCCGACGCGCGCCGCTCGAGCGCGGTGAAGATGGTCGTGTCGACCAGCCGGATGATCGGCGAGATATCCTCATCCGCCGTCAGCTTTTCGATCGTGATCGACTCGTCATCCTGGTCGTTGATCGAGATGACGTCGAAGGTGAGGCCTTCAGTCGCTTCGTCGAGCACGCGCTGCGACTGCTCTGTCTTTTTGAGCAGGTCGTTGATCTGCGAGAGCGTCGCGACGCGGGTTACCAGCCGCTGCCCGAGCAGGCTTGCGATTTCGTCGAGCACCATGAGCCGGCTCGGGTCCGAGACGGCGATGACCAGCCGGTCTTCCAGCTGCTCGATCGGCACAAAGGTGTAGCGGAACATCATGTCGACCGGCACCGCGCGGAACAGGTCGTGCTGGATACGGAAGTTCTTCAGGTCGACGAAGTCGCAGCGATAGCGGCGCGCGAGCGCCTGCGCATGCGCCATCTCGTCCAGCTCGGGCGTGGTGAGGATCGGTGCTGCGGCCTGGGGCACGTTCAGTACGGGGGCTTCTGCCATGGTGAATCCTGTCTCGCTGGTGGATCTATTGATGTTGAAAATTACTCGCGTTCCCGAGCGAAAAGATCGGCAGGTACAGCGCAATCAGAATAATGACGACCACGACGCCCATAACGATCAAGATTGCGGGCTCGATCAATGCGAGCGACGCAGTGAGCGCGGTCTGCACGTCTTCCTCAAAGAACTCGGCGACCGAGTTCAACATCTGCGGCAGCGCGCCGGTTGACTCGCCGACCTCGATCATTTCTGTAGACAGGGCAGGGAAGACGCCTGTCCGGTTCAGGCTCGTCGAAAGCCCCTTCCCTTCGCGCACGCTCACCACAGACGAAAACACGGAACGCGAAATGCGTGACGACGAGATGGACCGCGCTGCTGTTTCAAGCGACGGCACCAGCGGCAGCCCGCCTGTGAGCAGCGTCGAGAGCGTCCGCGCAAACAGAGCGACCTGATACTTGAGCCAGATCGGTCCAAACAGCGGCATCCTGATCCGGATGCCGTCAATCGTGTCTGCGCCTTTCGCACTCTTGCTCCAGCGATAGAGCAGGTAGCCAAGCACGAGCACGACCGGCAGCACGTAGAAAAAGTAGTGCTGCGCTCCTTTGCCGAGCGCGAGCAGACCCAGGGTGATCGCAGGCAGCTTCGTCCCCACCTGGTCATACAAGGTGGCAAACTGCGGCACGACAAACGTGATGAGAAAGATGAACAAGCCAAACACCAGCACGATCAGCAGCGAAGGATAGATCAGCGAGGCCTGCAGCTTTTTGCGGAAGGTGAGCGAAATGCGCTGGAAAGACAGATAGCGGCCCAGCACCTCTTCCAGGTTGCCCGAGCGCTCACCGGCCAGCAAAGTGACCGTGTAGATCAGAGGAAAGCCGCCCTGCGCCTCAAAAGCAGCGGAGATCGACTCGCCCTGCCGCACCCGCTCCGACACATTCTGCAACTGCGCCGCAAAGGTGGGGTTCTTCTGGCTTTTGGCCAGCATGTCGAGTGAGCCGAGAATGGGCAAGCCCGCGCGAATCAACGTCAAAAACTGCTGGTTAAAGATGAGAAATGTTTCAAGCTTGGCCTTGCGCTGGCCGCCGCCTACGCCGCCGAGCCCCTTCGCCCGCACGGAGAGCACATGGTAGCCGGCCTGGGTGAAGCGCAGACGCAGCTCCTCGGCAGACGCGGCGGCCTGGGTTTGCTCCTGCATGCGCCCGCGCTCGTCGGTCAGTTTGACGAGGAACTCTGCCATGATTCACCTGCGCCGAGGGCTCCGTTAAGGGCCGGGCGCTTTGCTTCTCCTGTGCTCTCCGCTAGTGTACCGGTTCGGATCGCTGGCTTTTTAGACGCGCGGGGGCACAGTTCAGCTTGGCCCGAAGCCCGAGAGGAAGCAGCCTCTTTCGATGAAGATACGGTTACGTCCGTACCGGAGGGCTCGCAGGCAAACCCCTCTAAGCTGGCCCGAGTGGGTCCTGTTACCAAGGCCCACAAACGCACGAAAGCCCACGCTTGAACGTGGGCTTTCGGCAGAAAGGAGCCCGTGCATGGACAAGATGCCGGATCCATGTGGTCGAAGCTGGAGCTTCGCGCCCGTGTGGTTGCCGCTTTCCTGCGGATCGTGATTGAAGCTGTAGTCCTCAATCACTTATTTCATAAGGAGTAGCAATCACGTTTAACCCCGAAGGTGCGGTTCTCGAGACCGCGCTTCGGGCTTTGTTACTCCCCCAGTGTCCCTCCGCTTCAGCCGTCCGTCAATCAGGAAGTACGCCCGCACTTACTCTGAGTGTGCCAAAGTAAGTCACTTCCCAAGCGCACCCGGGTTCAATTTCCCGATGCGCCCGTGCGGCCCCACCGCCCAAGGCAGGCTCAGCGCGTTCCACTCGCCCCCTTTGCCCACGTCGGCAGTCGCGTGTTCCAGCGGCTGCCAGGTTCGGCCGCTATCCCGGCTCAGATCCGACCCGTTTGGCCCCACCGCGACACACATGAGCGGTTTGCCCGTGCACGCGACAGCAGAGCGGTAGCCGCCCGGCAAGTTTGCCGGCACCCGCCATACTTCGCCTGGCGGTCCCGGAAGAGTCACCTCATAGGCAGCAGTTCCTTCCGTCTTGTCCGGCTGCTTGTAATCCCCGCCTACCGCCACGGCACCCCCAATCCCACTGCCGGAAGCATCGGGCAGAATGGCGAGTGAAAATACCCCCTGACTCTCGCTCGCTCCGGCTATCGGGATGGGAAATGAGGTGAAATCGTAAGCGCTGAGGCAGGTCTGCGCGGTCTGGTTCATGGAGCAGTCGGCAAGCTCGCCCTCCAGAACCAGCGCGCCTCCCGTTCCAGACGCTGTACCGGCGGTCGCAATCCAGGGTATGTTGACCTCCCGGTATACCGGCCCACCCAGCGCAAGCGAACTGTTGCTTGCCGCAAATGCGCCTCGGTCGCCAGTGCGCAGACTGGCGGAGTGGACTGCACTCCAGGTCTTCCCGCCATCGGCGGTCCGCTTGAGCACCAGCTCCCCACCCACTGGATCGCCAACCAGGTAGCCGTTCTTACGGTCCGAGAAGGCAAGCCCATCCCAGAAACCATCTTTGTCCGTGTTCGTCGCGAGCAGCGTCCAATGCGCGCATCCATCGGTTGTTCTGAACAGCTTTGACAGCTCTCCTGTCCCGCTCGACATGACCACTGCTGTCTGGTCATCCCACGCCCAGATCGCGCGAAAGTCCAGCGTTTCAGCTCCCGGAGGGATCGCGCACTGCTGCCACTCAAACCCTGAATCCTGCGACCGCAGCACAGTTCCGCCTGTGCCGGAAGCCCACACCACCCCTCCGCCCACCGCGTGGATGCCGCGCAGGTCGGCCGTGGTTTCACTCGGTTCCAGCTGCCAGGGGCTGGAGGCTTGCGCGTAGGAAAGCAACGGGAAGGCCAGCAGGAACGCGAAAAGAAGAGGGAGCCGGCGCATGTGCAGAGCTTACCTGCCTGCTGCCGCAAAGCTCAACGGCAGCATTACATCGGTGCTATGCCATCCACGACATGCGCACCGGCCGGCGGCGCAAAGACAAACGCCCCAGCCGGCGCGGGCACATTTTCGCGCTCGCCTTCGAAGTGGAAATCAGTCCGCGACCCGTCAATCTCCTCAAATCGCAGCTCATGGATGACGCCTTCCGTCGTTGCCGTGACCGCCAGCCGCGCGATCCGCTGCTCCAGCCCGCGCGGTACCCCGGCCAGCGTCTGCTCTCCGCCTGGCGCTGGGCTGAGCGTGAGCCCGGCAAGCTGCTTTGCCAGCTGCGCGTGGCCCAGCAGCAGCGCCATCGGCGACCGCGGATCGTCCTCCGCTCCCAGCTGTTTGCCCGGCACCCGCGGCACTTCGCTTTGGCCGGGCGTGTAGAAGTATGCGTCGCGCCCGTCAAACACGAAGAGCTTGCCCGCGGGGGCCGCGTAGGTCCACCGCATGCGCCCACTGTGCAGCGCCCCACCCCTGGCCAGCAGAAGGGTGCCGTGCTCCTCCCGGTGCAGCCCCATGCCGTCGTAGCTCTCGCTAAAGTTCACCTGGAGCGAACGCAGTACGTTGTAGTGGGCATCGATGGTGCGCGCGAACTGCTCGGCGCTGTTCGCCTTTGCCTGTGCGAGGCCGCCTGGCCCAGAGAACGCCAGAACGACGCCTGCGGCCGCTAGACCGGCATACCGCGCCGCATCGCGCACACGCGAGCCAGTCCACCTCACTGGAGACTTTGCGTGCAGTTTGATCCGCCGACAGGGTCTGCCTTCGCATCCCCGCGCTCATTAATACAGAAGCCGCGATGCCCGGTGCCACCTACCGTTTTGGGCGTCGCGATGACCTCGAAGCTGGTGTACGCGCCGCTGTCGGCTCCGGCGCGCTCGCAATGCGCCAGCTGGAATCGGTACCCGCTTTTCTGCCCGGCCGCCAAGTCCGCCGGCAGCAGCCCGGCCGCTTCCGCGGTCGACGCTCCTGCTTTCCCTCGCGGGCCAGCCCCACCCAGCGTAGAGAGCGTACAGGCAAAGCCCAGGCTCGGGTAGGTGGCCTGGTACTGCACCTCAGCCGCGTAGATGTTTCTCAGCGCCTGGATCGCCGACACCTCGTTGGCCTGCATTCGGGTCCCGGGCAGGTTCGGGATCGTGATGAGGGTGATCAGCAGCAGGACAGAGATCACGATGAGCAGCTCCGACAGGGAAAAACCCGCGTCAGTGCGGCTCTCTCGAGCTCGATGCCTGCCGCCAGAACGCGTGCCGGCAGGCAAGCACGCCTCTCGTGAACCGATCCGGCCGGGCCTCATGCTACTGCGAGCTGGTCGTTGTCGCCGGCGCGGCCGAGGCCGGCGCCGCACCTGGCTGGGCCTGCAGGCAGTTGGTCCCGCCCGTGGGGTCGCTCGTCACCGAACCGTTTACGTCCGTGCAGAAGCTCGCGCGGCCGGTCTTGCCCACTACCTGCGGCTGCGCGACCACCTGGTAGTAGTTCACAGCGCCGCCCTTCGAGGTGCAGCCGGAAAACGTGAAGGTGTACCCGGCCTGCGACCCGCCCGCCAGGCTCTTGTCCAGAAACGAGCTCGCTCCACCGGTCAGGTCCGCGAAGTTGCACGTAAAGCCCTTCTCCGGGAATGACGTAGCGTAGGACAGCTCGGCCGAGGTGATGTTTCTCAGGTCGGCACGCGCGGCCGTCTCGTTGCCGGCGATCCGCGCCGAGGTCAGCTGCGGGATCAGCACCAGCATCAGGATGACCACGATCGAGATGACGATCAGCAGCTCCACAAGCGTGAAGCCGGACTCAGAAGGGGGGCGGCGCTCCGCGCGATGAGAAAAGTTCATGGTCTATGCGACTCCAGAGGAGGCCCGAGGTAAGCGAACCCTCCCGGTAAATGCTAAACGAGAGAGTAGCGAATGTCAGCGGGCGGTTGGTGACGTACGTGCTACTTCGTTTCGTTCGGTCACAGATTCGGTCTTCCGGAGGCTGCTCGGCTGCCCGGTTAGCGGCTGAGCATCCAACCAGCCTGATATGCAGCAGCAATCGTGCAACCCCGACCGCTTCCATTTAGGTGCACAACGCCGCAAACAGTTCCCCCGCGCTGAGCTGGCCCACTGGGAGCCGCACCGCCGCACCCGCGACCCGCTCGAGGTGCTCGACGCCGCGATGGCCGGCCGCCTGCCTGAGCTGGCCGACCTGAAGCGCGAACGCATGAGCACCTCGCCCTTCGGCTTCTTTCGCGGCGCCGTCCCCGTCATGGCCTCTGACCTGGCCCTTACCGACCATTCCGGGATTGAAAGCCAGCTGTGCGGCGATGCGCACGTCCAGAACCTTGGTGCCTACACCGGCGAGGACGGCCGCCTTATCTTCGACATCAACGACTTCGACGAGACGATTCGCGGTCCTTTCGAGTGGGATCTCAAACGGATGGCCGCGAGCATCCTGCTGGCCGGGAGTGATGCCGGCTTAAAGGCAGGCGCGGCCCGGCGCGCGGCCCGGCAGTTCCTTCGCACCTACTGCTCGCTGCTGCTCGAGCTTGCCGAGCTCCCCGTCCTCGAAGCCGCGCGCTTCCAGGTCAAACGCCTGGACAGCATCGCGCCCATCTCGAAAATTCTGCTCAAGGCCGAACGCTCCAGCCCCCTCCAATCGCTTGAAAAGCTGACCGAGAAAACGCCGGAGGGCCGACGGTTCCGTACCGAGCCGCCGGTGCTCCGCCGGGTCACCGGCGAGGAAGCGGCTGCCGTGCTCCACGCGCTCACGCCCTACCAGGCCAGCCTGCAGCCGGAGCGCCGCCGCTTTCTCGAGCGCTTCCGCCCGATCGACGTCGCGTTCAAGGTGGTCGGCACCGGCTCTGTGGGCTTGCGCGACTACTGCGTCTACCTCCAGGGCAACGGCCCCGGCGACCCGCTTTTCCTGCAGCTCAAGGAAGAAGCGCTCTCCGCCTACGCGCCCTACCTGGCGCAGGCCGCTCACCTCATCGAGAACCAGGGCCAGAGGGTTGTGGAAGGGCAGCGCGCCATGCAGCTCCAGTCCGATCCCATGCTCGGCTGGACCGCGATCGACGGGCGCTCCTACCTGGTCCGCCAGCTCAACGACCACAAGGCTTCGGTCGACCTCGCGAACCTGCGCTCGCGGGACCTCGCCGAGTACGCGACCGTGTGCGGCGAGATGCTCGCCCGCGGCCACGCCCGTTCCGGCGACGCGTCAGAGATCGCGGGCTTCCTCGGCAAAGGCAAGCGCTTCAGCAAGGCTGTTCTCGAGTTTGCCGAGGCATACGCCGCGCAAACCGCGCACGACTGGAAGCAGCTTGTTGCCGTGTATGAACAGGCCGGCAGCACCGCCGCCGGGCTGTCGACGGAAGGAGCACATTGGAATGGTTGAAGCAATCGTGCACGCGCTCCAAATGACCGGCAGTATGGCGTGGGAGATCCTGTGGGCGCTCAATCTCGGCTTTCTCATCTCGGCGGTCGTCCAGGCCGTAGTTTCAAAGGAAGAGATGGGGCGGCTGCTGCCCGATAGTCGGCCAAGGACGCTTCTTAAAGCATGCGGGCTCGGCGCCGCGAGCTCTTCCTGATCCTATGCGGCGGTCGCGCTGGCACGGTCGCTCTTTTCGAAAGGTGCCGACTTCACCGCTTCGATGGCCTTCCAGTTCGCCTCCACCAACCTCGTGGTCGAGCTCGGCATTCTGCTGGCCGTGCTTATGGGCTGGCAGTTCACACTCGCCGAGTTCACCGGCGGACCCATCATGATCATGCTGCTGGTGTTCCTGTTTCGAGCGTTTCTGCGGCCGCCGTTGGTCGCTGCCGCCAGGCAGCAGGCCGAGCGCGGCATCCAGGGCCGCATGGAAGGCCACGCCGGTATGGACATGAGCATGCACCAGGGCACGCTGCGGCAGCGGGCGTTTTCTGACGAAGGCCGTACCGCGATCAGCCACTTCTTTGTCATGGACTGGGCCTCGCTCTGGCTCGACATTGTCGGCGGGCTCTTCATCGCGGGCTGCCTGGGCGCCTGGGTGCCGAAAGCTTTCTGGCAGGCGTTCTTTCTGGCCGGGCACCCGGTGCTGGCGAAGCTGTGGGGCCCGCTCGTAGGGCCGTCGTAGGGCCGCTGGTTGCGGTGCTCTCGTTTGTCTGCTCGGTCGGTAACGTGCCGCTCGCAGCGGTGCTGTGGAACGGCGGCATCTCGTTCGGCGGCGTAGTCGCGTTCCTCTTCGCCGACCTCGTCATCCTGCCGATCCTCGACATCTACCGCAAGTACTACGGCTGGCGCATGAGTGCGTTTCTATTCGTCACGTTCTACGCGGCGATGGCCGGGGCAGCGCTCGCGGTCGAGTTCGTCTTTGGCGCGCTGCACTTGATTCCGCACGCTCGCAACGCCCGGGTTATGGAAGCCTCGCTCCGCTGGAACTACACGACCTGGCTTAACCTTGCCTCGCTGCTGCTCGCGGCGTTGCTGGTGTGGCGCTTCGCGCGCACCGGCGGCCCGGAGATGCTGCGCATGATGGGCAACAGCCCGGAACCGGAGAAACACGCGGAGCACGCACACTCCTGAGTCGGCCGGCGGGGTGCGACATCCAATCGGGCGACGGAGCTGACGCCAAAAAACGGCGCTTGCGCAAGGGAGTGACAGATGGAAATCGGCCTGGACAGCTTTGTCGCCGTGTTGCCGGACCCGAGAACCGGCCAGGCACCGGCGCCTTTCGAGCGCGTCGCGAACCTGCTCGAAGAAATTACGTTGGCCGACCAGATCGGGCTCGACTCGTTCGGGATCGGCGAGCACCACCGCAGTGAGTTTCTGGATTCCGCGCCGGCGGTCCTCCTGGCCGCGGCAGCCGCGCGTACAGAGCGCATTCGGCTCGCGAGCGCGGTCACCGTGATCAGCGCGGCTGATCCGGTGCGGGTCTTTCAGGAGTTCGCCACGGTCGACCTGATCTCGAAGGGCCGGGCAGAGATCGTGGTCGGGCGAGGCTCGTTCATCGAGTCGTTTCCACTATTCGGGCTCGACACCAACGATTACGATTCGCTGTTTGCAGAGAAGCTTGACCTGCTATTGACCCTGCGCGAGAGCACCCGGGTGAAGTGGTCGGGCAGGCATCGTGCGCCCCTGACCGGGCAGGCGGTGTATCCGCGGCCAATGCAGGCGGAGATCCCGGTCTGGCTTGGCGTCGGAGGCACGCCGCAGTCGTTTGCGCGCGCCGGGGCACTGGGGCTGCCGCTCATGGTGGCCATCATCGGTGGGGAGCCGCACCGGTTCCGGCCGCTGATCGACCTGTATCGCGAAACGGGCCGTCGCGCCGGGCACGCGCCGGAAAAGTTGAAAGTGGGCATCCATGCGATCGGCTTTGTCGCCGACACGATGGAGCACGCCGCGGACGAGTTTTTCCCCGGCTACGCCGCGATGTTCACGCAGATTGGCAAAGAGCGCGGCTGGCCGCCGACGACCCGGGCGCAGTACGACGCGGTGCGCGGGCCGAGGGGTGCGCTAATCGTCGGCGACCCGGAAACGGTCGCCGAAAAGGTGCTGTATTACGACGAAGTGCTGGGCGGGATCGCGCGGCTGAACTTCCAGATGAGCGCAGCGTCGCTGTCACATGCGGAAGCGCTGCGCGCGATTGAGCTGCTGGGCGAGCGGGTTGCACCGGCAGTGCGGAAGGCCGTGCAAGCCGTTCATAGTTAACACGCCACGAAGTGGCCGCAAGCC
>CAXUDF010000067.1:9676-16836 GCA_964249695.1 uncultured Acidobacteriaceae bacterium
CCGTGCTCTTCGCGCACCGTCTGGAACAGCCGCGAGCTCATGCCGCCGCCCAGGATCGTGTTCAGCAGTAGGGAGACGTACCGCGACTCGTCGGCAAGCGGCCGCGCCGGCACGCCCAGGCACAGCTGCACCTGCTCGAGCGACTTCTTGTTGCGCAGGATGATCTTGGCCGCGGTCTTGGGCGGCGCCTCGACGGTGAGCGACTCACCCGCCGGCAGGGCCGCAAACTTGTCCGTCACCATTGCGACAAAGCGGTCATGGTCGATGTGCCCCGCGGCCGAAAAGACGATGTTGCCGCCATGGAAGCGCGAGCCGTAAAAGTCCAGGATCTTGGCGCGGTCAAAGCCGCCGACCGTCTTCTCGGTGCCCAGGATCGGCTTGCCGAGCGCGTGCCCTTGCCAGAAGCTCTGCGTGAAGATCTCGTGGACCAGGTAGTCCGGATTGTCCTCGTCCATCTTGATTTCTTCGAGGATCACGCCGCGCTCCCGCTTGATTTCCTCCTCGGCGAAGGTGGGGTGCAGCACCAGATCCGACAGGATGTCGAGCGCCTTGGGCGTGTGCTCGTCGAGCACCTTCATGTTGAAGCAGACGGTCTCCTTGCCGGTAAACGCGTCCAGGTTGCCGCCGATGCCGTCGACCTCGCGCGCAATGTGCTGCGCGGTCCGGTGCGCAGTGCCCTTAAAGACCATGTGCTCGACAAAATGCGAGATCCCGTTCACTTCAGGCGCTTCGTGGCGCGAGCCCGCGCGGATCCACGCACCCATCGCGACCGAGCGCACGTGCGGCATTTCCTCGGTCAGCACGATCATGCCGTTCGCGAGCGTGGTGCGGCGAATATTTCGTTCCGGCGTTGCATACACTGTTTCGGTCGCTGTCATCCGTATCCTGTCGTCGTATTGTCCCGCTCGCGTATCCTGAGAAGTACCGAAATCATGGCCACTTCGATTGAAAACGGGGTACTTCCGATTGTACGTGGGCCCCTTGCGGTGCCCGCTCGGCCGCTCTTCGGGCTCGGCGCGGAAGCGCTCGACGCGCTTGCGGACGAGCTCGGCGAAAAGCGCTTCCGCGCCCGGCAATTGGAGCAGGCGCTGTACCGGGATTGGGCCGGCTCGCTCGACGAGCTCTCGACCCTGCCCAAAGCCCTGCGTGAGCAGCTGCGGGACACCGGCAACGTAATCGGCCTGCCGGAGATTACGGAAACCTTCCGCTCGGTCGACGGTACCGAGCGCTACCTGATCGCCGGGCTTGACGGCCAGACGGTAGAAACGGTCTGGATGCCGGGCGGCGACGGTGCTGAGACGACGGTCGATCCCGAGGACGGCAGGGAAACGGACGACCCGGTTGCCGAGGCTGTACGGGATACCCGCGGCCGAAGCGCTCCCCAGCGCCGCGCCACCATCTGCGTGTCCTCGCAGATCGGCTGCGCGGTCAACTGCCAGTTCTGCCTGACCGCCAAGATGGGCATGGTGCGCAACCTGTCGGCTGGCGAGATCGCGGGCCAGGTCGTCGCCGTGCTCAAGCGCCAGGGTGTGCACCTTGGCCGCGACCGCATCAACCTCGTTTTTATGGGGATGGGCGAGCCGTTTCTCAACTACGATGCCTGGATCGCCGCGTTCCGGCTGCTTACCGGCCCGGTCGGTCTCCAGCCTTCGCGCATGACGGTCTCCACCTCCGGCATCGTCCCCGGCATTCTGCGCTTTGCGGCGGAACCGGTGCGCCCCAGGCTGGCCATCTCGCTCAATGCCTCAAACGACCAGGTCCGCGAAGCCGTGATGCCGATCACGCGCAAGTGGAACACCGAGGCGGTCATCGACGCGGTCCGCACCGTCCCGCTTGGCCCGCGCGAGAAGATCACCTTTGAGTACGTGCTGCTTGGCGGCGTCAATGACCGGGTTGAGCATGCCGACGAGGTCGTCACGCTCGTGAAGAACGCGGGCTTCCCAGCGTACGTCAACCTCATCGTCTGGAACCCGGGCCCTGACACGCCCTACTCTCAGCCGGAGCCGTCCGCGGTCGATGCCTTCCAGCGCCGGCTCATTGCGCGCGGCGTGACGGCCTACATCCGCCGCCCACGCGGCCGCGATATCTACGCCGCGTGCGGACAGCTCAAGCGCACGACTGAGTGAATTTGTGTTGACGAATGTTGCTTTGGGTAATACCTTCAAGCCATGACAACGATCACCTGCAAACTACCGGAAGTCCTTGCCGCCCAGCTGGACTCGCTGGCGCGGGGGCAGCGTCGCACCAAGTCAGCCCTGCTCAGGGAGATCCTGGAAGAGCGGCTGAATAAGAACGAGCCGCAGACTGTCTATGCGTACGACCTGGTGAAGCACCTGTGCGGCACCTTGAAGGGCGGTCCCACCGATCTTGCGACGAACCCTGAGTACATGAAGGGCTTTGGCGAGTAGGCTGCCACCCATGTTGCCGGCTGCGGTATCTACGATCGTGGATACCGGCCCACTGGTCGCGGCGCTTCGAGATAGCGAAGCTGCGCACCCGTGGGCCATTGCACACCTTCGTACTCTGCCGGCACCCCTGCTCACCTGCGAAGCGGTGCTGGCGGAAACCTTCTTTCTCCTGTCGCGGCATTCTAACGGCGCACGGCAGTTCTTTGAGTTGCTTCACTCCGGCCTGCTGCGGGTTCGCTTCTCCCTGGCGGACGAGGAACAGGCGCTCGGCCAACTGGTCGCGAAGTATAAAGATCTGCCCATGTCGCTGGCAGATGCGTGCCTGGTCCGCATGGCCGAGCTACATCCGGGAGCGAGCGTCTTTACCCTTGATCGGCACTTCCGGGTGTATCGCAAACATGGTCGGCAGCTCATTCCGGTCATCATGCCTGAGGCTTTATGACGCCGGGCTGCGGGCACACCGGGCCGTCCTGTATGGTGTTGCGATGAAGCAAGCACGCCTCCTCCGGCCCGTGTTTCTCGGCTCTCTCCTGGCCCTCTCTCCCTCTGTCTTTCTCGCGCAGACCGCTTCCAATCAAGCGCCAGACCTCGGCCCCAATGTCCTGCTGGTCACTCCCTCGCAGCCCCAGGCTCAGGTACAGGCGGCCATCGACAAGATCTACGCAACGCAGGCGAAGAACGAGTTCGGCCCCGAGCGCAACGCCATCCTCTTTTTGCCCGGCAGCTACAAGCTCGATGTCCCGGTCGGCTTCTATACGGAGGTGTTCGGTCTCGGCGCGTCGCCGGACGCGGTGTCGATCGAGGGCAACGTCCACTCCGACGCGAGCCTCCCGAACAACAACGCCACCTGCAGCTTTTGGCGCGCGGTCGAGGGTTTCTCCGTCACCCCGACCGGCGGCAGCATGCAGTGGGCTGTCTCGCAGGCCGCGCCCATGCGCCGCATGCACATCCGTGGTGACCTGCTGCTGCACCAGAAGCATGGCTGGGTTTCAGGCGGGTGGATGGCGGACACGCGAGTGGACGGCAAGGTCGACTCCGGCACGCAGCAGCAGTGGATTTCGCGGAACAGCGACTGGGGCAGCTGGTCCGGCTCCAGCTGGAACATGGTGTTTGTGGGCGTGCCGCATGCGCCGGCGGGCTCCTGGCCGCAGCCCGCGTATACCGAGATTGCCCAGACCCCGGTCGTGCGTGAGAAACCCTACCTGCAGGTAAGCGCGGCCGGCGTTTGGAGCGTGCGCCTGCCCGCGCTCACCCGGAACAGCGCGGGCATCACCTGGGCCGGCGGCCAGACGCCGGGCCAGGATGTCCCGCTTAGCCGCTTCTACATTGCCCGGCCCGACCGCGACACGGCAGCCACCATGAACGCGCAACTCGCCCACGGCAAACACCTGCTGCTCACCCCCGGTATCTACGACCTGTCGGAACCGCTGCGGGTGACCCGGGCTAACTCGATTGTGCTGGGCCTGGGCTTCGCCACCCTTCGCGCCACGCAGGGCAACACGCTGATGCAGACCGCCGATGTGGACGGGCTCACGATTGCCGGGCTGCTCTTCGATGCCGGCGCGGCCATTTCGCCGGTGCTGCTGCAGGTCGGGCCTCCTGGCAGCCATAAACAGCACAAAGCCGACCCTTCAGTGCTGCAGGACATCTTCTTCCGCGAGGGCGGGCCCGCGGTCGGCAAGGCGGTCGTGAACCTTGAGGTCAACAGCAGCGACACGCTTATTGACCACACCTGGATATGGCGCGCCGACCACGGCAACGGCGTGGGCTGGGACAAGAACCTGAGCCAAAATGGGCTGGTCGTCAACGGCGACGACGTGACCGCATACGGCCTGTTTGTCGAGCATCACCAGCAATACCAGGTAGTGTGGCGCGGCGAGCGCGGCCGCACCTACATGTACCAGTCCGAGATTCCGTATGACCCGCCGACCCAGGCGGCATACATGAGCAGTCCCTCGACGAAGGGCTGGGCTTCCTACGAGGTAGCCGATACCGTGCGCGACCACGAGGCCTGGGGCCTGGGTGTGTACAGCGTCTTTACGGAGCCGAATGTCGCATTGACCCGCGCCATTGAGGTGCCGCAGGCGCCCGCGGTGCGCTTCCACGACATGATTACCGTGTGCCTGCTGAACCACGACGGCATCGATAACATCATCGACGACAAAGGCGGCGCTGCGACCTGCGTGCCCCACGACTGGCCGCGCCTGGCCAGCTTCCCGTAAAGCCGGGCGCAGCAAAAAGCCGGTCCGCGTAAGCGGACCGGCTTTCACAGCGCTGCCCCTACTGGATCGTCCAAATTTGATTGATGCGCGAGCTGACAGGCTTAAGCGTGTACAGGATCATCCCCGTGCTTTGCTGCGTACTGTAGCCGCTGTCGTCAATCGTAAGCCCGGTCTCTTTGTTCTGGATCGCGTAGCCGGTTCCCGTCGCGACAAGCCCCCACAGCTGCGAAGCGTCGTTGACCCGCGTCTGCTGCAGAAGCGGCGTCCCCGGCGTGCTGGCCCCGTTGGTGTCGGTCAGGTACAGCCCGCTCGCCGTGTTCTGGATGGTGTAGTAGCCATTGCCCTGGAACGAGAAGAACCAGAATTGGGCCGTAGTGCCGTTCGGCTCATACTGCTGAATCGGGTTCCCGGGATTTGGCAATGCAAGCCTGTCATCCAGCAGCATGTTGCTGTATTGATTTACGAGCGAGTACACACCGTCCGCGATGGGTGCGGCGGTCGGGTGCAGCAGGCCAAACGCAGCGACGCTGTTCGTCGTCGCGGCGTAGACCTTGCCGTTCGCGACAGTCGGCACAATGAACTTGTTGCCCGCGCCAAAGCTGTCGCGGCCGTTCGCTGCCTCCGTACTGTCATACAGCTTGCTGCCCAAATTGCCTGCGTTGTACGCGTACAGGCCGGCGCTGGACTTGTTCGAGATCGCCCACACAATCGCATTTGCGGTCCCATAGGCAGAGATGCTCGGGTTCGCGCCCGGATAGCCGAAGCTGTCCGGAGTCGTCGAGCTTGGCTGGGTCGCAAGCTTCGCGTTTGTCACCGGGAAGGCGCGGATTGAGCTGCCGACTGAACCGAAATACAGCGTGTTGTTGAAGTACGCCGGATTGCTCCACACGCCGCCCGGCAAAGCGCCGTTCAGCTGCTGGTAGAGCGTCCCATCGTTGGTGGCATCCATGTGGCCCATGTTGTTGCGGTCGGCGATGTACAGGTTGCCGTCCTTGCCGGCGACCGCGAGCAGCTGCCGCGTTGTTCCGCCGGCGTCTTTCATGTCGGGCAGTATGACCAGCCCGCCCGAGCCGAGGTCGGTATCGTTATTCGACTCGCTGGCCGTGTTGTACATCGTCCAGTAGTCGAGCGCCGCGAGCTTACCGCCGCCGGTCCCCAGCTTTACCACCGAGTTGCCGAAATCGCCCTTGCTCGGGAAGCCGCTCGAGTTCAGAGACGTGTCAAAGGTCCCGTTGCCGAGCGTGTAGTAGAGGTTGCCCTGCGCATCGGCGCCCAGGGCGGCCCCGGCCCAGGGCGCGGCCTCGCTGCCGTTCGGCACAAAATTGAACGCGCTGGTCTGTTTCAACGTGGTCTCGTTGTAGCCCATCGACCAGCCGGCGTACGGCTCAATGTCGCAGTGCGAGCCCCAGCTTGTATACACGGTGCCGTTGAGCAGCAGCAGGCCCGGGCGGTCCTTATACTGCTTCGCATCGAAATTGACGGAGTTGCCCGAACCGGCGACCGAAGCCTGCACCAGCGTCGGCCCGCCAAACTGCTCGGCTCCGGTGGTCAGGTCGAGCGCATGCAGACGGTGGAAGTACGCCCCGGATGCGTTCTTGCTCATCGCGACCAGGTACACAGTCCCGTGCGGCCCGGCCGTCGGATCAATGACCGGTGTCGCCGTAATGCCGATCTCCGGCGTCACCTGGTCGCAGTTTCGCGCGTCTGAGGTGGTTTCGCCCGACGGGAGCACCGACACCTGCCAGTACTTGGTGCCGGTGTCCGCGTCAATCGCGTAGACGCTGTCATGCTCGGTCGCGACGATCAGCAGGTTGTGGCGATGATTGCCAAGCGTGACCGCGCTGACATACAGCGGCTGCGCATCAACCTTGCCGTCGACCGCGTAGTTAAAAAGCTTGCCGAAGCTGGAGGCGTTGACGTTGGCAGGCGTAAGAATGCCCTCGCCCAGGTTCTGGCCTGTGCGGGCATTGTCGTTATGGAAGGAAAGCACGTTGGCAAGCTGCGCATGGCTCGAGCTTGCGGTAGCGATGAAGGCGAGCCCAAAAGCCGGGGGCAAGAGTTGGAGCCTGATACGGCGGGGGAGGTGCATGCTTGGTTCTCCGAGGCTGATCTTTCGCAGATCGGAGAAGGGAAAGGCAATCAGCAGGATCTAACCGCGAATCGACGCGACTCCTTGGCCGCGTCTTTGGTCGGGGGAAGGAAAAGGAGCACTGCCGGATTGTACGACGCCCCCCGGCGACCTCACCAGCGACCGCAGGTGACTATCGTGCGACCGCTCGACCGGGCGCGCACGCGGCCAGAAGCTGCTGCGGATGCCAGGATCTACTTGGCCGGTATCGAAGTCGAGCCGCTGAGGTGGGAATGGATCGTATGCAGAAAACAGAGGCTAAGCTCGATCAGCTATTTATTGGGGCGATCCCGACAGATATAGCTTGACATCGCGCCCAGCTTGATAAAAAGTGACCGTGGACGTGCGAAAGTCACTGCCCGGTCGGTAGTCCGGGCGACGTTTTGCGTTCGTGCAGCCTAC
>CAXUDF010000068.1:0-16341 GCA_964249695.1 uncultured Acidobacteriaceae bacterium
ACGCCCTCCGGCAGCTGCCGGTACAACGCGAGCGCGTCATAGATGTAGCGCCCGTGCCCTACCGACGCCACCAGCAGCCCGCCTTGCTGCGGCTCCTGCCCGGGGTCGGCCATGCTGACCAGCGGCGTCCACTCCCGCGCCCAGGAGGCAGCAAAGCCGTGCCCGCGCTCTTCAATCCAGCCGGCAAAATCGTCCGGCGTAATCCGGTTCGGAGCGGTAAACAGCGTGTTTTGGGGGAGGAGCAGCGTCACCGCGGCCCGCTCGTCTACAACTCGCGCGGGCGCACCGCCGCCTGCGCCATTGAGGTGCAGCGGGAAGGGTGCTCCAGGGAAGTCGCCGCTCTGATACTGCACGATCACGGTACCGCCGGCGGCCGCGAACTGCTGCAGAACCCCTCCGGTGCGCGCCAGTGCAGGGTCCGCCGTGTAGGTGCGCACACCCAGCATGATGGTCGTGTACGCGTGCAGGTCGCGCGTCAGCAGGTCGCCGGCTGTCAGCATATCGACCGGGACCCCGAGGGCGCGCAGTGCCGCCGGCACCTCGTCTCCGGTGCCCATCACGTAGCCCACGTGCACGCCCGCTGCAACGTGAACGTCAACCGGACGCACCTCCAGCGTTGCCGGGCTATACAGGTTGTAGGGGCGCAGGCCGGGGTAGCCCGCTGTGTGAAAGCCTGCGGAGTACACTGTGTTGCCCGAAAGGAGCCGAGCAGTCAGCTGCCCGGTTGCCGCGGCAAGCCGATCGCCTGCAGGCGCGGCCGAGGGCAGCTCGGCGGGAAGCGTCACCGGCAGCATTTCTGTGACGCGTTCGCCCGGCTGGAGATGCCCGTGCACCGCGGGCGGCGTCTGCCAGTGCTCCCGGCTGTCCAGCTGCAGAGCGAAGTCCGCGTCCTCGGGCTGCTCATTGGTGACCGAGGCCTCCACGGTAAGCGAATGCGCGCCCGCCGGCAGCACAGCGACGTGCTGCGACAGGTTTACGGAAAAGCCCGGCACCACGGCAAGCGGCGTCAGCGAGGTGCCCAGCCCGGGCTGCCGTTCCACTCCTTGCACCACCTCGGCCAGGCGCAGCGGTACGCCGTCATAGACGAACTCGGCGAAGCCCGAGACTGGGTAGGGTGCAAAGCTTTGCCCTGCAAGCGACGGATCGTCCAGAGTGTAGGTAGCCTGCTCGATCGAGGGCCGGCTGAAGTACGGCGCCGTGGGCGCGGCGTCGCGCGGCACGGTGACCCGGAACAGCGTTTCTCCCACACTCGACTGCACGGCATCGAGGCCGGGCGAGGCAGTCCGAATCACCTCCCAGGACTTCTGCGAGGGCTTTTGAGGGCTTGAGGCGGCCGGCTCGCCCGGCCCGGAGTCGGACGGCAGCCCCGGGTGGCCGGTGGGGGTATCCAGCCCCGTGCGCAGCAGCGTAAGACCGCCTGCGCCCGCACCCGCGCCAGAAACCCAGGGGCTTGCCGCGGTTACCCTCAGCCGGACCGCAAACGTTTCGCCCGGCGTGACATGGGTGCGCGTCAGCTCCGGGTACAGCCCCAGCCGCTGCGGCGCGGCACCGTGGAGGTCGCGCGTGGGGGTCGGCGTCACCAGGGCGTCTATGTGCAGCCCCAGCGCTTCCACCAGTGCCGTGTTGAACTGCACCAGCTTGATACCTAGCTCGTGCTGGAGGTCTGCTTTGCTGTCCGGGGTGAGCGTGCTCGCGCGCACGGCGGCGAGGAGCGCCTGCGTGGCCAGGCAGCCTTCGCGAAGGTCAGGCGCGATGCGTGCGGGCACCGCCGGCGTGTATCCCCAGAAGGCCCGCGTCACCGCGCGGTCGATCCGCGCGAGCCCTGCGGTGACAAAAGCCGTGTCGCCGCCGGGGGCCTCCGGCCGCGCCAGCAAACCCATGCCGGGCAGCGTTGTATCGAATCCCGTGAAAAAGCCCGCGGCCTGACTGTTTGCGGCTGTCCCACTCGCCGCCGCCACGCGCGTGCCGTAACGGTGATAGGCCACGTCATCAGGCCCGGCCAGCGGCGGCGTGCCCCCGCCGTTCTGCGACTTCTGCAGGCCCCAGCCTTCGCGCGCCATCTGCAGGTACGAGCGGCCCAGCGTCGGATCCGTCTGGCCCTCGTGGATGACAACGTCCTCGGACGGCGGCGAGCTGGAGTGCTCGCCAGACACGTAGTTGGTAAACGAGATGGGCGCCCAGGTGTCAGTCGCGTAGTCGTACATGCCCTTTGCGGTGACCGGCGCAAACGGCACCCGCGCAAACACGGCGAGCGGCTTCCACGGCCGCAGCCCCGCCGCAATCTGGTCCGGGAAGACGCTCGGGTCGCCGGCCGCGTTGAAGGCCTCCTGCGTCAGCTCGCCCGCAACCTGATGGTGCCCATGGCCGTCAGTGATGCCGCCCAGAAAGACCGAGGTGAGTACAAGCGGCCGCTGCTGCCGAACGGCGCGCACCACGTCGCGCAGCACGCGTTCGTGGCCCCACTGCGCAAAGGCTTCTTCCCTGGTTTTTGAGAAGCCGTAGTCAGCCACCGAGCCCCAGATCTGCTCCGTGCCGGTGTATCGGTCGGCGGCCAGCAGCTCGTTGGTCCGCAGCAGGCCAAGCGCGTCGTACGCGTCGCCGCCCATGGCGTTCTGGCCGCCTTCGCCGCGGGTCAAGGTCATCAGGCTGGTGCGTACGCCCGCGCCGCGCGACTCGTAGGCCATCATGCCGCCGTCTTCATCGTCCGGGTGGGCGACGATCATCATCAGGCTCGCCCAGGTGCGCAGCTTGTTGAGCGTTTGCGCCAGCCCGTCCGCGCCGCGGTCCTCGGGCAGCGTCATCGCATCGACCGCGGGCGCAAGCGTGGTGGCCCAGGGCACGGCCTGCGCGCGCGCCTGTGCGTGAGACGCAAGCAGCAGTGCCGACACGAGCGCGCCCGCGCGGCGTGAAAGGGCAGGGAAGCGGTGAAGGGAAGGCACCTTTCGAGTGTACGATTTCGACCGCAGCCCCATGCCTGGAGCTTACCGGCCCCCTGGTGCGAAAAGGTCCTCTGCCGGCAAGGTCCGCAAGCTGCTACTCCGCGATTCGCAGGTCCATTCGCTCATTACGATAGCTTCGCGTCCCCTCGATGCCAGGGGAGTCGTCTTGTACATGCGAGTACGACTGTCGTCGCATGTCCCTTGATGCTCAACGGGCATTCAGATTTGGTTGACATGTCGCTGGACACGAAAACGGCTGGTAGAAACTGCCTGCCTTGTGGAAGCACACACTTTCCGCCTCGGCTCCGCCACCGGCCGCAAAGCCCTTTGAAGCGAATACGACCTCGGGATATCGGGCCGTCCTTTGAGCAAGCACCCCCACGCCAAAACCACCCGAAAGGACTCGTAAGTCAGGAGCAGGAGGAGGCATGAGATTTCTTGCACCGTGCGAGGTTACTTCGACAATCCAGTTGAATCCATTCACACCAAAGCTGTGATCATCCCAAGCGACGACATACAACGTGCCGGAGGCGGTCGGCTTTGTTATAGGAAGTGCGTTCAGTTCGGCAGTGTCAATCTCCGCGTTCTCCAATCCCATTCCAGGATCATGGGCGATGACCTCAAATGCCGGTCGGATCGCCTCTTTCATCGCTGATTGTGTTTGCTTCGGTAGCTTGCGGAGTGGATTGCCTAGGAGATCCTCTATATAGCTACAGGGTTTTTCGGCTCCAGCGTGGTCCTGACCAAGCGCTATATTGCACGAAAAGAACGCAATAAAGAGTGCTGCTATGTGCCTAAGGCCGATTCCCCGGTAACAGCACCCTAGAGATGCGATTGAACGTTGTCTATGGTCCAGCAATAATCGGGTTCTCCTATGCAGGTTTCGCAGCTCACGAGTAAGCATTGCATGACTTATGACAAAGCTGCGCAGGACAGGCTGAATGTGAAGCTATAGTTACGCTGACAGAGGACTCAGCCCAGCATGGAAGCGCCCGTACCGGGAACTCGCAGCGATCCAACTGATCGGCCGGAAAACGGAGCCGCGGGCCAGAGCGAGCTTTCGCGGCGCGTGACCCTGCCCGGCGCAGTCTCGCTCAACCTGATGAACATGATCGGCGTCGGCCCGTTCATCACTCTGCCGCTGGTGGTCGCGGCGCTGGGGCCGGCGGCCTGGCTCGGCTGGCTGCTGGGAGCGCTGCTCGCGGTGTGCGACGGCCTGGTGTGGGCGGAACTGGGCGCGGCGCTGCCCCGCGCCGGCGGGTCATACGCCTTTCTGCGCGAGATCTACAAGCCTCGCCTGGCCGCACCCGATGCGTTCGCTGCCGGTGCCGACAGAGCGCCGGCTTCGCATCCACCAGAAGCCGTCGACGCCGCGTCTGCGGGAGTGCGCGCCCGCTTCGACGCTGGCCGCTTTCTCAGCTTCCTGTACGTGTGGCAGCTGCTGTTTACCGCGCCGCTTTCGGTCGCCTCCGGCGCGCTCGGGCTCGCGCAGTACGCGGCGTTTCTTGCGCCCGGCCTGCTGCGCGGCTACGCAGCGGGGCCGCTCACCGTGCGCGGCACCAACCTGCTGGCCGCGGGCGTGTGCGTCGCGGTTGCGGTGCTGCTGTATCGCGGGCTCGGCGCGGTGCTGCGGGTGGCGGGCGTGCTGAGCGCGGGGGTCGTCGCGACCTTGCTGGCCGTCATCGCGGTCGGGCTCGCCCACCTGCGGGCCCCGCTGGTAACGGCGCAGCTGCACTGGCCCGCCGCGCCCGGCCTTTTGCCCGCGCTCGGGGCGGCCACGCTCATCACCACCTACGACTACTGGGGGTATTACAACGTCTGCTTCCTGGGCGCGGAGGTCCGCGAACCCGGCCGCACCATCCCCCGCGCGGTCCTGATGTCGATCGCGCTGGTGGCTTTGCTGTACATCGCGATGAGCTCGGCACTGCTCGGCGCGCTGCCTTTGGCGGCTTTTGCCGGGGCTGGCGCGGGCCGGCCCATGGCCGCCGTGCTGATGAGGACTGTTCTGCCCGCGGGCTGGGCGCAGGCCGCTTCGGTCACGGTCGCGGTGCTTATCATGTGGACCGCATTCGCTTCCGTGGTCGCGCTGCTGCTCGGCTACTCGCGCGCGCCGTTTGCCGCCGCGCGCGAAGGCAACTTCTTCGCCCCGTTTGCCCGTTTGCACCCGCGCGGCTTTCCGGGTGTGGCCCTCGTTGCGCTCGCGGCCATCGCGTTTGTGTTCTGCTTTCTCGATCTCCGCACCGTCATTTCGACGCTGGTCGCGGTGCGCATCGTGCTCCAGTACGGGCTGCAGCAGATCGGGGTCATCGTGCTGCGGGTGCGGCAGCCGGCGCTCGCGCGGCCGTTTCGTATGTGGCTGTATCCGCTGCCGCCGGTGCTGGCGTTTGCCGGCTTCGGCTTTCTGCTGCTGTCGCGCAAGGGCGCCGGGCGCGAACTGCTGTTTGCCCTCGCGCTCGGAGCGTCCGGCGCCGCACTGTACTGGTTCCGGGAACGAAGAGCCGGGCAGCGCAAGCTTTCCGGCTCAGGCACCGTGTGAGCCGGGCCCTACACCGCAAAGGAAAACGCGACCGCGCCGAAATGCGCGAAGCGCACCTCCACCGACGACCGCGAGTGGCACAGCAGCTTGCCCATCCAGCTGCCGGTCGTGATCCACTGCCCTACCTGCAGGCCGCCGGTGCGGAACTGCGCATCGTTCACCACGTACTCGACCAGCCGCAGCAGGTCCGGCCCGTTCGTGTTCTTGCCCGTGCCTGTCCAGCGCACAATGCCGTCGATGATGACCTCAAGGCTTTCGCCGGCGATGTCCACGTCCTGCCAGTCCTTGCAGCCAGGCCCGTACACAAAGCCGCCATTCATTTGCAGGTCGGCGACCATGGCCAGGTGCGCGGCTTCCTCCGGCGCAACAAAGGCCGACTCCAGCACCTCGATGACCGGGTGCGCCCCGGCAATGGCGCTCACGATCTCCTCGCGCGTGTAGCGCGCATGGCGCACAGGCAGGTTCTTCCCGAGCAGGAAGCCGATCTCCGCCTCAATGCCGCGCATGCGGCTGCGTTCCCCTGGCATCTGGTCGCCGCTGCGAATCAAGCCGAAATTGAGCGGCATTGGCCCGAACATGGGCGTGGCCTCGGGGCCTGGCGCGCCCACCTTCCAGCCCGTGATCGCCCCCAGCCGCTCCGCCATGGCGCTCTGAATGGCATAGGCTTCGTAGAGCGTGGCCGGCTGCAGCGCGGCATCCAGGTCCGCGATGGGGCGCACCTCCTGGCGGGCGTCAAGCAGCAGCTCTGCGGTCTCCTTCACACGTTCGCTGTCCCGGAGCGCCTCAAAAGCCTGCCGGTTCCACCCTGTGTCCATCCGTATCTCCTCCGCTTCATCGTACCGTTCGCCGGCATCCGGTTTCATGCGCCTCAAAGTCGGGCAGCCTCGCCCCGTAACCTGGGGGTGCGTCGCGCGTCCAATAGCCTGCCGCCGCACGTTCCTGAGCGCGGCAAAGGATGCACCCATGTTGATCCGCAAGCCGAATGCCATTCCGTCTTCTGAAATCACGCCTGAAAGCACGTATTGGAACCGCCGGCACTTTATGGCAGCCGCGGCCGCCTTTGGCACCGCGGCGGTCGCGGGCAGGCGCCTGCTCGACCCGGCTGTGAGCGTGGAGGCGGCGACCAAACTGCAGACGGTAAAGAGCCCGCTCTCCACCGCCGGTGTGGCCCCAACCTCGTTCCAGGACATCACGACCTACAACAACTATTACGAGTTCGGCACCAGCAAAAGCGATCCCTCTGAAAATGCGCAGCACCTCAAAATGTCGCCGTGGAGCATCAAGGTCGAGGGGCTGGTGCAGAAGCCCCGGACCGTTTCCATCGACGACCTGATCCGGTATCGCCCGCTCGAGGAGCGTGTGTACCGCTTCCGCTGTGTGGAAGGCTGGAGCATGGTCGTTCCCTGGGCCGGCTACTCGCTTGCCGAGTTCATCAAGTTCTGCCAGCCGCTCTCGTCGGCCAAGTACGTGCAGTTTCTCTCGCTCTACGACCCCGCGCAGATGCCGGAGCTGAGTGCGAGCCCGCTCGAGAGCGCTTACTCGGAAGGGCTCCGCATGGACGAGGCCATGAATCCGCTGACGCTGCTAACCTTCGGCCTGTACGGGCAGACGCTGCCTCCGCAGGACGGTGGTCCGGTGCGCATCATCGTTCCCTGGAAGTACGGCTTCAAGTCCGCCAAGGCGCTCGTGACCATCCGCTTTGTGGACAAGCAGCCGCCCACTACCTGGAGCGAGCTGAACCCTTCTGCCTACGGCTTCTACTCCAACGTGAATCCGAACGCTGCCCCGTGGATTTCGCAGGCGGCGGAGCGCGTCATCGGTGCGCCGATCTGGAAGCAGCGCCAGCCGACGCTGATGTTTAATGGGTATGGCGACCAGGTAGCCTCGCTCTACAAGGGCATGGACCTGGAGCAGTTCTACTAGAGCGTCCAGGGGCCGGGAGCGCTCCTAACCGGGGTTCTCTCGCCGGGTAGCCACACTCCGGGCCATACGCGCTCATGAGCGTGCTGCAGCTCGCCGGCGCGGGGGAGGACAAGCATGCCGAATCGCTGGATCGTCACGCTGAAGACACTGGCACACCTGGCCTGCCTGCTCCCGCTCGCCTGGCTGGCCCTTCGCTTTTACCAGAGCGCGACGAGCAATCCTTCAGCGCTGGGCCCGGACCCGGTCTCGACGGTCACCTTCTTTACCGGCTTCGCCACTATTCGGCTGCTGGTCATCTCGCTTGCCATTACGCCGATCCGCAAACTGGTGCCGCGGCTCGGCTGGCTCATCCGCTTCCGGCGCATCCTGGGCCTGTATGCGTTTTTCTGGGGCTCGCTGCACCTGCTCACGTACCTATGGCTCTACTCCGGCTGGAGCTGGCCCACGATCTCCGACGACCTGCTGCGTCGCCCGTACATCTGGGCCGGCTTTACGGCCTGGGTGCTGATGGTGCCGCTCGCGGCGACCTCGACCACCTGGTCGATCCGCGCGCTGGGCGGCAAACGCTGGAACTGGCTGCACAAAGCGGTGTACATTTCAGCGATTGCGGGCGTGCTGCACTACTGGTGGATTGTGAAGACTGGCGTGCTTGACCCGCTGGAAATCACGGTGGTGCTCGCAGTGCTCCTGGCAGCGCGGCCGGTGCTGAGCTGGCGGCAAAAGCGCGCCGGACGGGCCCGGGCGGCTGTTCCCGCGTCTGTGTAGATTCGAGACGGCTTCGGGGCGAAGACGCAGAGTATGCCGCCGTCCCACGCGACTATCTCAGAACACTGCTGTTCCTACAGGTAGACCTCAGCCGGCTTGCACATGTTTGCCGGTCACGTCTGCCTGAGGATCGACCTATGCGCCGCTCGATAGTGTGCCTCGCCATTGCCTTGTTCGCCGCGCCGCTGCTTTCGCAGTCTCCGGGCCGCGCCCATAATAACCTGGCGCACCGCCACACGCCGGCGAATCCAACGCCTGCTTCAATCCCGCTTACGGCTGAAGAGCAAAGTACGCAGGTTGTAAACCGCTTTACCTTCGGGACCACGCCGGGTCTCGCCGCCGCAGTTGCGGCCGGAGGCTGGGAGCACTGGTTCGCGCAGCAGCTGCAGCCGGCCAGCGTCCCGGACGCCGAGCTGGACAAGCGCCTCGCCCGGTACCCCTCGCTCGCGATGAGCCCTGAGCAGATTGCCGTGAACTTTCCGGACGGCCAGGTAATTCGCCGCATCGCTGACGGCAAGCAGGCCATGCCGGCTGACCCGCAGCTCGCCAGCGTGTACCAGGTGCTGCTTGCTCGCTACGAGCAGAAGCAGCAGGCCGACCGTGCCGACTCAAACCAGAGCTCCGCGCCGACGGGCGCGGCCGCCGACCCCGCAGCGCAGGCGGCCAAAGCCGCGCATGACACCGAGGAAAAGACCGCCGAACAGGCCCGCGCCCGCACGCTCGCCGGGCCCATCCTGGTGCAACCTGCCGCCGACCGTCTGAATGCCGTGCTGGCGCTGCCCGTCCCGGATCGCATGGCGCTGACCCGCGGCCTTGCGGACCCGTTGAAGACGCAGCTGCTCGACGGCGTTGCCCCGCGCGACCGCGAGCTGTGGGCCATGATGGCCGGAGGCTACGGGGGGAGCCGCGTTGCCGCGGGCGAGCTGGAGCAGGCGAAAATCCTGCGGGCTGTGCTCTCTGAGCGGCAGCTCTCTGAGGTGATGACCGACTTCTGGCTCAATCACTTCAACGTCGACATCTCGAAGTCCGGCGACATGACGAACTATGCCGCCCAGTACGAGCAGGCTGTGATTCGCCCGCATGCGCTCGGGCACTTTCGCGATCTGCTGCTTGCCACCGCCGAAAGCCCGGCCATGATGATCTACCTCGACAACCTGTCGAGCATCGGCCCGGACTCCCCGGCGGCTGCGCGCGGCGCAAAAGGCGCCAAAGCCCGCGCCGGGCTGAACGAGAATTACGGCCGCGAGGTGATGGAGCTGCACACGCTCGGCGTCGACGGCGGCTACACCCAGGCCGACGTGACCGCGCTGGCCGCGATCCTGACCGGCTGGGGTGTGGACAGGCCCAGGGAGGGCGGCCCGTTCCAGTTCAACGCGAACCGCCATGAGCCGGGTGCAAAGCAGTGGCTGCACCAGACCATCCCCGACGGCGGTCAGCAGGAAGGTCTCGCCGCGCTAGCCTTTCTTGCGAAGGAGCCCGCGACCGCGCACCACATTTCGTACCAGCTTGCGCAGCGCTTTGTCGCCGACGCGCCCCCGCCCGCACTGGTGGACCGCATGACGGCAGCCTGGATGCGCTCGGACGGCGACATCGCCGAGGTGCTCCGTGCGATGGTGCACTCGCCGGAGTTCTTCAGCCATGCCAGCTTCAACAACAAGGTCAAGACGCCGCTTGAGTTTGTTGCCTCCGCCATGCGCGCCACCGGTACCGACCCGGCCAACCCAGGGGCGCTGGTGCAGCAGCTGCGCGCCATGGGCGAGCCGCCGTACCGGTGCCAGCCGCCGACCGGCTATCCCCAGGCGGGGAACAGCTGGATGAACTCGGCCGCGCTCATTGATCGGCTCAACTTTGCGCTTGCCCTCGCCAATGGCAAGCTGGGCGGCATGCACCTGGATGCGCCGCTGCTGCTTTCGCGCGGTTTGATGACGCAGCCCAAGCCCGCGGCCGAGATCGGCGCAGGTGCAAGCACGCCGTCGCGCACGGCTGTCGTTGCCTTTCGAGCGAACGCACCCGCCACGGCCGGCACTGGCGACGACCGGGCGCTCGCGGATATGGAGCAGGCGCTGTTTGCCGGGGCGGTGTCGTCCACGACCAACAACGTGATCCACGCGCAGCTCGCTCAACGGGATGCGTCCGCCGACGAGCGAAACCCGATACCGGCGCTTAACGCGATAGCCGCGATGCTCCTCGGCTCTCCGGAGTTTCAGGTGCACTAGCAGGACGGGACTCTCCACGAGCTCTTCATGTGGATGACACGTACCTTGTGACGCGGCTTTTCCGCTCTCCTCTAGTGCGCGCCCACTGTGATGACGATCTTGCCGAATGCTCCCCGGGCCAGGTGCTCGTAAGCCTCATGCGCCTGTTCGAAGCGGTAAACTGTGTCGATCACCGGATGAATTTCGTGCTTGTTGAGGAAGTCATTCATGCGTTCGAACGCGCGGGAAGGTGCGACGGCGATGCCGCGGATCGCGGTCTGCCGGAAGATGATGCGCATCAGGTCGAGATTCGATTTCTGGCCCTGGAGAAACCCGATTTGCGAAATATGGCCGCCAACGCGAGTCGCCTCGACCGACTGGTTCAGGCCATCGCCGCCGACGACATCGAGCAGTTGATCGACGCCTTTGCCGTCGGTAAGCTCCAGCGCTGCTTTGTCCCAATCGGGACGCTTGTTGTAGTTGATCCCTTCCCACACCCCGAGCGCCTTCATCCTGGCCAGATTCTCGTCCTTGCTTGACGTGGCGATCACCTTTGCCCCAAAGGCCGAGGCGATCTGCGCGGCAAAGACAGAGACGCCGCCAGTGCCCTGCACCAGGACGGTTTGACCGGGCCTAAGCTGCCCATAATCCATCATGGCGTACCAGGCCGTCAGCGCAGCGATCGGCAGCGTCGAGGCTTCCTCATCGGTCATCGCATCGGGAGCCTTAACTGCACTCTCCGCGTACAAGGTCATGTATTCCGCCAGCCCGCCCGGCAGGGGAGCGCCATAGCAGAAGTCCGGCTCGTTCGGCTTTGGAAGACCATCCACCCAATGCGAATAAAGATGCGAGTTGACCCGGTCCCCCTCTTTGAGGTGAGTGACGTTCTTACCGACAGCCACCACGGCACCCGCCGCATCCGAAACCGGGATCAGCGGCTTCGGGATCATCTTCGGCTCGTAAATACCGTCAACGATCGCCTTATCGCGGAAGTTCAGCGAAACGGCCAAGACCTTGATAAGGACTTCGTCGTCTTTCGGGGCAGGCGTTGGGACCTCGCCCAGCCGCAGATTGTCCAGCCCAAAGTTATCGAGCATCCACGCTTTCACTGGTCTCACCCCGATGAGTTTGAGCTACTTGAACATAGTAGGTTGCGCTAGGGCTTTGTTGGCTACTGCGAGACCGAGCCGGCCGGCGCAACCGCTACGCGGTTTGCCGCCTTGAGCTTGATCGCGCCATTGTCGCTTTTCACCTTCAGCTCCGCGAAGCTGCCCTTTTTCTCCGGCTTTACGGGTACGTCCAGCTCGTACTGGTTGGACAGCCGCCGCGTCAAGTCTGACAAAAACGGGGTGAACGACACCGGGTTGCTCAATCCTTCGTAGTACATGTTGCCGCCCGTTGAGTCGGCTACCTGGAACAGATAATTCTGCCCGGCGTTGGTCTCGTAAAATGAGGTTCCGAGGCGGCCCTGGTCCCGGTAGTAGATCGGAAAGATCACGAGTCCGGCGCGGTTTGACGCATCGACCGCTGCCCGCAGATACGGGTCTTCCGGGTCGTAGCGCAGGTTGTACTCATCCACGCCGTCGGTAATCATCAGCACTTCGCGCCGAACAGATCCCGGCGCAGCACCGGAGGCTGACTCAACCGGCCAGCGCTTGGCGAGGTCCTGGATGCAGAAGTACGGGCTTGCATTGGAACCTGGGCTGCCGCCGGGCAGGTGCAGCATCTTCGCCACCGCGGTGTGGTCCTTTGTAAAGGGTCCGCTGAAGACAGAAGCACCGTTCTGCATGTATGCCACTGCGGTCGATACATTTGGAGGCAAAGTGTTGACGAACGTCGCGAGATCCTCGAGGTTGCGGCCGAACGAGCTCCGGAGCGAGTTGTCGATCAGCAGCACCAGCTGCACCTCGCCGCGCCCGTAGGCGCGCCACACCAGCGGCTGCACGGTTTTGCCGTCCACCTTGACTTCAAGCGCGCTCTGCGGCACAGCCGGCGCGGCGTCGCCGCTCTTGGGAAGCACGGTCACCACGGTGCTTGCCCCGGCGGGGCTGCCCTCGGTCTGCGCCTGGAGCAGTGGTGCGGGCAAAAGTGCGGCGATGCTCAGCGCTCCCAGTGCGGCTGTTGTTGCAAATGTCCGTTTCATGATCGTTCCTTTCATGCCAGCGCCTGGGCTTCCTCCGCTGCGCGGAGCGAACCATGCGGCCGCCATCTCTTCACATAATTAGACGCATACGCGCGCTAAAGGCTCCGGAGACTTGCCTCCACTCGGCGTGGGCTATGCTCTTGAGGAGATGCGAAGAGTTCTGACTGCGGCGGTGCTGATTCCGCTGGTGCTGTTTGTGGTTTTCTATAACTCGCTGCCGCTGCTTACCCTGGCCTCGGCCGCCGTGGCAGGGCTGGCCGCCTGGGAGTTTCTCGCGCTCGCTGCCGCGAACGGTGCCGCCGGCGTTCCCCGTATTCCCACACTGGTCGGCATCGCGCTCTTGTTTCTCTGCACGTACTTTCGTCCGGAGTACACACTGCCTGTGCTCGGCGGCATGGCTTTTGTACTGCTCGGCATCTGCAGCTTTCGACTCAGCTTCCCGCAGGTTCTGCCGGCCGCGGCTGCGTCTACTTTCGCGCTGCTCTACACCGGCTGGTCGCTGACCACGCTGCCGCTCATCTCCGCGCAGGGCAACGGCCCTTCGCTGCTGCTGCTGCTGTTTCTTTCCGTGTGGGCCGGCGACGTCGCGGCGCTCTACATCGGGCGCAACTTCGGCAAGCACAAGCTCACCCGCATTAGCCCGAACAAGACCTGGGAGGGCTCGATCGCGTCAGTTGCCGGCACTGTGCTCGTCATCGCGCTGCTGCTGCTCGCGGCGACGGAGCTTAATCGCCGCGGCTTCGATCAACTCAACTATCCCGGCTCAGTCACGCGCACGCTGCTGCTTTCGGTTCTGCTCAACATTGCGGCGCAGCTTGGCGACCTGCTCGAGTCGGCGCTCAAACGCGGCGCGGGCGTTAAGGACTCCGGCACGCTTCTACCCGGGCACGGCGGCGTCCTTGACCGCATCGACGCCCTCCTTCTGGCCGCGCCGGTGCTGTGGTACGCTCTTCTAGCCCAGCAGGCTCTGTAGCGTTTTCGCCTGTTTTTTGGCGCATGGTTTCGCAGTACGGAAAGGCTCCTGCAGTTGAAACAGATCGCGATCCTGGGCTCGACCGGGTCCATTGGACAAAGCACCCTTTCTATCCTTGAGCAGTTTCCGGACCGCTTCGCCGCTGTCTCGCTCGCGGCTGGCCGGAACGTGGACGAAGCGTTTCGCCAGTGTGTCCGCTGGCGGCCGCAGGTCGTTTCGCTCGCGACGGAGGAGCTGGCCGCCGAGCTCCGCACCCGCCTGCACGCTCAGGGCCTGAACGAGATCGAGATCGTCTGGGGTGTCGAGGGAACGGTCCGGGTCGCGACCCTGCCGGAAGTCGATTTTGTGGTCTCGGCCATCGTCGGCGTCGCCGGCCTCGAGGCGACCTACGCCGCCGTGCTCGCGGGCAAGCCGGTCGGACTCGCGAACAAAGAGGCCATGGTGGCTGCCGGCGATCTGCTCACCGCGGCCGCGCACAAGGGCAGCGTGCCCCTGCTGCCGATTGACTCCGAACACAACGCGATCCACCAGTGCATGCGCGCTGGCCGCCTGGCGGAGGTTCGCAACGTCTGGCTGACCGCCTCGGGCGGCCCTTTCCGCACCCTGCCGCTGGACCAGTTTGCCTCCATCACGGTGGAGCAGGCCTTGAAGCACCCCACCTGGGTCATGGGCCGGCGCATCACCATCGACTCCGCCACCATGCTCAACAAAGGGCTGGAGATCATCGAAGCCTGCAGGCTGTTTGACCTGCCGCCCCGGCAGGTGCAGGTCACCGTACACCCGCAATCCACCGTCCACTCGCTGGTCGAGTACATCGACGGCTCGATCCTGGCGCAGATTTCGGTCACCGACATGCGCCTGCCCATCCTCTACGCACTTTCCTGGCCGGACCGCGTTGAGTCCACCATGCAATTCGACATGCGCGCCCTGGCGGACCTGCATTTCGAGCAGCCCGACTTCGCCCGATTCCCCTGCCTGCGCCTTGCCTACGAGGCTGCCGAAGCAGGCGGCGCGCACCCGATAGCCTTGAATGCGGCGGATGAAATCGCGGTGGAGGCGTTCCTCACCGGTAACATCGGCTTCCCGGCGATCGCGGGTACAATCGAGAAAGTACTGGCTGCAACGCCATCGGTGACGCCGGCGAGCATCGCCGAGGTGTTGGCGCAGGATGAAGCGGCACGCGAGCGGGCAAGGGAAGTGCTGGCCCGCTGATCTCCGCTTAGGTCTTGCGTTGCGCCGTGCGTTCGGTACACAAGGAGCCCTCCCCGCCCTATGCCGTTCTTTCTCGTCTCCATCCTGACGATGGTCGTGGTCCTCGGGATCATGGTTCTTGTGCATGAAACGGGTCACTTCCTGACCGCCAAGGCCTGCGGCGTGCGCGTTGAAGTCTTCTCGATCGGCATGGGTCCCCGTTTATTTGGCTTCAAACGCGGCGACACCGACTACCGCATCAGTGCGCTGCCGCTTGGCGGCTTTGTCAAAATGGCGGGCGAATACTCGGGCGATTCCGGCCTCGCGGACACGGGAACCGGCGACCCAGGCGAGTTCACCTCCCGGCCCCGCTGGCAGCGCATGCTTATCGGCGTTTCCGGCCCGGTTTCCAACTTCCTGCTTGCTTTTGCGCTCATGACCGGCCTGTACATGATGCACAACGAGGTGGACGCCTACCTGAACGGCCCGGCCATGATCGATTACGTGCCGGCCAATACGCCCGCTGCTGCAGCAGGCCTCAAGGCCGGCGACCGCATCGTGCAGTTCGGCAAGGAGCACAATCCGGATTGGCAGCAAGTCGGCATCCGCATGGGCATCGACAGCAAGGAAACCGTGCCGGTCACGGTCGCGCGGCCTAGTGGCGACTTCTCAACCCAGCTGCCGCTCGCAAGCTCCATGGGCCCCGACGGCCCAGATCCGCTTGCGCTCGGCCTGGAGCCCCGCTGGCAGGCGGACCCGCTTGCCATTCGCGAGGTTGAGCCCGGCTACCCGCTGGCCAAGGCCGGCGTGCAGAAGGGCGACGTACTGCTCTCGCTCAACGGACTGGTGCCGCACTCCGTCAATTCGGTGGCCGCCTACCTGAAGCAAAATGGCGCGCAGCCAGTCGCGCTCGACATAAAACGCGGCTCACAGACGCTGCACTTCTCGGTCGCGCCGATTGAGGGCGACGACGGCTCCGGCCACAAGGGCTGGCGGCTCGGCTTCCGCCCTTCGCCGCCGCCTTTCACGGTCGAGCAGGAGCCGTTCGGCAAAGCCGCCTCGCGGTCGCTGCACTACAACATCCAGAGCGCCGGACAGATCACCGAAGTCCTGCGCAAGCTCTTCTCCAGCCACTCGAACGTGAAGCAGCTGAGCGGCCCGGTCGGCATCGCGCGCATCTCGGGCGAAGCCGCGCTGATGCCCGGCTGGCAGCCCATCATCAACCTGATGGCGCAGATCTCGCTCAACCTCGGCATCTTCAACCTGCTGCCCATTCCGCTGCTCGACGGTGGCATGATCCTGATCCTTCTGATTGAGTCCGCCCTCCGCCACGACCTGAACCCCGTGGTGAAGGAGCGGATCGCGCAGGCAGCGTTTGTGATGCTGATTTTGTTCTTTGTGTTTGTGACCTTTAATGATGTGTCGCGGATTGCCGGGTTCTCGAAGCTGTAAGTGCCGGCATGCGTACACTTCTGGTTTGTCTCGGGCGCGCCATCGTCATTGCCGCAGGAACATTTCTTATCACGTTCTTCGTCTTGTTCCTTGGGCTGTGCGTGCGGTTTGGAAAAGAGGCACCATCTGATGGGCAAAATGGACTGGCTGCCGCGCTGATAGGTGGAGACGCAGCAGCACTTACTGCAGCACTCGCGCTTGTCGGCTCTCTACTCTTTATGTAC
>CAXUDF010000069.1:0-5149 GCA_964249695.1 uncultured Acidobacteriaceae bacterium
CCTACCTGCGCCTGGACGCGAGCGGCCCCTGGGCCCAGCACGCGCGCACGCAGCTTCGGAAAACCCTGGCCGTTATCGGGATGGAGCTGACGGGCACCGGCATGCGCTCGTCGTCGAGCGCCGGGATTGCAAGCCCCCGGCCGCTCCTGCGGGTCGTGTAGGCGAGCTTTCGAGCTCTGGTCATCCGGAGTAAGGCGGCATCCGGAGAACCTGTCTCGCGCAAAGTGTTGTACCAAAGTTGGTCTGCTGAGCAGTAGTCATGGTGCATTCCATGCACACTTTGGTAGCCTCCTGGGCGAGGTTTGGCCATGTTCCGCTGTGCGCTTGTGGGAGTCCTGTTCGTATCGACATACGGTCAGGCCTGGGCAGAGCAGCCTCCTGCAGCCCTGGTAACAGCGCGGGCCGAGCTGGCGAACAAGATCGACTCCCGCGCGCTGCGGTTGGGGCAATCCTTCTTCCTGAAGACTTTGGCCACCTGGCAGGAAGGCACTTGCACCATCCGGGCCGGTACCACGATCACGGGGGAAGTCGCTGCGATCGAGTTAAAGAAGGATGGCCCGCGCCGGACGGCGTTGAGCGTGCGCTTCTCGCCGGTGTCCTGCTCTGACCAGGAAAGCTCCCAGAGAGTGCCGGTCCTGATAGCGATGCAGGGGCCGCCGCCGCCCGACGACAGCGGGCTGCTGCGCTTGCAGGGTGCCTCGCAGGAGCAGGGGGCACTCCAGTCGCTGTTCATCCCCAACCCGCCTGCCGCTGTCGCTACGCAGCAGAAAGTCGCGAATAACAGCGGGAACGCCTCGCAGGTGATCAACTCACTTTCGGTCAATGGCGGAGGCGACGCGGCTTTAAAGACGGGGCAGGTCAGCGGCGTTCGCGGCGTCAGGATGGAGTTGCCGCAACCGACACGGCAACTACGCTTGTCTCCTCGCACGAGGTCGCGCTGGAGCGCCGAACACAGTTCGTGCTTCTCTTTGCGCCGCCGCCGACTGTCTCTTCCCTCGCTACGTTCAAGGTAGAAGCACCCCCGGGCACGCCTGCCTCTACACCCATCGCCAGCCGCGCTGCTGCGAAGACTGCTGTTCCGGCACCGGAAGCGGCCGAGGTGTGCGCTGCGTCCGGGTGCAGGCAGGTGGTCGAGACCGCGAGCGACGGGCCCTCCGGCAAAGCCGCTTGGAGGCTGCCGCTGTCCGGGCTAGGCTTTACGGCGCGGCCGGACAAGACGATTGTGGCGCTCGATGAGGACACAAGCGTTCACTTCATCGGGGACGACGCGCTTCTGCTGACCTTTAACCGGCATGCGCTCACCCGGCGATCCTTCGAGCAGGCGGAGCAAGGCTGGCGGCCCCGCAGCATCCGCGCCGTTCTGCTGTCCCGGGCAGACGGCCGCGTGCTGCGCATGGAAGACTGGATCGTCTCGGACGCCCAAGGCCCGTATGTGTGGGACCTAGGCAACGGCCGTGTACTGGCGCACGTCGGCGGGGAGCTGCGCACCTACGGCGCGGATCTCGCGGTGCAGCAGCGTTACGCCTTGCCAGGGCCGCTTGTGTTTGCCAGCGCCTCACCCGGCGCGGAACTTGTACTGGCGGCCACCTTGCATGAGAAGCATACGAAGCAGGAACACGAGAAGCTCGCAAACTTCCTCGGTCCCAACCTTCCGGTGGAAGAGGACTACGACCTGACGGGACTGAGCGGTACGCTGCAGCCGATCGGCACCCGGCGCATGGACCGGGAACCCCTGCAGCCGGCCTTGCTGCAGGAGGCGATGGTGAGTGCCATGCCGGACCACGCAGGCCAGTGGAAGCTGGAGGAAGCCGGCTGGACGGGGGTGACGAAGACCCTGGCGCGGCTCGGTTCCGGCTGCGAGATCGAGGTGCAGTCCTTGCCTGGAAACCTGCTGTTCGCGCAAGGCTGCGATGCCTCCAGGGCGGAGACTGCCTGGTATCGCGTGCTCACTCCACAAGGAGCGACGCTGCTCAAGGGAAGGCTGGAACCGTTCAGCCTGCTGCAGCAGGCGGCGAGTGACGCGGCGGGGAAGCTGTTTGCCGTCGCCTCTTCGCAGTTCGAGAAGCGGGTGGACCTGAGGGGACGCATGCACACGGGAGACTTCGCCCATCTCACTGTGGCTGTCTACTCAACCGCTACAGGCAGGCAGGTGTTCGCCGTGCACCCGGCCGGCGGGTCAGCGATGCGAAGAACCTTCGCGCTTTCGCCCTCCGGGAGCACTCTCGCTGTACTTGCAGGGGACACGCTGCAGGCCTACACTCTTGCACCTGTATCGCCTGGAACAGCGTCGGGCTCTCGCTGAGTTGGCTGCGGCGCGGAGTGCGCAGCCAGGGCGGTCGGGCCTGCGCTGATCGGCATGCCGGGGAGCGGACAGCCGCCGTGCGATGCGCAGGTCAATCCCGAGCAGGTTTGCGCGTGAGCTCCGGAAGGCTGGCTCTCGGGGTCTTCTCGACGCATCGAAGATACTGCCTGTATGAGCGGCACATTTACGCCTCGACCGGCAGCCAAGCCGCAACCAGCACCCAGGTCTCAACAGTACGACCGCCGCACGCTGCTGCTGCTCAGCCTGCTGTGCGCGGTCGGGGTGTCCAATATCTACTTCAACCAGCCTTTGCTGCTGGAGATGGGGCGCTCGCTTCATGCGCCGCCTGCGCGGATCGGCCAGGTTGCGGTGGCAACGCAGATCGGCTACGCGCTTGGCATTTTTCTGTTTGTGCCTCTTGGCGATGTGGTCGAGCGGCGCAGCCTGATGGCGCGGCTGTTTGCAGCCGTGTCCGTCGCAGCCCTCGCGAGTGCGCTCGCTCCCTCTTTCGCAGCCCTGCTGCTGGCCAGCGTGGCCACCGGGCTTACGGCAGCGGTGACGCACGTCGCCGTGCCTATTGCGCCGGAGCTTGCCCCGGAAAGCGATCGCGGGCGCGCCGTCGGCACGGTCATGACCGGGCTGCTGCTCGGCATCCTGCTGGCACGCTCCTTCGCGGGTGCACTGGGTGCCGTATTTGGGTGGCGCAGCGTGTTCGGCACGGCAGCCGTGCTTAACCTGCTGCTTGTGCCGGTAGTGCTGCGGGCGTTTCCGCGCCTGCCGCCGCAGCGGCCCCTGCCGTACCTGAAAGCGCTGCGGTCCCTTTGGACGCTGGCGCTGGGGGAAGCGCTGCTGCGCGAGGCGGCGCTGGTGGGCGGCCTGGTCTTCGCGGCTTTCTCTGCGTTCTGGACGACGCTGGTGTTTCTGCTCGGCTCGCCGCACTACCGGCTCGGCCCGAGCATCGCCGGCGCTTTCGGCATCCTGGGGGCGGCGGGCGCGGCGGTCGCGCCGCTGGCCGGGCGCATGACGGACCGGCACGGCGCGCGCGTGGTTGTTGGCTGTGCGCTCGGCGTACAGGTGCTTGCCTTTGTGGCGCTCTGGGCGTTCGGTTTCCATCTTTGGGGGCTGGTCATCGGCGTGCTGCTGCTCGACGCCGGCGTTCAGGCCAACCAGATCGCGAACCAGACTCGGATCTTCGGCATTGGAGCCCATGCGCGAGGGCGGATCAACACGGTGTACATGATGGTGTATTTCGCCTTTGGCGCGGCCGGCTCAGCCGCGGGTGTTGTTGCCTGGCAGCACGCGGGCTGGGCCGGCGTGTGTACGCTGGCGCTTGTTTTTCTGGGTCTGGCCGGGCTTCGCCATGGAACCGGGCAGCGCTGAGTTCCATTTTGGCAGCAGTCTTCGTTTGAATGAGCGACATAGCTCTACTTTTCCGGAGCAACTCGCCGATGGTGGACTTGAAACCACTGTCTGAGGCCGCCGGTGAAAACAGCACAGCTCCCATCTACGTACCCGCTTCGCGCCTTCCCTGCGTTTCCGTCCCTTGAGGTGCCTGCCGCCCACAGCGCGCGCTGGCTGCTGGTTACAAATGGCGCCCGTCCGGAACTGTTTCTGGCCTTTGAGCCGGAACACACACCGCTTGCGGCCTACGAAATGCTGGTCAGCGCTGCCTGCTACCTGGCGCTTGCACCCGCGGGCGACGCGGCTTCGACGCTGGAAGCGAGCCAGATACTTCACAAGTTGTCCGAGCAGATGCTGGAGACCCCGCAAGGTGAGGCGAGCCGCCTCATCTGGACGCGCAAGCAGTCGAGTTGGGAGCGTTACGGTCAGGTGGAGGCGGCGATCCGCTACGTAAAGGCCGCGGGCGAGTTTCGCCGCGCTGCCGCCAGGAGGCAGCCCAGGAGCAAGCTCGCCCGCTGGTGGAGCACCTGGCTGGGCATGTCGCAGGTTCATCCGTTCTAGTACGTTTTGCCTAAGTGCCGCAGCCCGCAGAGTTGTGAGAGCGGCTTCCCCGGCGGGAACAGCCGCGCTCACGACAAACCGGGCGCTGTGGCGCATCAGGAAGCGTGCTGTTGAGCGATCCCACGCGACGGGCTGCGCGGTGCAGCCTGCGAGCTAGGAACCGGCTGGTCAAAGCCGCCTCCTTTGTAGTCTCCCGGCGAGAACTGACTTTCAGCAGCACACGAAAGTCTTTTATTCCTGTCGAGCTCCTCGCTGAGCGAGACGGGCCCCCGTGAACTTCGTATCGCCATCAAGTGCCTCTACCGGCACTTTGGAAGGGCTTGCAGTCTTTGCCGGCGCCGCCTGGCCGCAAGGCGGAGGCGGAGGTGGAGAGCGGTCTGCTCCCCTGCTTTCCGGGTGAGCATCGACGCGCCAAGCGGCAGCCTGTACGCAAATGAAACAAGCCTCATGGAAATCCGACTGTTGCCGATGAAGTCTGTGCGCTGGACTCGCTAGCCGGCGCCCCGGTACCGCAGCGAATCTCTTGGGGGTTTACATGACGAAGCAACACAGCAGTCTTTTTCTGGCTACCGCGGCTCTTTCCGGGATGCTGGTGCCTGTCGCGGGATACGCGCAGTTCTCGACATCTTTAGCACTTCCAGCATCTGCCCGGCCCAGTCACACAGGTGCGCAGCCTGTCGGCAGCGGTAAGTTATCCAAAGACGCGCTTGCCGCGGATCCGCAAGCGACTGTGCCTGTGATCGTCCAGTTCAAAACCGATGATGCCGCGGAGCAGGAATCAGCTGTTATCGGAGCCAGTGGCAGCGTACAGAAGCACTTCAAGGCGACGCGCGCCGTTGCGGCCCAGCTTTCCGGCAGTGCGCTGCAGCAGCTGGCAAACGATCC
>CAXUDF010000069.1:5249-16230 GCA_964249695.1 uncultured Acidobacteriaceae bacterium
CCAGCTCCCACGCCCGCACCAGCGCCCGCGCCCGCACCAGCGCCCGCTCCGAAAGCCGGCCCGGTGACCCCGCCTGCAGCAGCCACACCTTTACAGTCCATTAGCACTTCCGGCGAGTACACGACGGATCCGATCAACGCACCCTTCCTCTGGAACGAAGGGATTTACGGAACCGGCGTAGGCGTCGCGGTCATTGACAGCGGTGTGCAGAACCTTCCGGATCTCGGGTCGACAGCAAAGGGCGTGGTGACCCGCATTGTGTACAACGCGAGCTTCCCGGCGAGCCTCGGGACCAACGACACATACGGGCACGGTACGCACGTTGCAGGCTTGATCGCAGGCAACGGTGCCAGCTCCACGGGCAAACCGTTTGACCGCACCTTTCTCGGCGTAGCGCCCAACGCGAACATCATCAACCTTCGCGTGCTTGACCAGAACGGTCAGGGCTCGGATTCGACAGTGATCGAGGCAATCGAAGCCGCAATCAGCCTGAAGAGCACGTACAACATTCGCGTCATCAACCTGTCGCTCGGCCGCCCCATCTGGGAGAGCTATACCCAGGATCCGCTGTGCCAGGCTGTGGAAGCCGCATGGCAGGCCGGCATTGTTGTGGTTGTCGCAGCCGGCAACGACGGACGCGACGAGAACCTGAACGCCGAAGGCTACGGCACCATTGAAGCGCCCGGCAATGATCCGTACGTCATCACCGTAGGCGCAACGAACACGGTCGGCACGGCAACGGTTACCGACGACATCATGGCGAGCTACAGCTCCAAGGGACCCTCGTTCATCGACGATGTTGCGAAGCCGGATATCGTCGCACCAGGCAATCTCGTGACCAGCCTTCTGGTGCCCAACTCCACGCTTTCCGTAAACAACCCCACCTTCTTCACGCCGCACAACTTCTATCTGGCGCAGGGCGACGAAAACCCTTCAACCAGCTACATGCCGCTGAGCGGTACCAGCATGGCGACCGGTGTGGTCAGCGGCGCGGTCGCTCTGCTGCTTCAGTCACAGCCGCAGGTGACGCCGGACCAGGTCAAAGCGATCATGATGTACAGCGCGCAGCGCTCGTACTTCCCCACCAGCAGCACGGTTACCGATCCGGTCAGCGGAGCGAGCTATACCTCGCACTACGACGCGCTGACGGTGGGTGCTGGGTACCTCGACATCGAGGCCACGCTCAAGAACACGTGGTCGATGCTGTCACAGGTGCCAAGCGGTACGGCCATGTCACCGATCGTCAGTTTCGATCCGGTTTCCGGCAATGCAACGCTGGTGACGGATCAGACGGCGCTCTGGGGTAAGAACACGACCCTGGGTGCCGCGGCGATCTACGGGCAGAGTGCCTTTGAACCGGCTGTAGCCGGCGCGACAGCACTGTGGGGCAAAACAGCTCTGTGGGGCAAGGACGACCCGGCCGGCTTCAGCGCTCTGTGGGGTGCAACAGCTCTCTGGGGCAAGTCAACGCCCGATGCTGCGACCGCGCTCTGGGGCAAGGACAGCACCGACGCGCAGACCGCGCTCTGGGGTAAGACGCTCGCAGACACCCAGTAGCTTGTCTTCTGGCACGCTTCCTGGCACGACAGGCAGCACCGCGGTCGAAAACCGCGGTGCTGCTTGTCGGCTTGCTTTTTACGCTGATTGTTCGCGGCGTTACGGAGCGTCGTTTATTACACTGGCGCTCTCTGGGAGTAGTCTCCCGTTCTCAACAAAGAAAGCCGCTTGGGCGGTCAGGAACTGCCCTAGGCATCGTGTGTAGATAACTTCACCGGCTCGCTGCATCAAGGTAGCCAAGCTGCGCACCCCCTCCCGGTCTCGCGAGGTACTTCGAATCTGCAGGCGGGCTGCCTACACCAGGCTTTGCTGCCTGCTTGCTGCATCCGGTTTGCTTGCCAAACCGTCGCCGCGGGTGCTCCCCCGTGAGCGGCAAACGCCCGGTACGCTGCAGGTACGGCTCTGAAAGGTTTGGGAGACACTCACTGTGATCTCTCAGCAGCCAGGTAGAGCGCGGTCTCGCTGCTGAGTTGTGGAGTACGACGGCTGTTCCCTACCTTGCGCTTCAAGTCATCCGCCAGTGAAAGACATCGGCGCGGAACTCAGGCGTGGTCTGCTCCCGGCTTAGGATGTCCAGCATCAGCCCAGGCGAGCAGGCGGCTCACTCAGCCGCCTGCGCAGCCGAACCAGCGGCAGCTCTACCAGCCGGTTCATGAAAACGGCAAAAGCCAGCGACCCCAGCAAAGCGAGGGAGATTCCAAGCGCGCGTGAAGCCGAGTTTTCCAAGGCAACAAGAAAGGCGCGATGTACAAGGTACAACGTATTGGAAAGTGCCCCGAAATACCGGACCCAAACCAGGCTCAGAAAAGCAAACCATGTATCTCCCCAACTTACGAGGGCCATAAAGATAGGGATGAGCGCCAGATCCTGGAGAGTGTAGTGGAAGGTTGCCAATATAGCGCGTTGTGGATTGAGACACTCGCCAGCAGACCGAAAACACCCGCGCCCAGCAGCCAGGCCGGCGGCCTCACTCCCCGGTCCAATACAGGATTGCAGCCTAGAGCCGTGATGAAGCCAAACAGGATGCTGTCGATCCGGGTCTCCGTGCCGCAGAAGATGTGCGCCACTGTTGCGGTCGATGGATAGAGCGCGACGAAGACGCGCAGAAGCAACGCCATCGCGGCGAGAACGCCCGACAGTGCTGCTTGCCGCCATAGCGAGGATGCGCCTTATCTATCGAAAGGAAAAGGAGTGGAAAGACGAGATAGAAGTGTTCTCCTACCGCAAGCGACTACAAGGGTCCAAACGCCTGATTTGCGTTACTCCGGAAGATTAGCCAGTAGTTACCCAGGAAAGCGGAAAAGCCGCAAACGAGCCAGCCGAGATCGGCTCGCTTAGAACATGCAGCGAAGCCAGGAGCAGGATAAAGCCAACCGTGAGATAGAAAGGAGGCATGATACGCAATACGCGCCGCGCGGGGGGAAGTGCGACAGCGATGTAATCCCGCTCTGCATGTGCTCTGCAAGCAGCAGCGTAGTGATTAGGTATCCGCTCAGGAAGAAGAAGATGGTCACGCCAGTCATGCCGCCGATACTGTTTCTGACGTGGGCGATGAAGACGATGCCAAATGTAGAAGTGTGTGGGCGCGGTCACACTTGAGGTGCGGCCCTCGGGCAGGCGATCCACGGACGATGTCGCCATCTTCAACTCCTTATAACTTCTGGACAAAGAAGTCGGTACGCGAGGCAGAACAGACGTCGGTGGAAGACATGGCCGAGGGAGCAGCCCGGGGTAGGCGCAGCGACGTGAGCGGTTCCCCCGCACCCTAGCGCGTCGAGGATGGCCGCATTATCACCAACTACGCGTGCGATCCGTGTCGATGGCGCAGGCAGTACTCGGCGGTGCGAAGAAAAAGCTACTCAATGCATACCTGATGCGCTTCATGTCCAGAGCCGGGCACCGGGAGTGCGGAACGGTGCCAGTGCAGCGGCGCGAAGCAGCCGATCGGTGATCCGCCCAAAGGGCGAGGCTTCTCTCTGGATGCGTACAACAGCAGCACCGCCGCAGATGGCCGCCCGCCCTCCATATCGAAGTAGCCCGGTCGCGGCTGTACTGCCGGGAAAGCAGAGAACCGATCAGCATCAGCACAGGAACGATAATCAGGCTATCGACGAGCATGGCGTCTGCAGTCATGCGAGCGCCCCCACAGTGCGAAACAGACCGCAGATGCGGCCAGGACCGCCGTTCCAGTGGGCAACCTTCCATAGCTTCATCAAAGGCACTCGAGTGATGTCACCGCATGCCACATCCGGGTCCGGCGAGCAAACCTTAGCCTGCAATTCACAAGCGAATACTGATAGTGCTTCTCGAGGCGCATAGATAGGGCGCCGCCGACCAGGTTAGATCGGCTGGTTGATCCCGACGGGTTTGCGGTCACATTCCTCGCCAGCAAAGGGGCATACAGAGCAGAGCGCCCTAGCATCCCGCATTTGCTGGTGATGCCCATCGTCAAGCTGTCGATCGCGATCAAAAATCGTACGTACAGCGCATCGACCGTTGAAGATGCGCCCTCGCTGTATAGCTCGGCCGACAGCACGGCAGGGTTTGATAGTCAAGAACCCGCTCGCGCGGCAGCACTGTGCTGAAGCAGCACGCTGGCGGGAACCGGCAGGGCGCGAAGCAGAGCCTTGGTCGCCTCGTGCTGTGCGCGCTGGTCAACCTCCTGCACCGGCAGCGACTCCACAATGCGGCCGCCATGGAGGACCGCTACGCGGTCGCACAGCTGGAGTACGGAGAGCAGGTCGTGCGAGATGTAGAGCAGGGCGGTTCCGTGCTCGCGGTTCAAGCCGCGAAGCAGATGCACGACCTCGGCCTGGGTAACTGGATCGAGCGCGCTCGTGGGTTCATCTGCGATCAGCAGGGAGGGTCGATGAAGCAATGCCAGCGCAATCAAAACTCGCTGTGCCTGCCCGACACTGATTTCGGGCGGCCGTCGAGCGAGAAACTGCGGCCCGGAGGGAAGATGCATCTGCTCGAAAAGCTCTCCGACGCGGGCAAAAAACAGCTTCGCGTTCCATTGCTGGTGCGCCTTCCAGGCTTCGGCGAAGTGCGCCCGCAACGAAAGGGTGCTGTTGAGTGCGCTCAGTGGGCTTTGCGGCACCAGCGCAAAGCGCCTGCCGCGCAGCCGGCGCGCGTCCCGCTCCGGCATCCCCAGCAGGTTTGCACCTTCAAATAAGACCCGACCTTTCGCAAAGCCGCCGCGCCATGGCAGCAGGCCCAAAAGGGCAAGCACCAGTGTGCTTTTGCCTGCGCCGCTGGTGCCGATCAAGCCCAGCGCTTCGCCCGGATGAAGGGCAAAAGCAGCGTCCTTTACAACCTCGGTCCGTCCGTAGCCGGCACTCAGATCGACCTGCAGCAGCGGGGAAAAGCTCATGGCTTTCCTTTCGCCCAGTGCAGAGTTTCAATGTTCCATACGGTGCCCGGCTGCAGGACGGAAAGGTCGGTACCGGCCAAAGCCGGCGAGACCGCGTACAAGGCGTTGGGGTACACCAGATAAATGAATGGTTGTTGCGCAGCGATGATCGCTTGCACCTGATGCACCGCTCGTACTCGCTCGCCCGGCGTTGCGGCGCTCGCCTGGGCGCGCATTGCGGCATCAATCGAAGCTTCCCACGGTGTAGCCGGAGATGCTTCCGAAGGGTTCCACTGGTGATTCGGTGATGAACTTAACCAAACATTCATCATGGAGTTCGGGTCCGGGTCCACGTTGCCGAGTCCCAGCAGGCACGCCTCGTAATCCTGCGTGTGCAGGAGCCGTTCTATCAATGCGGGAAAGTCGAGGTTCACCACCGTGACCTCGATCCCGAGAGCCTGCAGGTCCTGTTGGATCAGCGTCGCCATTCTCAGGCGCGCGGCGTTGCCTGCGTTGGTCAAAATGGAAAACCGAACCGTATGGCCGCCGGCATCATAGAGCGTAGCGTGCGATCCGGCGTCCACTCGGCGGAAGCCGGCTCCCGCGAGCAACGCTTTGGCCGCCTCTACATCCTCATGCGGCGCGTCCAGCTCCTTCGCGTACCATGAGCGGTTCGCGGGGGAGACGAAGCCGTACGCGGGAGTTGCGTGACCGGCGTAAGCCAGCCGCGCCAGATCTGCCCGGTGGATCGCGCGCGAAACCGCGACGCGGAAGGGTGTACTCACAAACCACTGCTTTTCGTAAGCAGGCAGGGGGGATGCAGACGCCTGGTTAAACCAGAGCTGCTCCGTGTTCAAGGAGGGCCCAAGGTCATGCGCAGCCTGCGGCAGAGTGCGTGCGAGCACGTTGAAGTAGTCGGGAGCCGGCTCGTTAAGGAGCTGGTACTGGCCTCGCAGGAAACGAGCCTGCTCCTGCTCAGCGCTGCCCACCACATCGAGCCGAATAGACGGGATGTAGGGAAGGGAAGCGCCAGCGGCGTCGTGCTTCCAGTAGTGCGCGTTACGCTCAAGCAGCACGTGTTGGCCTCGCCGGTACTCCGCCACGTGATATGGACCTGCGGTGACGCGATCCTCGCTGGGATGGTCGCGCGGCTCGATCGCGATCTCGTCGAAGATGTGGCCAATCTCGACCAGCCGCTTCGGCAGGTGCACCACGACCGTCAGCGCGTCCGGCGTGTCCACGGATACTTCATGCGGGCTTAGAAATTCCTCAGCGACCGGCGCCGCAGTCGCGGGTGCAAGCACGCGCCGCAGCGTGGAGGCGACGTCGGCAGAGGTAAGCGGCGAGCCATCGGAGAATTGAAGCCCCCGGCGAAGATGGAATGTGACGAGGCGCCCATTCGGCGATACAGTCCAGCCTTCGGCAAGGCATGGTTCGATCTCCTGCGTGTGCCGATTGGTCCGCAGAAGAACTCCGCCGGTCAGGTAGCGAACGAGCTCCGACGCTTGATCGTCGACTTTCGCCGGGTCAAGGGTCGCCGGGTCATAGCCGATGGACCAGGCCAGACCGCCGCCCGCGGAGCTTGTCTGGCTGCGTGCCGGGCTGGCGAACCAGGCGGGAGCGCAAAGCGCTGCAACCAGAGCCAAGGCGTAGACGATCGCGCGAAAGCGGGCAAAGCGTGGCATCTTAGGCCTCGACCAGTAGTAGTTCCAGCAGAACAATCGAAACAACAAGAAGAACGATGGGCAGATACACCCAGTGCGAGCTTGCCAGAAGCGCGGAGTTGTCAAGCTCGAGTAGCATGCCGCCCCAGGAGGGGAGCGGCTCGCCTACGCCCAAACCGAGGGTGCCGAGGTTGGCTTCGGCAATCAGAAAAGCCGGGATGGAGACAAGAAGCTGCGGCAGCAGCAAAGGACCGATTTGCGGAACGACATGGCGGCGCATCAGCTGCGAGGTGTGTAGTCCGGCGGCGCGCCCTTGCGTCATCCAGTCAGCGCCCCGCATGGCAGACGCGCCCGCGTACACGGCGCGCGCGCAGGCCGGCCAGCCAAGCAGTGCCAGCAGCAGAAAGGTCGCAGTCGCTGACACAAGAGGTGCTGTTTTGAGCGGCATGCCGGACCGAACCATCATTAGGAGGAAGAGCCAGGGCAACGCAAGAAATGCGTCGCAAAGCAGGAGCAAGGGTGCAGCCAGAACAGAGGGACCGAGCGCGGCCAGGATGCCGATAGCGGCGGCTATCAAAGTCGTCAGTCCGGCAGCCGCGGAGGCGCCGGTCAGCCCCAGCACAGAGGAGACGGCTACGCGCGTCAAGCGATCCCGCCCCAGCATGTCGGTGCCTGCCGGATGCGGCGCGGAGGTGCCGGCGGCAGGATTCTCTCGATCCTGCGCGGCATAGCTTGCACTTGGGCGGAGCGCGAGAGCGAGAGCCGTGACGAACAGCAGACACAGCAAGAAGAGCGGGACACGGCGCATCACGCAGCCTCCTGCGATAGGCTGGCAAACCGCTGGGGCTCGCTAAAAAGGCCAGCGCCGCCGACCGCGACGGCCATGAGCAGCGTAACGGCAAGAAGCAGCGGCAGATCGCGATTCATCGCAGCGGTCCAGGCAAGCTGGCCGACACCAGGCACATCAAACAGCACCTCGGCGGGGACCGCCGTGCTCAGCGCGATGACAAAAGACATGGTTGCCAAAGACGCAAACTGCGGCAGAAGCGGCGGAAGCAGATGCGCTGTAAGGAGGCGCCGCGTGCCGATGCCCTGCGCGCGGGCCAGCAGCAGGTGAGGAGCGCGCCAGCTGCGGCAAAGGAGTCGGTAGACGAATTTGAAGTCGCGTGCTCCTAGAATCAGCCCAAGCGCAAGAACAGGGCCGCCGGTGTTTGTCAGCAAGAACAATGTCGCCAGCGCGCCGATCGGTAGAGCCAGAAGAATGGCGGACAGCACCGCAAAGCCGGCCTCTCCGAAGCTGCCCCGGCGCGCGCTCAAGGGGAGTGCCAGCGCAAAAGCACCAAGCCACGCAAGGCCGATCGCCTCGGCGAGCAGGCGGGCTGTCACAAGCAGGCGCGGCCGGATGAGTTCTCCGACCGGCACGCCGTACTGGCGCGAAGTACCGAGCCGGCCATGCAGCCAGTTCAGAGCGAGGGCGCGTGCCATCTTCGCGGCCGAGTGATCCGCATTGCGACGCGCCTCGATCTCTGTCCGGGCGCTTTCCGCGTGCTGCGCGTCCATTTCTCGAGCGTCATTGAAGTATCCGGGAGCGTAGCGAACAAGCGCGAGCGTGCCTGCAGCGACAAGCAAAAGCAGAGCCAGGGTGCGGGCAAGCCGCCGTAGAAAGCTCATCTGACCCCGGCCGGCGGAGCGAGCGCTTCACGTGTTTGCCGGTGCATGCGCCGTTCAGCGCGTGCAAGCAGTGCTTCTCCTGTTTCGATTCCTTCAGAGGAGTGTGCAGAGCCGATCGCTGCAGGCGCGAGCAAGGTTCCGCCAAACGTCGACTCTTGGAGCGCCGCCGCACGCCGAGCCATATGCCCGGTGGTCGCGCCGGGCATCAGCAGGAAACAGGTCTTTCCCAGCTGCACGACAGCTTCGGCAGGATCGCGCCGCAAAAGCGTGGACATCGCTTCATCGGTGCCAGCGTCGCGGCTGTTGCGGTAGTCGCAGGCCAGAACAGCAAAAGGCTCGCCATGGTCTCGATGGCGCTTGAGCGCGGCTTCCAGCAGAAGGAGCGCGGGTTGCGCCGCTTGTACCGGCGAGGGCAGCTGCGCGGCCGCCTGTGACCCTGTAGACCGTTTGAGTGCGAGCGCTATGGGAGTTTCAGCAGCTTCAAGCGCGCGTAGGTGGAGCCGCGCGAAGGCGTTGGCACCGAAGGAGTACAGCGAAAGTACGCCGAAGAGGCTGTCCTCCTGATCGCGCAACGGCAGAGACAGTGCTGACTGCAGATTTTGGCTGCGTTCCCCTTTGAAGTGATAATTCGGCTCGACTGCTGGATTGCCGTTCACGATGCTGTGCTCGTGCTGGGCCGTCCATCCAGAAAGCCCTTCTCCGAACGTGATGGGTCGTGGGGAAAAGTAGCGGCTGCCCAGAGCGCCCGCATGAGTTGGCAGCAGAAGGTCGCCTTGCTTCACATAAAGAACCATGCAGTCGTACGGGATCAGCGGCGCAAGATGAGTGGCAAGAACGGTAAGCGCTTCTTCCAGCACAAGCGAGTTCCCGGTCGTAGCTCGTGTGAGCAGATGTTCTGCCTGCACCCGCACCGTGGCTATCAGGCCGGCCGCTTCAGGAGCAGTCTCAACCTGCTGCTCTTCAGTGGGAATTGCTTGCTCGGCGACAGGTTTACGCTCCGCCTCAGCCTCCCTGCTGTCCTGCTCAAAGCCGGCGCCCGGCGCAACCCCGCGCGAAACATTTATTTCGGTGTTCAATCGAAGCAGCTTTTCGCTTTCCAGGCGAGCCTCTGCTTCCAGGCTTTGATACTGATGCTCCAACGCATCGACCACCCGCGGATCAAACTGGGTGCCGGCCAGCTTCCTCACGATGCCCATAGCTTCAGCCAGGGGCATTGCTCGTCTGTACGGTCGATCCGAGGCCATCGCATCAAAGCTGTCGACAACGGTCAGGATGCGAGCGCCGATCGGGATTGCCTCGCCGCGCAGCCCGTCCGGATAGCCCATGCCATTCCACCACTCATGGTGCGCGCGGACGATCGGCACCACAGGATATGGGAAGCGCACCCGCTCGAGAATGTCGGCTCCGACGACCGGGTGGATTTTCATCTTTTCGAACTCTTCGGCGGTCAGCTTGCCCGGCTTGTTGATGATGCGTTCCGGTACGGCGAGCTTGCCAATGTCGTGGAGCAGCGCAGCTGTTTTTACTGCCTGGAGCTCCGCATCGGTCAACTGCAGAGCTTTGCCCAGCTCGGTGACATAGACGCGCACCCGCAGCAAGTGATCGTGCGTGTCCTGGTCCTTGGCTTCGATCGCCATGGCGAGGCTCTCGATGGTGCGCAGGTGCAGTGACTCCATCTCGGCGATGTGTTTCTCACGGTCTCGGATGTTCGCGATCTGCGCGTTGTACGAGCGATAGATCGTGTAGGCGGCCGGGACCACTAACAAGGCTGTAGGCAAGCCGTAGTGCTGACTTAGAAAATGCGCCAGGGCAGACAGCGCGGCGCCGACCAAATAAAACGGAAGAAACCAGAGAAATCCGCTACGCCACAGCGGCAAGGCTTTTTGATCGCTGGTCCAGGCGACCACCACTGCGACCGGCAGCGTGCTCGCAACAAAATAAACGACGGCACCTGCAGTCAACGCAGGCGCGGCCGCAAGGTGCAGCCCTCGAAGCGAAACGTAGGTTACCCAGCAAAGCGCTGTCGCGTTCACCGCGTTGGCAATATTGAAGCCGGTCTGCACAAGCGAAAACAGCTTCTCAACCCTGAACTTGCACTGCGCAAAGACCGAGATCGCCGCTACGCCCATTGCCTGCAATGGGGACAGCTGCAGGACGGCAAGCAGAATAAACGGGAAGTTTACCGACAACGAGCTATCGCTGCCAGGCAAGGAGACTTTCATGCCCGAGCTGAGCAGGACCGCTGCGATATAGATGGCAAACAGCAGCCAATGTTTCCCTGGTAAACGCGCCCCGGCCAGCACTGCAAGCATGGAAGCAAGCAGCACGGAGCTTACCAGAAACTTGACGCGCGGAGGCATTTCTCTACTATCGGTCGATGCGGGAAAAGCACGTCATTACGACGGTCACCTGGAGCCGGATGTACTTTTGCGGCTCATGGAAGGCGCATGCTGCCGCGCAGCCCGTTCCAGGAAGATGATGGAGCGTGGCAATGTGCACTATCGTGCCCGTCCGGAAGACCTGCTCGATCGTCCGGCGTGGTAGGCGAGGCAGGGATTGAACCTGCAACCCCCGGCTTAGAAGGCCGGTGCTCTATCCAATTGAGCTACTCGCCCGCATCAGGTGTCGACTCTTTCGCCGCCCTGTCCAGAATAGCTTGACTCAGTCTCGTGTGAGCCGAGGAGACCTCAAGGACGAAAACTGCGCTAAGTAGACCACAAACCTGCTTCCAGGCTGC
>CAXUDF010000070.1:0-15995 GCA_964249695.1 uncultured Acidobacteriaceae bacterium
AGCATTGTTGCCTTGAGGAGGAATTGCATGCTTGTTCAGGGATGTACGCAGCCGGTGTCACAAAGTTCCTCTCGGGGCTGTCAGTCCCTGGAAGTGGCATCAAGCGGAGTTACAGTGTCAGGTGGCAAGGTGACCGCCTGCCATCACGCAATAGAGCTTTACGCAGATCGGCCTCGCTGGGCCAGAGAGCAGAATCGCGAGTCGTAGGAATCTGGTGTCGTGATCCCGAGCGCCTGCAGCGCGAAGATCGTTCTACTGCAGCGCCAACTGCCGCTGCACCGGCCCGCGTATCCCGGTTTCACTCCCGTTCATGCGCACGCTCACGATCTTTGACACGCCGGGCTCCTGCATGGTGACGCCGTAGATCATGTCCGCGGCGGTCATCATGCGCTTCGAGTGCGTCACCATCACAAACTGCGTATCGGCCGCCATCGAGCGCAGCATCTCGGCGAGGCGGCCCACGTTGGTTTCATCGAGCGGCGCGTCCACCTCGTCCAGCACGCAGAACGGCGCAGGCTGGTAGCGAAAGATGCCCATCAGCAGGGACAGCGCGGTGAGCGCCTTCTCGCCGCCCGAGAGCAGGAAGACGTTCTGCAGCTTTTTGCCCGGCGGCTGCGCCACGATATCGACGCCCGACTCCCCCGTGTTCTCCTCGTCAGTCATACGCATGGATGCTTGCCCGCCGCCGAACAGCCGCGCAAACACCTCGCTGAAGTTCTCATTGATGCGCGCGAACGCCTCGTCAAACTTGAGGCGCGAGATGCCGTCGAGCTCGCGGATCGTGGACCGCGTGTTCTCGATGGAGTCGAGCAGATCCTTGCGCTGCGCTTCCAGGAAAGTGTGCCTCGACGCGGTTTCCTCGTACTCCTCGAGCGCCATCATGTTCACCGGGCCCATCGCTTCCAGGCGGCGCTTCATCTCGCGGCAGGCTTCCTCATCCTGCGGCAGCTGCTCGGCTGTGAGCCGCGAGAGCTCGCCCTCGTGGACGCCGGCGCGCAGGGCGTCGGCTCCGAGGCCGAGGTCGGCGACTGAGGACTCCTCGACGTGCGCGAGCTCGGCAGCAAGCCGGGCCGCAGCGGTCGCGCGCACTGAGCGCTGCTCGCGTGCGCGGTCCGCCTCACTGCGAAGCGCTTTCAGCTGCGACTCCGCGGCCGAAAGCCGCTCGCGCAGGGTCCGCGCTTCCTCGCCCAGCCGGCGCGCCTCTGCCTCCGCTTGCTCACGCGCGGCGCGCAGCTCGGCTTCCCGCGCAGACAGGCTCGCGTTCTCCTCGGTCCGCTGGGCCTGCTCGGCGCGGGCTGCGGCAATCTGCTGCTCCAGCTGCGCGCGGCGCCGCTCGCCTTCGGCCACCATGCGCTCCATACGCTGGAAGTTCGCTTCTGCCCCACGCCGCCGCTCCTCAAGCCCGGCCAGCTCCGCGCTTGCCTCGGCCGCGGCGGCGTGGGCCTGGTCGCGTGCTTCGCGCGCCGCCGCTACGGCTCGCAGCAGTTCGTTCTGCGTACCCTCAACCGCGGTGTGCGCCTGTTCCAGCCGGGCCGCCTCGCCTGTTTTGCGGGCAATCAGTGCTGCTTTTTCCTCGCGCTGCGCCTCCGCGCGCTCGCCCTGGAGCGTCCACTCGGCCAGCCGCCGTTCCAGCCGCTGCCGCTCGCCGTCCATCTGGCGCAGCGCGGCGCCTTCGTGCGCGCTGTCGCGCTCGGCCTGCCGCCGCTGCTCGGCGCAGCTGTCCATTTGCCGTGTCAGCTCGGCGACCGCGCGGCCAAGCGCGGCAGCCTCTGTCTCTACCCGGCCAAGCTCGTCATCGACTGCCGCGAGCTTCGCCTCCGCGTCACGCAGTTCGCGCTTCAGCGCAAGCGGACCTTCAGCGCGCGGCTTGCCGCCGGTCACCGTCACGTTGTGGAAGCACTCGCCCGAAGGTGCAAGAAAGAAGGCGTCCGGGTTCTCGAGTGCCAGGCTCCGCGCGATCCCGGCATCCGGCGTCACATAGCCGTCGCGCAGTTTCGGCAGGATCACCTCGAGCGACTTGCCAAAGCCGTCCAGGACGCGGATGCAGTCCTTCAAGCCGACCACACCCTGGCCCGTCTGCAGGCCTGCGCCAGGCTCCACCGCAAAGGAGAACTTGGCCTGCGCGTCGTTCGGATGCACCAGGAAGGTTGCACGGCCGTCGACGCCGCGGCCGCCGTCCTTGCCGGGCTCCGAGCCGGCCCGCAGCAGGCGCATGCCCTCGTCGGCCGCGTCCCAGCTCTTCACCACGATGTAGTTCAGCTCATCCCGAAGAAACTCGTCCACGACGGTTTCGTACTGCTCCCCGACCTCGAGAAAGTCAGCCAGGGTCCCGACCGGCTTGAGCCCGCCGGCGAGCGACGCCTTCAGCAGCTTTTTTACGGTGTCAGTCGAGTAGCTGTGCTCCCGCAGCAGCGACTCGAGCGAGTTGCGGCGCCCCGTCACGGTCGCCCGCTCTGAGCGCAGTGCGTCGCCGCGCCGCCGCGCTTCGGTTTCCGCGGCGCGCTTTGCGCTTACGTCCCCGCGCAGCGCGGCCAGTTCCGCTTCCAGCCGACGGAGGCTTTCGCCCGCTGTCTCAAACCGCAGCGACGCCTGCCCGCGTTCGGCGCCCAGGGTGTCCAGCTCGCGCCGAGCCCCCTCTAGCTCGGTTGCGAGCCGGCTGCGGTCCCGTTCGACTGAGAGCAGCGCTTCCTCGGCCTGCACCTGCTCGCGCCGCACCTGCCCCAGCTGCTGCAGCAGGGTACCCGCTTCGCGCCGCGCCGCTTCCACGCGGCCGTCCGCAGCGCCCACGGCTGCGGAAGCCGCGCGCGCCTCGGCCTGCTGCTGGGCCGCGCGCGCCCGAAAGCCCTCGGCTGCGCTTGCGGCCGTCTGCAAAAACTGCTGCTGCTGTTCGCGTTCCACGCCCAGCGAGACGAGCTGCTCACGCACCTGCTCGAGCTCTGCTGTTTGCGCGGCTGCCCGGGTTGCAAGCTCCGCGAGGCGCTCCCCGTTGCTTGCCTGCCGGCTGCGCGCACGCTCCGCCTCCACCGCACTTTCACTCGCTGTGCGGCTTTGTTCCTTTGCGGACGCGTCCAGCGCAAAGCCTTGCTGCTGCCCGGACGCCACCTCGCCGTCCAGCTGCGTGATCTCCGCTGCCTGCGCATCGATCTGCTGCGTCAGTGCGGCGGTTTCTCCGTCCAGCGCCCGCGCCGCCTCGTCCATCGCGACGAGCTTGCTCCCCAGCACCACCCGCAGCCTCCCCCGCAGCTCGTCGCGCAGGGCGCCGTACCGTTCGGCTTTCGCTGCCTGTCGCTTGAGGGAGACCAGCTGCTTCGCGACCTCGTCGAAGATGTCGTCGATGCGGGCCAGGTTGCCGCGCGTGTGCTCCAGCTGCAGCTCCGCCAGGCGCTTTTTAGTCTTGAAGCGCGTGATGCCGGCAGCCTCCTCAATAATGGCCCGCCGATCATGCGGCTTCGAGCTCAAGAGCTGCCCGATCCGCTCCTGCCCGATGATCGCGTAGGATTCAGGCCCGAGCCCGGTACCCATAAAGATGTCGCGAATGTCAGAGAGCCGGCAAAGCTTGCCGTTCAGCAGGTACTCGCTTTCGCCGGTGCGGAACAGCCGGCGCGTCACCACGATCTCGCCCCGCTCCACGCTGCGCTGGAACTTGCGCCGGCGAATTTTCAGCACGACGTCGTCGGCGTCTGCACCCGGCTCGGGTGCCTCGCCTTGGGTTTCGGGCAGCAACGGCCCGGGCTGCGAGGCGGCGATGATCTGCTCCACTTCAGCGGCTTTGCCCGCGCGCAGACCCGCTTCATCCCAGTCGTCGCCGTCTGCTGCCGGAGAGCCTGCGGCCTCCCGGCGCTCAAGGCCGCTCCCGCGGGCGGCGTCGCCCGTAAGCTCCGGGTCAATGAGCGAGATGGACACCTCGGCCATGCCGAGCGAGCGCCGGTCGCGCGTGCCGGCAAAGATCACGTCTTCCATCCGGCCGCCGCGCAGCGACTTTGCGCTCTGCTCGCCCAGCACCCAGGTCACGCCGTCCAGAATGTTGGACTTGCCGCAGCCGTTCGGGCCCACCACGACCGCGATCCCATGGCCGGGCAGCGCCAACTCAGTCTTGTCGGAAAAGGACTTGAAGCCGAGAATCTGGATTTTCTTAAGCTTCAGCAAGGCGGCTCTGCTCCCCCGGTTTAGGCCTCGCGGCGTTGTTCAAAGACTATGCGCTCGCCCCATGGCGGGCAAGGCAGCCGCGCCTCGGCTGCCGCCCGACGCCCGCCCGGCGTGTGGATAAGCAGGGTCAAATCTGTTTTCACGGTTCGCTTCCGCAACGGCATCCAAGCAGCGGATGGCAACCCTGGCCCAGCGCAGCACCCGTGGTTCAGCCCATGCGCTCGCGGGCAGCTGGCGGCTGCCGTCCCGGGTGCTGGGGCGGCTGCCTCTACGCCGGATCGGGCTGCTGGCGCTGTATGTTCTGGCGACCGTCCAGTTTGTCGGTGCCTACATCTATCTCGAGTTCCCTTACGTCAACCTCAAGCTTTGGGAGGACGGGTCGGAGCGCCTGCCTTTTCAAACCCGCCTGCTGCTTGCGCCGCTATACCGCTGGGTAGACCATGCTTCCTGGACGACCAATTCTGCGGCGCATCTGTCGCGCAATACCTATTTCTTCCCAAATGGCGTGACCGCAGGCGGGGTGCTCGAGTTCTATCTCGGCATCGCCTGCGTGCTCGCGAGCGGCTTTGTCGCGCATCGCATTTACGAGGCTTCAACACGGCGCGGCCTGCTGCGGCCGCTTGTGTTTCCTGTGTTTCTCGGCTTATGCGTACTTGCCTACATCGTGCACACGGTGCAGAACTTTCGCTACGTGTACGACATGCCGAGCCTGCTTGCCTTTGCCCTAGGCTTTTACCTGATTTACTTTCGTAAACCCCTTATTTGGTTCGTCCTTCTATTTGCCATCGCCACGCTGAACCGCGAAACCACGCTGCTGCTGCTGCCCTTCTGGGCCGTTTCGCAGGTGCTTCAGCCGAACGGCGAGATCCGCTGGCGCGCGCTGTTCACCTGGCCGGTGCTTTCCGTCGTTGCTGCGCTCGGGCTGTACTGGGCCGCCTGGCACCACATTGTGTTTGCAATGTTCGGGGCCAATCCGTCGGAGTACTACCCGCGCCTTGGCTGGAATGTTCACGCCTTCTTCCGGCTGCGCTACTGGCCGCAGCTCGCGAGCGCGTTCGGCTTTCTGTGGCCGTTCCTGTTCCTGTATCGTCGGCAGGTTGCGGACGCGCAGCTGCGCGCCTGGCTTGTGATCCTCCCGGTCTGGTACGGCTTCATGATGCTGTGGGCCATCGTGACCGAAACCCGCGTCTTCGGCGAACTGCTTCCGTTTCTCGCGCCTGTGGCTGTCCTGATGGCGGAGGAGATCTTCGCCGCCAAGGTGCTGCGGCAAGCCTGGCGCGAGGAGGCAAGCTTTCAAGCCCCGGTACGGCGCACGGGGCGCGCCGCGTAGGGATTTCGCTTTGTGCCTGTTTCTATCGAGCCTCTCACGATGAACCCGGCCCTTGAAGTTGTCGGCGCGACGGTGCAAGGACCGCGCCTCTCAGGGCTTGCGCGTAGGCCGCATCAGGATCTCGCTGGTAAAGCTCTGCGGCGCCTGCAGCACCAGCGCTTCCACCATGTGGGCGATGTCGTCGGGCTGGATTTTGCGCGCGTTCCGCTCCGCGTCAGCGTCATCACCGCCGGCAAAGCCCGTGTTAACCGAGCCCGGCGCAATGACCGACACGCGGATGCCGTACGGCCGCAGCTCCTCGGCGGCCGAGTAGCTCATCCCGTTCAGCCCCCACTTGGAGGCCGAGTACGCCGCGCCGTTTGCGACAGGATTGTGCCCGGCTAGCGAAGAGATGTTGATGATGTGGCCGGCCTGGCGTTCGATCATCAGCGGCGCGACCGCGCGGATCATCAGGTACGGCGCGCGCAGGTTGGTCTCCATGGTCTCGTTCCAGTCCTCGGGCGCCATCTCGTGCAGCGGCTTGCCGAAGCGGCCAGAGCCTGCGTTGTTCACCAACACATCGCACCGTCCGAACTGCTCGGTGAACTGCTGCCGCCATGCCTCAACAGCGTCAGGCGCACGAAGATCAAGCGGATAGCTGCTTGCCGAGGCGCCCGCCGCCGCGATGCGCGCTCTCACTGCGTCGAGCGCCGTGCTATCTCGCGCGATAAGCACCACGTGCGCGCCCATTTGCGCCAGTCGCCGGCTGACCGCTTCGCCGATGCCGCGTGCGGCCCCGGTGACAACGGCAACCTGCCCCGCCAGTTTGCTTTCCTCTGCCATTGCGGCTCCTTGTAAACAGTAGCTAAACAGAACAGATGCGCTCTCGCGGGTCCTGGGCCAGGCCCCCGGTTTCTAAGCAAGCGCTCAATGCGTTATAAGTGGGAGAAGGTTTCCGCCCCGGCTTGTTCACCCCTCCGCGAATGGGAGCTGCGTGGAACCGCTGCACCAATCGATTTTGAGAAGATTCAGGAGCGTTGCATGAAGAAGGTTGTTGTTGCTTCACTGTTCGCGGTTGCTGCCAGCACCATAGCTGCTTTGCCTGCGGCAAACGCACAGGCCACTACCAGTGCCAGCCAGGGGGCCGCGCCGGCCGGTGGTCAGATCACGATCAAGGACCCTGCCGAGTACAACGCGTACACCAACGCTGTCGGCCAGAGTTCTCCCGCGGCCAAGGCCCAGGCGATCGAAGCGTTCCTCACGCAGTACCCCAATTCTGTCGTCAAGCAGGACATGCTCGAGCAGCTTGTCGGTGCCTACAATTCGGCCAATGACATCCCGAAGACGGTCGATGCCGCCCGGCGCCTGCTCGCGGTAGACCCGACAAACCTGCGCGCCCTGACCTTTATCGTGTACGTCGAAAAGCAGCAGGCGCAGGGCGACCAGGCCAAGCTTGATGACGCCGCGCAGCTGGCGCAGAAGGGCTTGACCTCGCCGAAGCCGGCCAGCATGAGCGATGCGGACTACCAGCAGTTGAAGAGCCGGGCCACGCCGATCTTCCAAAGCGCGATCGGTGCCGATGACGCAGGGAAGAAGGACTACGCGGGAGAGATCGCCGCGTACCAGGCCGAGCTGGCCTCCTACACAGAACCGACCTCGACCCAGACCGGGCCCGGCCTGCAGGACACCTACCTGCTGGGGCAGGCCTACACGCAGCAGACGCCGCCCGATCTGGTCAATGGCATCTGGTACCTGACGCGCGCTGCGCAGTTTGCGCCCGAGCCGTCCAAGAGCCAGATCCAGAAAGCGGCCGACTACTGGTACAACAAGTACCACGGCGGCCCTGACGGCTACGACCAGGTAAAAACGCTGGCGCAGGCAAACCTGATGCCTCCTGCCGACTACAAGCCGACCCCGGCACCGCCGCCGCCTTCGCTGGCCGACCAGGCGCACACAGTCGTCACGACCACTCCGGACTTGACCAAGCTCAACATTTCAGACCGCGAATTCGTGCTGGCCAACGGCTCGCCGGAAGACGCGGAGAAGGTCTGGGCGGTTATGAAGGGTCAGACCTTCGCGATTCCTGGCAGGGTTGTAACGGGCACCGCGGACTCAGTTCAACTGGCGGTATCAGATGATGCCAAGCAGTCCAGCAAAGCCGAGTTGACCATCAACATGAAGGAGCCATTGAAAACAGTCCCGACCCCCGGCACAGACGTGACCTATGTTGGTACGTTCGATTCCTACACGCAAAGTCCGGTGATGATCATCCTGAAGGATGGCGGCCCGAAGCCCTCTGCGGCACCGGCCAAGAAAGCGGCTGCACGCCGGCGTTCCTAGTCGGCAGCTCCCGACGGCGAGCCGGTTCACGTTCCGTTTTGGGAGCGGGTTTCACACTAAAGAGAGGCGGCCCTTGCGGCCGCCTCTTCTTTGCTCCGAGCCCGGTGCTACAGTAAAGGCGCATGAGAGCTTTGCCCTCCCTCCTCGCCGCTCTGTGTCTACTGTCCTTCCCCGGGGCTGTGCTTCGTGCGCAGAACAACGTTCCGCCGCAGGGCGCCGAGCCCAGACCGCAGGACACCAGGCCGCCAAGCGCAACGCCTACCGAGCCCGGTACGCACAGCACGCAGCTTTCCCCGGCCAGCGCGACACCGCCTCCCGTGCAGCAGCCGGATGTGCGCCTCGACTCGAAGCCGCACACCGACATCGACACCTCGGTCGACTCCTCACCTGAGCCGTCTGACCTGGGCGTGGATGTTGCGCTCGGGGCCAACCTCGAGCTTGATCTGGGTCACGATATTGTCGCGACTACGCCTCCGGGCATGCTTTCCCGCAGCGTTCCTGATAACCCACGTATGGTGTACTTCTCGCTGCCCGTCCACTCGTCGGATCAGATTGCGCCCGCAGATGCTCAGACGATCGCGGCTCGCCAGGCGGACCTTGACCGTGCTGCGCGAAGCCGCGGCTTCCACCTGGAGCAGGCCGGATGGTCCTATCGCCAGGCCGTTTGCCCGGCCACGCAGCCGGGCGCCGAAGCGGGCGGACCTGAAGAAGCCTCAGGCTTTATCCTGCTGCAATTTGAGCGGCAGGAGGGTGCGCGCACTTCCGCCTTTACCGCCGTTGTGCCTCGCGCGGCCGAGCTGCCCGTTCGGGCAATCTCGATCGTTCGCAATGCTGCTCCCAATAAGAAACATCCGGTTCTTGAGCCGCTGAGTAAGAAGCTGCCCGGTGCCGCCGTTGCCGAAGCTCTGCCGCCCGCGACGCTGCACGCTACGCTCCAGCCGGAACGAGGCTGGATTGCAACCTCGGACTGCATCGCCGAGCTCGGCGGCGCGACGCCTGACATCCCGAACGAAACCTATCTTAGCGAGGACATCCTGACCGCGCCCGGTCCTGAGCTGAAACTGCTGGTGAACGGCGAACGGGAGATGACCTTTACCGACCGCGTTGATCCGGGCCATTACGTCATCTGGGATGAACGCGTGCGGCGCAATGGCAAGCTTCGCGACGCGAAGCATACCGAGTTCACGATCGTGCCGCGCCCGGTCACAAACCCGCCTGTACCAGTTCCAACCCTCATTGCAAATATTCCTCAGCCGCCGACCCGCATTACGCCGCCCCCGCCGAGCCCTTTGTCAGGGGATAAACAGTAAGTTGTTAGAAGCTCTAAGTTCTACCAAGTAAAAGTCTTTAGCACGCAATGCTTTGGCGCATCTCACCTCGTTAGTTTCTACTTCCTCGGGGTGCGGCAATGAACGTCGAAACATGGCTATGGATCGGTTGCATCGGAATGTTAATCGGCATGGTGCTCCTGTACCTGCCTTTGGCAAGTAACAAGCAGGAGAAGGAAGAGGGCGAGATTGCCTCGCACTTTTATGTTCCCCTGTTTGCCTTCACGTCCTACCTGGTGATGGCGCTCGGCGCGGGCCACCTGACAACTGACGGCGGCCGAGTGTTCTACTATGCCCGCTATGTAGATTGGGCAATCACCACGCCTCTCCTGCTGTGGAGCCTGGTCTACTCAGGCATCCAGGGCACCGGCGTCAAGCGGACGGCTCTGATCGCCGCCCTGCTTGGGGCCGACGTCTACATGATCGTGACGGGCTTCGTTGCCGGTCGTACCGATAACATGACTATCAAGTTCTCGTTTTATCTTTGCAGCTGCATCGCCTTCCTCTTCATCTACGTACTGCTTTTCGGCCCCTTCAAGAAGTTGGCAGCTACCGGCCCGCACGGCGCGGATTACTCAAAGAAAGCGACTGTGCTGTTTGCTCTGTGGTTCGCGTACCCTGTCATCTTCATCCTCGGGCAGGAAGGCATCAAGATGCTTAGCGCGACCTTTGACGCCGTCGCATACACCTTCTTCGACCTGGTAACCAAGGTGGTGTACGGGTTATGGGCGGTAAGCCTCGCGAAGAAGTCCCTCAGCAGCGCCGCTGATTATCCAAATGCGCGCGCAGTCGCTCGCTAGCTGGTCGATCCGACGAAGTAGTACTGAAAAGGGCCGTCGCTGCAGTCAGCCCGGCCCTTTTGCCACCTTTACGAAAGCGCGTTGAGATATCCATGACCCATGCAATCGTGATCGGGGCAGGTTTTGGCGGCATGGCGGCCGCGCTTCGGCTCCGCGCCGCAGGCTTCGCGGTCGATGTTTTCGATAATCAGGCGCAGGCCGGCGGGCGTGCCGGAGTGTACCGTCACAACGGCTACACCTTCGACGCGGGCCCGACTGTCATCACAGCGCCCTTTCTTTTTGACGAGTTGTGGAGCCTCTTCGGCAAGCAGCGAAGCGATGCGATCGAGTTCCGCGAGCTCACCCCCTGGTATCGCATCCACTTCGCCGATGGCCGCTCCTTTGATTACGGCGGTACCGACCGCGAGCTGATCGCGCGCGTTCACGCATTTGCCCCCGAAGACGTCGCCGGCTACCGGCGATTGCTCGCGCAGGTAGAACGCATCTACAAGGTCGGCTTTGAGCAGCTGGGGGCAGTGCCGTTTCACTCAGCCGGCAAAATGCTCGCGGTGCTGCCGCAAATGCTTGCTTTGCGCAGCGACCGGTCGGTGTACAGCTTTGTCAGCCAGTACATCCGTGATGAAGCGCTCCGGCGCGTGTTCTCGTTCCAGCCGCTCCTGGTCGGTGGTAATCCGTTTCACACCACCTCGATCTACTCGCTCATCCAACACTTGGAGCGGAAGGACGGCGTGAGCTTCGCCATGGGCGGCACCGCCGCGCTTGTCGCGGCGATGGCCGGTCTTATGCAGGAGGAAGGCATACGGCTTCACCTGCGCTGCGGCGTGCAGGAGATCCTGGTCGAGGAGGAAGCGAAGCCGCAGAGAGCCACGACGGGGCGCGTTGTCGGCGTGCAGCTGGAGAACGGCGAGCAAGTGCGGGCCGACTGCGTCGTCGCTAACGGCGACGCGCCCGCCGTCTACCGCCGGCTGATCGCCCCGCGCTGGCGACGCAAGTGGACCGATGCCCGGGTTCGTCGGCAGAAGTTCTCGATGGGCCTGTTTGTCCTGTATCTCGGTGTCCGGCGGCAGTACCCGGGGCTTGCCCACCACACCATCCTGCTTGGCCGGCGGTACAAGGAGCTGCTGGAAGAAATCTTCAACCACAAGCTGCTGTCGGACGACATCAGCCTGTACCTCCACGCGCCGACCCGCACCGATGCGACCCTGGCGCCGCCGGGCTGCGAAAGCCTGTACGCGCTCGTGCCTGTGCCCAATCTTGAGGTGCTGCATCCGTCGCAGCGCATTGATTGGTCGATCGCCGGCCAGAAGCTGGCCGCGCATACCATCGAGACGATCGAGAATGCCCTCTGCCCAGGTCTTCGCGAAAACATCGAGGTCCAGTTTCATGTAACCCCGGAACATTTTCGCGATACCCTGCGCACCGAACATGGTACCGGCTTCTCGATCCAGCCGACGCTGCTGCAGTCGGCCTGGTTTCGCTTCCATAACCGGTCAGAGGACGTACGCGGCCTGTACCTGGTCGGCGCGGGCACACATCCGGGGGCGGGCCTGCCCGGCGTTCTGTGCTCGGCCAAGGTTCTGGAGCATTTTATCGACGAAATGCGCGCCGATGCCCGAACCGAAGCCCAAGCCGCTGCAGAGGTGTTCGCATGAGCGCCGAGCAGGTCATGCGGCGCTCCGGGCGCACCTTTCATCTGGCATCGCGCCTGCTGCCGGCGCAAATGCGCGCCGACGCGTTCGAGCTCTACAGCTACTGCCGCCTCATCGACGATCTTGCCGACAACGGCGGCAAGGAAGAGCACGCGCTGATCGCCGAAGCGATCGCCGCCATCGAGGCCGATCCCTTGGGCGAGGAAGCTGCCTCGTACGGCTGGCCTGTCGACCTCGAGGCTCGTTTCCCGCACATCAGCACGGTCGCGCTGCGGCTTACCCGCGCCCTGGCAGCCGACGCCGGCCCTTGCCGCATCGCCACCGATGCCGCGCTCCACGAGTACGCGTTCGGCGTCGCCGGAACGGTCGGCATCATGATGTGCCGCATCCTGGGGGCGCCGCCCGAGGCCGCCGAGGCTGCTGCCGACCTGGGCATTGCCATGCAGCTCACCAACATAGCCCGCGATGTGCGCGAGGATCTCGGGCGCGACCGTATTTACCTGCCGGCGAGCTGGATTGAGCCGAGTGCGGTCGAGCGCGCCGTCGCCGGCGGCGATCCCGCGCCGCTGGCCGCCGCAACCCACCGGCTGCTCGCGCTTGCCGAGCAGCATTATGCGAGCGGCGACTCCGGGCTGCACTACTTGCCATGGCGCGCCCGCATATCTATCCTTGCCGCGCGGCTGTGCTACCGCGAGATCGGTCAGGTCGTCGCGCGCGATGTGCCGCTCTCTTGGCGTCATCGCGCCGTGGTACCGGCATCGCGCAAAGCCCGGCTCGTGGCCGAAGCACTCACGCGTGCTTCTTCCTTTACTCACCGCGAGCCGGCTGATGCGCGAACCTCCGCCGCGCTGAGGCGCGAGCCATGAGGCCCGACGCAGACATCGTCATCATCGGCGCGGGCTGTGCCGGCCTGAGCCTCGCCGTTGCCCTCGGCGCCGCGCGCGTGCCTGGCCGTACGCTGCTGCTGGAGCCGCGAACGACCTACACGCGCGACCGCACCTGGTCTTTCTGGAACACCGAGGAGCACCCGTTTACCTCGGAGATTTCGCACTCCTGGCATAGCTGGAGAGTCGCGCTCGGCGAATCTGCGGTCACGCAGCGCAGCCGCCGCTACCGCTACTGCTCGATTGCCGGCGACGATTTCTACCGCGCCGCGCTCGACCGCATCGAGCGCGACCCCGCGCAGGAGCTCGAGCGTGCCACCACCGTGCTCTCTGTCGAGCCGCACGCAAGCGGCCTCACTGCCGTCGAAACCAGCCGGGGCCGCGTTCTTGCCCGGCAGGTCTTCGACTCGCGGCCGTCGCCGCACGCGGCTGGCGGAAGCCCCGCCCTTGTGCAGCGATTTGTCGGCTGGCATCTGCGAACGGCCGCGCCCTGCTTTGATCCTCAGGTTGTCGAACTCATGCGCTTCCTGCCCTCCGACAGGCCCGGCCGTGTGCGCTTCCTCTACCTGCTGCCTTACTCGGCGCGCGAAGCGCTGGTCGAGATGACGTATTTGGACGCGCCCGGGCTGCCCGAGCCCGAGTACCGGCGCGATCTGGAAGGCTGGCTCAAGGAGAACGTGCGTGAGTGGACCGTGCTGGACAGCGAACACGGCTCGCTCCCCATGCAAAGCGGCCTTCCGCAACTCCCACGAGCGCCCGGCGTCAGCCCGATCGGATCCCGCGCCGGCCGCATCAAGCCTTCGTCCGGCTATGCCTTTCTGCGCATTCAGCGGCACAGCCGTGCGATCGCGGGGGCGCTGCTTCAAGGCCGGCCTATCCCCGCGTGTGCCGAGTCGCCGTTGTTCGGCATCATGGACGCGGTGTTTCTCCGCGCCGTTGTGCATGCGCCCGAGCTGGCTTCGGCGCTGTTTCTCCGCATGTTTGCCCGCGCTGAGCCGGACGCGCTGGTACGCTTTCTCGGCGAGGTAAGCGGACCCTCGGAGATGCTGCGGGTCGCCTGGTCCCTGCCCAAGCTGCCGCTGGTGGGCGCGGCTTTCCGTGCTGCCGGCAGCGGCGTGCGCGCGTACGCTCTTCCCCGGGCTGCGGCATGAGCTCCGCCCCCCTCGCGCTGCCTGTTGTTCTACGGACGCTCCAACTGGGCGGCTCGGCCCGCTCAGTCCTTTTACGCGAGCGGTTTATCTTGTTTGCCCTGGTTACAGCTTGCTGCTGCACTGCGTCCGCGCTGCACCTGCTGGACGGTCCTGCGGTGCTTCCCGTCGCGCTCGCCGCCATCGCGATTGCCATGTGGCACGGCGCCTACGACCAGGTGCAGGCGCAAGCGCTGCTGGCTCCGGCGTTGGGACGGCGCTGGCTGCCCGCATTCCTGATCGGCTATGCCGCCCTGGCCGCGCTCACCGGCGTGGGCTGGTGGGCGTTCCCACTTGGCTCTCTGCTGTTGTTTCTCCTGTATTCGGCCTGGCACTTTGGCACAGAGCCTGAACTCTGGACGCCCGGCCCGCTCCCTGCCGCGGGCGCACTTGCGCTCGGCGCCGTGCCGATCGTAGCTGCGTGCCATTGGCACCCGGCAGCAGTGACGCCGATTCTTGCAGCCATGCTCGGCCACAGCACAGGCTCGCCTGCGCGCGCAGCCGCCTTGACCGCCTGGCTCGCCCACGGCTGCTGGCCGGCACTCGCTGCCGCCGGACTCGCCATTGTGTGTGGACTATTCGGGCGAGCGCTCCAGGCGCGTGTCGAGCTGCTCGCCGTGCTTGCTCTGCAGGCAGCGCTGTTTTTCTGGTGTGACCCGCTGCTCGCCTTTGCTGCGTTCTTTTGCTTCTGGCATACGCCGGAGCATTTGGTGGCGACCAGCCTCCCGGACGCTCGGCAGCAATCGCTCCGCGCGAAGCTTCTGTCCAACCTCAGGACAGGCTTTTTCCCATGGCTTCTATCCCTTGTCGGGTTGGCCGTGGTATTCATGCTGGGGCATCGAGAAGCCGCATCGTACCGCGCAGACATCTTCATCGTGCTGAGTGCGTTGACCGTGCCGCACATGCTGCTCAATGAACTTCGGCGCGCAGGCCAGGGACACGGCCTGGCGGCGCGCGGGATGCGCGGAAGTAAGGAGGGTGCCTATCGTGCTGCAGACGACCGTGCCTGAAACGCTTTTGCCAGAAACGCTGCAGGGAGCGATCGACGTCGAGCTGGAAGCGCTCGCATCCGCGGCGCGCGGCCCGCTGCAGGAGGTGATCCGCTATGCGGTCCAGGGCGGCAAGCGGCTTCGCGGGTGCCTGCTGCTGGCGGTGGGCGAGTCGCAGCCGGTTTCCTCGGGCCGCCTTCTGTCCGCGGCAGCGGCGGTCGAGCTGCTGCATGCAGCGACGCTCGTGCAGGACGACATCTTTGACCGGAGCCGCACCCGGCGCGGCCGGCCGGCCACGCACTGCGCCTTTGACGCCCGGCTGGCAACGCTCGCCAGCGACTGGATGCTCGCCGAATCCCTCCGCGTCGGCTATCGGCTGGCATCGCCTCTGGGAGAAAGCCTGGCCGCGTGTGCGCAGCAGATGATCGCAGGCGAAGCTGAGGAGCTTGCCGGCTGCCCTGCAACCAGCTTTGGGAGCCGCCGCGCGCACGCGCTCTCCATTGCCTCCGCGAAGACTGGCGAGCTGTTCGGCGTCGCAGGCAGTGCGGGCGCGCTGCTGTCTGGGGATGTGCTGCAGGCCGCCTGCCTCCATGACCTGAGCCGCGACCTGGGCCTTGCGTTTCAATATCTGGATGACGCGCTCGACCTGTACGGAGATGAGGCTGCGGCAGGCAAGGACCTCGCCCGCGACCTCGGTGCCCGGCTGTCGACGTTGCCGGTGTTCGATGCGCTTGTTTTTCTTGCGAAGGACCTTGCGCAGGACCTTTCCCGGGACCTCGCGCAGGATAGTCTCTCCGCCATGCTGGAATGGCGGACGGCCCCCATGGCGCGCGCGCTTGCCCAGCCCCGGGTTCGGCAGCATCTGCTCTGGTGCGCACAGGATCGCTGGAGCAGCGCGGTAGGCGGCCTGTTGCGTGCGCTGCCGAAGCCTGGAACTGCGGAAACGCTGCTGCGCAGCTACGCGCCGGCTCTCTCGTGGAGCGAGAGTCCTGCGTGCGAAGAACCTGCTGCTGCGTCGCCCGCCCGCCCCGCGGCCTAGTTGCTTCAGCGCGCCGCCCTAGTGGCTGCACCAGGTCTTGTCCGCGGCCCAGCAGGTGGTTTCCAGCGGGCAGACCGCGCATCGCGGGTTGCGCGCCACGCAGATCGAACGCCCATGCAGAATCAACTCATGCGAGAAGGCGATCCAGCGGTCGCGCGGGATGATCCGCATCAGGTCTTTCTCGATTTTGCGCGGATCCTGGTGTTTGGTCAGGCCGAGGCGGTTCGAGAGCCGCTGCACGTGCGTGTCCACCACCACGCCTTCCGCAAGCCCGTAGCCGACACCCAGCACGACGTTTGCGGTCTTGCGCGCTGCGCCGGGCAC
>CAXUDF010000071.1:0-2748 GCA_964249695.1 uncultured Acidobacteriaceae bacterium
CTTTGGTGGGCGCGCTCATCCAGTCCAGGGTTTCGACATCGCGGCCCGCGGCGTCTTCAATCGCGCGCGTCAGCGCTTCGGTGCGGCGCTTGTCCTCGGGGCTAAAGCGCTCTGCCACGTACACCTGCCCCAGCGCTTCACCCACCTCGTGGTCCACGGTTTCTGCGCAGCGCTTCCAGCGCGGCATCTGCTGCGGCACCCCTTCCAGCGTTTTGCCGTAGAAGGCGAAGTTCTCGTCATCCAGAGGCTGCGGCAGCGCCGTTGCCGGCACCGAGCGCACCACATCCCAGCGCAGCAGCGCCTGGATGTCCGCCAGGCTCGCCGTATCGAGCAGTTCGTGCAGCGACAGGAAGTACACCGGCTCCATGACGTTGAGCGACTGTAGCGGCGGCGCGTCGACTGCCTTCAGGTAGTGCGCGAACTGCAGTTCAGGGGAGTTTGCCGAAAACTGCATCAGCGGCGTTCGATGGTAGAGCCGCAAGGGGTCGCGCATTTCAACCGGCGAGAGCGATGCGGCGGCCATCGCTGTTTCCAGGCGCAGAACCGTGTTCGCGTCCCGCATCGCGTCCGCGGCCGGCTCACCCAGCAGGGCAAACGTGCGCTGCACGTGGGCAATGTACTCGCTGCGCAGGGTCGAGCTTCGGCCGTCCAGCCGGTCGTAGTAGCCCTTTTCCGGCAGGCCCAGGCGCGGCTGGCCCACGGCTGCGATTTCTTCAGTCGCGTGGCGCGCATCCTGCTGCGCGCCAAAAAAGAAGAGGCTTGACACGCCCTCAACCTGTAGTGCGGCCAGCAGGTCCGGCAGATCTTCCTTGCGCTGCAGCGTGCTGACCGCCTCAAGCTTTTGCCGTAGCGGCCCAATGCCCGCGGCATTGATGGCGTCGGTGTCCATGCAGGCTGCGTATGCGTCGCCGATCTTCTGCTCGTTCGCGGTCCGCGCTGGCGCTGCTGTTGCACGTTCCGCGCCCGCGGCCTTGTCAGCGCCTGCGGCACCCGCGGCTCTTTCTAGAATGGTCCGCAACACCTGCTCGTCGGCGTCCTCCGCCTCGGTATCGCGGCCATAGCTGGAGCGATCCTGCGGAATGGGGTGCGTCCGCAGCCACCCTCCGCAAGCGTACTGGTAGAAGTCGGTGCAAGGGTCCACTGTTGTGTCGCGCAGTGCAGGGTCCAGGGCGTGGGTAGCCGGAGCTGTCGCAGACTGGAGCGGCCGCGTTGGGGCGTTCGCCGTGGGTGTGCTCTGGGCGTGGGCCGAAGCCACGGCCACCAACGCGAGCAGTGCCGCGGCGGGTAGGCGCGAGGTGCGTGGCGAGATCTCCGGACTTCCCGGGCGAACGATAAGAGATTTCATAGGAAGCGCAGATTTGGTTCGCGAGGCAAGCGTCAGGCTGAGGGCCGGAGGCCGCCGGCGCTCGATACGGTGAAGTGGATACAACCTCAGTACCATGTTCACGCGTGTGCACCGTGTTGCACAATAGCGAGTATGGTCCTTTTGGGCGGGGAGCGGCGCGCGCGCAAGATCTGGCTGCTGTCCGCTGCTTTCTGGTTTTTTGCGGCCTCACTTCCGCTGGCCGCCCGCGGCGCCGGGCCCTCCAACCCGAAGGAGCAGCCGGCGCACCCCGCGGCGCGCATCCCGGTTGAGGCGCTCGGCTACGTTGCGCCGGCCCGCTTTTTTACCCCCTACCGAATCCCTTCGGCAACGCTCGATTTTCTTGACAGCACGCACCTCCTGTTCACCTTTCATGTGGCAAAGCTGATGCGTCGCGAACCCGACGACCCCGAGGATGACCAGGACCAGACGGTGCGCGCCATTGTGCTCTCAGTTCCGGAGGGCAAAACAGTCGCCGAGGGCACGTGGCGGCTCCACGACCGTGACCGCTACCTATGGGTGCTGGGCGGCGGCCGCTTTGTGATGCGGCAGCGAAACACCCTGTACGAAGGCGACCGATCGCTGGTACTGCGAACGTTTCTGCATCCGGAAGGCGCGCTCGCCTCTGTGCAGCTGTCGCCGAATGCAGCCACAATGGCGGTGCAGTTTGCCCGGCCCGAGAAGCGCGAGGAGGCTGACGACAACGCCCCCACCCTGGGCGACGACGCGCCGCACCTGCCCGAGCATCGGCAGGAGTACAGCCTGGTGTTGATTGATACCGAAGGGAAGCACGCCACGCGCGCCGGGCGCCTCTCCCGCGCGGTGGTCCTGCCCATGGTTGAGGGCGGCTACCTGGGGGTGCGCCAGGAGAAAGCGAAGCAGTGGAGCATCATCCTGACGCCCTTCCACGGGGAAACACGGACCGTGGCTGAGGTGACCAGCACCTGCCAGCCCGTGGTGCACGCCATCAGCGAGCAGGCTTTCCTGACACAAAGCTGCATACCCTATATCAGCGACCACCTGGTGGACGCTTTTACGCTGGACGGCCACAAGCTATGGGAGCAGGTGTGGCAGTCGCGGTTTACCTGGGGCACCTACGCCTACAGTGCCCGAGGAAACCGGTTTGCCTACGGCTCGGTCGAAATGGATCACAGTCTCGCCACCTTGGATCCGGTCGATGCCTCCTCCATTCTCGGCCAGCCGGTCGGCGTGTTCTCAATCGAAACAGGCAAGCTGGATCTGGTGCTCGATGCGTCGCCGGTGCTGACCGCCGGCAACAACTATGCGCTGTCCCCGGATGGCGACCAGCTTGCCATTCTGCGCGAAGGCGCAATTGAGTTGTACGCGCTGCCGGCAGTCGCTGCACCGGCAGTCACCTCCGCAGA
>CAXUDF010000071.1:2848-7310 GCA_964249695.1 uncultured Acidobacteriaceae bacterium
CGGTCGTGGAAGTGGTGCCAGGAGGGCAATCAACGCGCATGCTCGCCCCAGTTCGTATCAGTCCGCGGGAACGCTTCGTGCTGCTGGCCATCATTGAGGCGTACATCGCTACCGGCGAGCCGGTGGCTTCGCAGACGCTTGCGCGGGTGTTCGCACAGAAAGACGGCATGAGCGCCGCGACCATCCGCAATGTCATGGCGACGCTTGGCGAAGCCGGGCTGCTCGATCAGGCGCATAGTTCCGCGGGCCGCATTCCGACGCCGCTCGCCTTTCGCTTCTACGTGGAGGCGCTTGGCGCGCGGGAGCTTGCGGGCCGGTCCGGCGCCGTTTCCGGCGGCGCAGCCGGGCTTTCTGCCGAGCGCCGGGCTGAGATTGAGGAAAGCTTCGGCGGCGTTTCCTCCGCGCAGCAGTTCCTGGAGCGCACCTCGCAGGTGCTCGCCTCTGTTTCGAGCGGCCTGGGCATTGCGCTGCTCGCCGCCAGTGAGTCGCACGCGCTTGAGCACGTCCATTTCTCCCGTTTGGGCCCCGGCCGCGTGCTGGCCGTGCTCGTGACGACCGCCGGCGTCGTGCTGGACCGCGTGCTGCATCCGGCGCGCGAGCTCTCCTCGCCGGAACTGGACGCCAGCGCCCGCTACCTGAATGAGAACTTTCGCGGCTGGTCAGTCGACCGCATCCAGGCCGAGCTGAACGCGCGCATGGCGGAGGAGCAAAGCGAGTACGACCGGCTGCTGCGCTCCGTCGAGGAGTTGTGCAGCGGAGGTGCGCTGCTCGCGGGCGCAGACACCACAGTATTTATCGGCGGCGTCGGCAATCTGCTTGGCAGCGAGCTCGACCGTTCCCGCCTGCGCCAGATGTTGACCGCGCTCGAGGAGAAGCAGCGCCTGGTCGCGCTTCTGCGGGCTTACGTTGACGCCCGGCAGCAGACCGTTCGGGTCGTCGTCGGCCTCGAAAGCGATCTGCCGGAACTCCCGGAGATGAGCAATTTTGTCCTGATCGGCGCGCCGACCCGCCTCGGGCACGACCATTCCGGCACCCTGGCCGTCATTGCCCCCACGCGCGTCGAGTATGGCAAGACCATCGACGCAGTCGCCTTTATCGCACAACTCGCGGATCGCATCCTGCAGCCTCCGCAGTTTTAGACGGGAGCATTTTCAAAGCATCCGCGTCCCGTGCCTCAGATTGACATGCTCATCGCAGGGCAGCAGCGGCAAGGGAGAAAGCGCAACGGCAATCCATGGGAAAATAGAAAGTATGCGCCCAACCTTTCAGGACCGGCTCCGTGAACAGATCGACCGGTTTCGCGGAACAGGCAGCGCAGCCGAAATCCCCGATGGACCCGAGGAATTAGAGATGAGCCAGACCCGCCCGGAAACCTCCGAAGAACTGCTTGAAGCGATTCAGAACACCGACCCGACCAGCGATCCGGCTGACGACATCACCACCGGCGTGGAAGGCGCAGAGCGCACCGGCGGCGTGGTCCACCCGGCCGAGGCGGCCGATGCGGAGACAGAGCGGCTCCGCGGGGAGCGCGACGCGCTGCTGGACCGCCTGGCGCGGCTGCAGGCTGAGTTTGAAAACGCCCGTCGCCGCGCCGACCGGGAGCGCTCGGAGTTTCGCGAGTACGCGACCGGCTCGGCTGTGGAGCAGTTCCTGCCGGTGCTCGACAACTTCCAGCTTGCGCTCAAGGCCAATGGCACCCCGGAGCAGTTCCGCGGCGGGATTGAGCTCATCGCGAAGCAGATGGAAGAAGCCTTCCGCTCGCTGAACGTCGTTACCGTTGAGACGGTGGGCAGCGCCTTTGATCCGCGCGTGCACGAGGCGCTTGGCAGCGTGGAAACAGCCGACCTGCCGGACGGGCAGGTGTTTGAAGAGGTGCGCCGCGGGTATCGCATTCGGGAGCGGCTGCTGCGGCCGGCCCTGGTGCGCATTACCTCAAACCCGCAGGTGAAGCAGGCGTAACCGCTGTCTCCGCACCATTCCGTAGGCGGCTTTCCCATTAGGCAGGGCCGCCTACCGTAGAAGTCCGCGCGAAAAGTACGCGAAAACCATGCGATAAGGGGCTCCACCATTCCTGCCGTGACCAAAACCGACTACTACGAAGTCCTCAGCGTTTCCCGCACTGCCAGCGACAGCGAGCTCAAGACCGCGTATCGCAAGCTGGCCATGCAATACCATCCCGATCGCAACCCTGGAAATAATGCGGCCGAAGACAAGTTCAAGGAGTGCTCCGAGGCCTACCAGGTGTTGAGCGACCCGGATAAGCGCGCCGCCTACGACCGCTACGGCCACGCCGGTGTGGGCTCGGCCGGTGCCGGCGGCAACCCGTTCTCAAACGCGCAGGACATCGGCGACATCTTCGGCGATATTTTCGGAGAGATGTTCGGCGGGCAGGGCGGCAGGGGCGGCAGCTCGCGCGTGCAGCGGGGCCGCGACCTTCGCTTCGACCAGACAATCGAGTTTACCGACGCCGTCTTCGGCAAGGAAATAGAGGTTTCCGTGCGGCGCATGGAGCCGTGCGAAACCTGCTCCGGCACCGGCACCCGCTCGAACAAGGGTCCGGCGGTCTGCCGGCAGTGTGGCGGGCGCGGCCAGGTCCGCTTTCAGCAAGGCTTCTTTTCAGTCGCGCGCACCTGCACCAACTGCGGCGGCACCGGGCAGGTCATCGTAGACCCGTGCTCGACCTGCCACGGCGACGGCCGCGCGGAACGCACGCATACCGTGCGCGTCTCGATCCCGGCCGGGGTAGAGGAAGGTACACGCATCCGCTACGGCGGGGGTGGCGATGCCGGCCGCTTTGGGGGCCCTGCGGGCGACCTGTATATAGTCCTCACCGTCAAGCCGCATCCCTTTTTCGAGCGCGACGGCAATGACGTCCATTGCGTTGTCCCTGTTTCCTTCACCCAGGCCGCCCTAGGCGACGAGATCTCCATCCCGACGCTCGAGCAGGAAACACGCCTCAGGATTCCCGAAGGCACGCAGAGCGGCAAGGAGTTCCGTATGCGCGGCAAGGGCGTGCCCTACCTGAATGAGCACGGCCGCGGCGACTTGATTGTGCAGGTCGCGGTGCAAACGCCCAAGAAGCTGACCCGCGAGCAGAAAGACCTGCTTCGCCAGCTGGGCGAAAGCGTGACGGTGGAAAACGCACCGACGTCTCGATCGCTTTTCTCAAAGCTGAAGGAAATCCTCTCCTAGCTGGGGAGGAGTGAAAGCTAACAGCAAGCGGCGCGGCGGTGGCCGCGCCTTGCTGTTAGCGCAGCATTGCAGCCGAGGCAACGGCCAGGCCGGCGATCGCCGCGGTCTCCGCCCGCAGAATACGGGGGCCCAGGCTCACCGGCTGCCAGCCGCCCTGTGCGAAAAGCCGCTCTTCTTCAGCCGTCCAGCCGCCTTCCGGCCCCACCGCCAGCATCACTGCGCCTTCTTCGGCGCTTCCCAGCAAGTCCCCGAGCAGAACCACTTTCTCGTTCTCTGCGAGCAGCAGATGCAAGCCTGGACGAGCCGTCTCGATCGCGCGGCGAAGCGGTACCGGGTCCTCGACAACAGGCACATCCGCCCGGCGCGACTGCTTTGCGGCCTCTTGCACGATGCGCCTCCACCGCTCCACGCGCGTCACGGCTGCCTGAGCCAGGTGCTTTTCCGTGCGGAGCGCAATCGCAGGCACTATGCGCTCAACGCCGAGCTCGGTCGCCTTCTCCATCGCCCACTCCATGCGGTCGAACTTGAACACCGCCAGCAGCAGTGTGAGCGGGAGCGCCGGCTCCGCCTCCAAGCGTGAGATCAGCGCAAACTCCACGCGATCGTCGCTGGCCGAGGTGATGTTGGCAGCCCAAACCTCCGCTCCCGCGACGACGTCGTAGTGCGCGCCGGGCTGCGCGCGAAGCACCCGCGCCAGGTGAACGGCCTGCGCGCCGACCAGCGCTGCCCGGTCCCCGTTCCACTCATCAGCAATCCACCGGCGGCGCGTCATGCCTTATTTTCGCAGCCTCACTTTGGCTGCAACAGAAAAGGGACGCTTGCGAGCGTCCCTTTTGCTGCTTTTCCGGTTACATTTACTTTTTCTTGGCCGGTGCTTTGTCCGCGGGCTTTTTGGCTGCGGGCTTTTTGCTGTCGGTCTTCTTTGCGGTAGCTGCCATGGTTGCGATTCTCCCTGTCCCTGCTGCACTTGGCTGCAGTTAGCGCAAGGTATACGAAGCGTGAAATTTCGCTGTCAACAGAAAAAGGCAGTTACGGTACGAGAGATACTGGTTCCAGCGGCACACGATAACCAAAGACCGGAACCTGATACGGCCAGCTACATCTGTTCGGCATGGCCGGAATGAGAGCGGCCTCCCTGCAGAAGGCATACTGACCTGCCTGGGTTTCGCAACCTGCTACGGGCGGTCCCCTTTCAGGAGCCCGGCGGCGAGCAAAGTGAATGCGGCGGTGATCAGCAACACCCGCCAGCGATGAAGCAGGTCCCACCTTG